>CAMATD010000017.1 GCA_945860785.1 Variovorax sp. YR752 | reverse complement strand
GAGGCGCTGCCCGGCTACGAGTCGAGTGCGTGGTTCGGTCTCTTCGGCCCGGCCCGCATGCCTGCCGACCGCGTGAAGCAGATCGGCGACGCGGCGCGCCATGCCCTGAAGCAGTCCGACATGCGCCAGCGCCTCGACACCGAAGGTGCGATTCCGGTCGGCAATTCGTCCGAACAGTTCTCGGCCTTCGTGCAGAGCGAGATCGTGCGCTGGGCCAAGGTCGTCAAGTTCTCGGGAGCCAAGCCGGAATGACCTCGATGGCTCCAACCCGCGCGCCGGCCCTGACCCTGGTGCAGAAGCTCATCGCACGCGCCAGCGGACGCGAGCGGGTGTCGGTGGGCGAGATCGTGACCTGCGGCGTCGACATGGCGATGTTCCACGACTCCTCGGGCCCGCGCCGGCTGCAGCCGATGCTCGAAGAGCTCGGCGCGCAGATCTGGGACCGCTCGCGCGTGGTGCTCGTCATGGATCACTACGTGCCCGAGCGCGACGACGATTCGCGCCGCATCGTGCGCATCGCGCGCGACTGGGCGCGCGACCAGCAACTACCGCACGTCTACGACAGCCAGGGCATCTGCCACGTGGTGGTGCCGCAGCACGGCCACATCCGCCCCGGCATGCTGTGCGTGGGCGGCGACTCGCACTCGCCCACGGGCGGCGCTTTCGGCGCCTACATGTTCGGCATCGGAAGCACCGAGATGCTGGGCGTGATGGTCACCGGCGAGATCTGGCTGCGCGTGCCCGAGACCATCCGCGTGTGGTGGGACGGCGCGCTGCCCGCGGGCGTGACCGCCAAGGACATGATGCTGCACATGATCGGCCGCTTCGGCATGAACGGCGGGCGCTACCAGGCGGTCGAGTTCGCCGGGCCGGCGGTCACTGCGCTGTCGATGCAGGAGCGCATGACGCTCTCCAACATGAGCGCCGAGCTCGGCGCGCAGGCCGGGCTGATCGCACCCGATGCGACCACCGCCGAATTCCTGGCTGGGGCAGGGGCACCGCCCGTGGACATGGCGCCGTGGTTCACCGACGACGCCGCCGTGCTCACGGACCACCGCTTCGATGCGTCCACGCTCGAACCGTACATCGCCGCACCGTACAGCCCGGCCAATGCGCACGGCGTGAGCCGTTACGTGGGCACGCCTGTCGACGTGGCCTACATCGGCGCCTGCACCGGCGCCAAGCTCGACGACCTGCGCGCCGCCGCGCAGGTGCTGCGCGGGCACAAGGTGGCGAGCGGCATCCGCCTGATCGTGGCGCCCGCCAGCATCCGCGACCAGGAGGCCGCGCGTGAAGAGGGCGTGCTGCAGGTGCTGCTGGATGCAGGGGCCGAACTCTTTCCGACCGCCTGCGGCGCGTGCTCCGACTACGGCGACCCGATGGGCGACGACATCACCGTCATCTCGACCACGGCGCGCAACTTCAAGGGCCGCATGGGCTCGCTGACCGCGCAGGTCTACCTGGGCTCGCCCTACACGGTGGCAGCGGCCGCATTGCGCGGCTGCGTGACCGATCCGCGCGAGGTGCTCGCATGACCGCCGAAACATTGCACCGCGTCTGGCGCCTGGGCGCCGACATCGACACCGATGCGCTCGCGCCCGGCCATGCGATGAAGCACGGCATCGACGTCATTGCCAGGCATTGCCTCGAAGCCATTCGCCCCGAGTTCGCGCGCGAGGTGCAGCCGGGCGACGTGGTCGTGGCCGGCCCCAACTTCGGCATCGGCTCCTCGCGCGAGCAGGCTGCGGCCGTGCTCGTGCAGCTCGGCGTGGCGGCGGTGATCGCACCGTCGTACAGCGGGCTCTACTTCCGCAATGCCTTCAACGTCGGCCTGCTGCTGCTGACCTGCGCCGAAGCCGAATCGCTGGGCGATGGAGAACGCATCGCGCTCGACACCCGCACGCCCGCCGTGCGCAATGCCGACGCGCGCACGCTCGCCTGCGAGCCCGTGCCGGGCTTCCTGATGGACATGGTCGATGCCGGTGGCCTGCTGCGGCTGCTGCGCCAGCGCATGGCCGCGAAGAAAGAAGCCGATGCAAGCTGAGGACGATCCGCAACGCACTGTGCTGCGGGCCACGGTGGCGCTGCACGCGGCGCAGCCTGCCACGGTCGAGGCCGCGCTGCAGGCGCGGCGCCTGCTGGTCGACACCGTCGGCTGTGCGCTCGCGGGCCGGCATGCGGACGAAGTGCGGCGGCTCGAAGCGGCGCTCGGGACCTGCGAGCCCGGCGATTTCTCTTTCCCCGGCGGTGCCGCGATGGGCGTGCAGGCCGCCGCGCAGGTGCTGGCCATGGCCGCGACCTGGGACGAGGCCTGCGAAGGCCACGCGCTCGCGCATGGTCGCCCCGGCGCGCCGCTGGTGGCGGCGCTGCTGCCGCTGGCGCTGCGGCGCGGCGCCAGCCTTGGCGAGTTCGTCGATGCCTTCGTGCTGGGCTACGAAGTCGGCGCGCGCTGCGGCGCCTGGCTGCGCATCCGGCCCGGCATGCACGTCGATGCGAACTGGCCCGCGCTCGGCGTGGCGGCGGGTGTCGCGCGCCTGCTCGGGCTTTCGGCGGCAGGCATCATGCAAGCCATCGACATCGCGGCTTGCCAGCTGGCGACCAGCCTCTACCTGCCGGTGCGCGAGGGCCGCACCGCCCGCAACACCTACCTCGGCCACAGCGCATCGCTGGGGCTGCAAGCGGCCTTCGCGAGCGCGGCCGGCATCGACGCACCGGAGGGCGCACTGGCCCATTACGCGCACACGCACTCGGCCGCGACCGCGCAGCCATTGCCCGATGCGGCGACGCTGCTGCTGCGGGACGCCTACCTCAAGCCCTTCGCGGCCGTGCGCCATGTACGCTACGGCGCGACCGCCGCGCGTGAGATCCGCGAGCAGCTGGGCGGCAACGGCACGGCTATCGAGGCTATCGTGCTCAAGGTGTACGACGAGGCCATCGTCTACTGCGGCAACCGCGCGCCGCGCACGCCGATCCAAGCGCAGTTCAGCCTGTCGTTCGGTGTCGCGGCGATGCTGCGCTTCGGCGATGTCGACCCCTCGGTCTATGCCGTACCGCGCTTCGACGACGCCGCACTGCGACGGCTCGAAGCATTGGTCGTGCTCGAGACCGATGCGGACCTGACGGCGCGCAGGCAGCGCGGCGCCACGCTCACCGTGACGCAAACCGGCGGCACGCTCCAGAAAACGGTAGGCACCATCGTGGGCGATGCGGCCAGCCCGCTCGACCGCGCGGCGCTCGCTGCCAAGTTCACGCACTACGCCGCGCACAGCGTTGAAGGCCCGAAGGCCGTGCGCTTCTGCGACGCGGTGCTCGACGCACCTGCCGATACCGGCCTTCGCACGCTGTGGCAAGCGCTCGCAGCCTGACCCACTCCTCACCCTCACAGCCCACCCCATCATGAAACTCCTGCGCTATCTCGCGAGCACGCTCCTCGTCTGTCTCCCGCTCGCCGCGGCCGCCCAGGCGAGCGATTTTCCGAACAAGGCGATACGCCTCGTCGTGCCGTTCCCGCCGGGCGGCGCCACCGATGCAGCGGCGCGCCTCGTCGCGGTGAAGATGAGCGAGCACTGGGGCCAGCCCGTGCTGGTCGACAACCGCGCGGGCGCGGGCGGCAACGTGGGCTCCGACCTCGTCGCCAAGTCGCCGGCCGACGGCTACACGCTGGTGATGGGCGTGACCGGCTCGCATGCCATCAACACCTCGCTTTACAGCAAGATGTCCTACGACCCGGTGGCCGATTTCGTCGCCATCAGCCAGGTCGCGGTGGTGCCCAACGTGCTGGTGGTGTATCCGTCGGTGCCGGCGAAGAACCTGGCCGAGCTCGTGGCGCTCGCGAAGAAGGAGCCCGGCAAGCTCAACTACGCGTCGCTCGGCAACGGCACGGCTGCGCACCTCGGCATGGAAATGCTCAAGTCCGACGCCGGCGTCGACATCACGCACGTGCCCTACAAGGGCAGCGCGCCGGCCGTGTCCGACCTGCTCGCCGGGCAGGTCCAGATGATGGTCGACGGACTGCCGTCCGCGCTGCCGCACATCAAGGCCGGTAAGCTGCGCGCCATTGCGCTCACCAGTCTGCGCCGCTCGCCGTCGCTGCCCGATCTGCCGACCATCTCGGAAACCTACCCGGGCTTCTACGCCGATGCGTGGTCGGGCCTGTTCGCGCCCAAGGGCACGCCGCAACCGGTGGTGGACAAGCTCTCGGCCGAGGTGCAGCGCATCCTGAAACTGCCCGACGTGCGCGAGAAGCTCGCCGCGCTCGGCGCCGAGCCCGTGGGCTCCACGCAAGCGGAATTCACTGCGCACGTGAAAAAAGAAATCGACAAATGGGCCAAGGTCGTGAAGACCAGCGGCGCGAAAGTGGACTGAGCATGAACAACGCACTAGACCCCGTTACGCTCGCCGTGCTGCGCGGCCGCCTCGAACAGGTGGCTGACGAAATGGACGCCACGCTCTACCGCAGCGCATTCAATCCCATCATTGCCGAGGCGCACGACGCCTGCCACGGCCTGTACGACGCGGTGAGCGGCGACACGCTGGTGCAGGGCAAGTCGGGCCTGCCGGTGTTCGTCGGCGCCAGGGCCTTGGCGGTGCGCGCCACCGCCAAGGCGGCCGCGCCGCGCGGCGGCATGAAGGACGGCGACATCTGGATCAGCAACGACGCCTACGACGGCGGCACGCACGCCAACGACTTCAAGCTGGTGAAGCCGTTCTTCCGCAACGGCAAGCTGTATTGCTACATGGCCTCGGCCGCGCACTGGCACGACGTGGGCGGCGCGGTGCCCGGCAACTACAACCCGGCCGCGACCGAGTGCTGGCAGGAGGCGGTACAGATTCCGCCGGTGCGCATCGTGCGCGACGGCGTGCTCGATGCGGACGTGCTCGCGATCCTGCAGGCCAACACGCGCCTGCCCGACAGCCTCTGGGGCGACCTGAACGGCCAACTCGCCGCGCTGGAGCTCGGTGAGAAGCGGCTGAACGGCCTGCTCGACGAGTACGGCGACGACCTGGTGCTCAACGCGCTCGGCGAGTTGCGCAGCCGCGCGCTGCGCCTCATGCGCTCGCACATCGCCTCGCTGCCCGATAGCCGCTACAGCTTCGAGGACGTGCTCGACAACGACGGCATCGTGAACGAGCCGCTGACCATCGCGCTCGACATGACGGTGGCGGGCGACCGCCTGCTGCTCGACTTCTCGCGCACCTCGCCGCAATGCGCGGGGCCGGTGAACATCTCGCGCGCCACGGCTGTGGCGGCTTGCTACGTCGCGCTCAAGCACTTGTTCCCGGACGTGCCGGCGAATGCCGGCGTGCTCGACGCGGTGGACTTCGACATCCCCGACAAGCTCGTGATCAACTGCGAGCGCCCGCGCCCGGTCGGCGGCTACACCGAGACCATCCTGCGCATGATCGACGTGATCTTCAGCGCCGCCGCGCAGGCCGACCCGACGCGCGCCGTGGCGCAGGCCTACGGCACGATCAATGCGCTGTCCATCGCGGGCCACCGCAGCGACAAGGGCCGCGAGGGCCAGCGCTGGGTGATGTTCAGTTTCTTCGGCGGCGGCCATGGCGGCCACTCGGGCGGCGACGGGCTGTCGCACGGCAACGCGCCGATCTCGACCGCGACGATCCCGCCGCTCGAAATTCTGGAAGCCGCCTATCCGGTGCGCTTCACCGAATGGTCTCTGCGCGCCGATTCGGGCGGCGACGGCCGGCACCGCGGCGGCCTGGGTGCTGTCTATGAGATCGAACTGCTCGAGAAGGACGCCGAAGTGTTTGTCTTCGGCGAGCGCGGCACCTCGCCGCCCAAGGGCATCGCGGGCGGCGGCTCGGGCGCCGTCAACGTGTTCAGCTACGAGAACGCGGGCGAATGGCACACGCCGCCCATGGTGTCGAAGATGCGCGGCATCCGACTCGCGCGCGGTGAGCGCGTGCGGCTCGAAACGCCTGGTGGCGGCGGCTGGGGCCACGCGGCCGATCGGCCTGCGCCACAACGCGAAGCCGACAGCGCGATGGGCTATGTGACGACCGGAACCCCCACCGGCAGCAGCAGCAAGAAGAAGGCGTCCGAATGACTTCCACTGGTAAATCTCTTGTCGTCGGCGTCGATATCGGCGGCACCTTCACCGACCTCTTCGTGCTCGACGAAGCGAATGGCACGGCGCGCATCGTCAAGGTGCCTTCCACGCGCGGTGAGGAAGCGCGCGGCTTCATGAACGGCGTGGCCCGCGTGGCCGATTCGGCCGCGGCCATCGCCACCATCGTGCACGGCACCACGGTCGGCACCAATGCGCTGCTCGAACGCAAGGTGGCGCGCACCGGCATCATCACCACACGCGGTTTCCGCGACGTGCTGGAGATGCGCCGCCGCGACCGGCCCGAGACCTGGGGCCTGCGCGGCAGCTTCACGCCGGTGGTGCCGCGCGACCTGCGTCGCGAAGTGGACGAGCGCGTGCTCGCGGACGGCACGCTGCACACGGCGGTCGATCTCGAACAGGTGCGCGCCGAAGCGCGCTCGCTGCTCGAAGCGGGCTGCGAGGCCGTGTGCGTGTTCTTCATCAACACCTATGCCAACCCCGAGAACGAACGGCTGGCCGTCGCGGCGGTGCGCGCGCTCTGGCCCAACCCGCATGTCACCTCGGCCAGCGAGGTGCTGCCCGAGATCCGCGATTCGAGCGCTGCTCGACCGCCACGCTCAACGCCGCGCTGCAGCCCGTGGTGGGCGGCTACCTCGAGCGGCTCGAATCGGACCTGCGCGGGCAGGGCTTTGCCGGCGAACTGTTGGTGGTGCAGAGCAATGGCGGCGTGATGTCGCGCCAGACCGCGAGCGACCTGCCGGTGCGCACGGCGCTGTCGGGCCCGGCGACTGGCGTGATTGCCTGTGCGGCCATTGCGCGCGCGGCCGGCTTTCCGAATGCGATCACCGGCGACATGGGCGGCACCTCGTTCGACGTGTCGCTGGTGGCGAACGGCGAGGCCGCGCTGGCGGCGCAGACCGCCATCGAGTTCGGCATGGTGATCCGCTCGCCGATGATCCAGATCGAGACCATCGGCGCCGGCGGCGGCTCCATCGCCTCGGTGGATGCGAGCGGTATGCTGCAGGTCGGACCTGAGTCGGCCGGCAGTGTGCCGGGACCGGCTTGCTATGGGCGCGGCAACATGCGGCCGACGGTGACGGATGCCAACGTGCTGCTCGGGCGCATCGCGGCGGATCGCCCGCTGGGCGGCGGACTGCTGGCAGCGCTGGATGCCGAGAAGTCGCGCCAGGCCATCGAGGAGCACGTCGCGCGACCGCTCGGCCTCGACATGCACGCCGCGGCCGAGGCGATTCTGACGGTCGCCAATGCGCGCATGGCGGGTGCGATTCGCCTCGTGTCGATCGAGCGCGGGCATGACCCGCGCCGCTTCGCCTACATGCCTTTCGGCGGTGACGGTGCACTGCATGTGTGCGCGATGATGCGCGAGGTGGGGGTGGCCACGGGCATCGTGCCGCGCTATCCCGGCGTGACCTCGGCCCTGGGCTGCGTGATTGCCGACATGCGCCACGACGCGGTGCAGACCCTCAACAAGCCGCTGGCCGAACTCGACGTTGGCGACTTGCAGCGCCGCATCGACGCGCTGGCCGCGAGCTGCCAGCAGCGCCTCGATTCTTCGGGCGTGCGCTTCGACGAAGTGCGCGAGGTCATCGCGCTCGACATGCTCTATGCGGGCCAGACGCACACGCTGCCCGTGGTGCTGGCCGATGCAGGCAGCGTGCCAATCACGGCGCAGTCGATCCGCGCCGCGTTCGAAGCCAGCTACACCGCCGCCTTCGGCCGTGTGCTCGAAGGCATCCCGATCCGCGTGATGAACCTGCGCTACGCACGCATCGGCGTGCGCTCCAAGTTCGACCTGAAGGTGCTGGCGCCCGAAGGGCAGGGCAGCACCGCGCCGCTCGGCATGCAGCGCGTGTTCCACGACGGCCGGTGGCACGAGGCCATGCGCTACGCGCGGCTCGAACTGCCGGTGGCTGCGCGCATCGATGGGCCTGCGATCCTTGAGCAGGCCGACACCACCGTGTGGCTCGAGCCCGGCTTCCACGCCGAGGTCGATGCGCACGGCAACCTGCTGGTGAGGCTGTCATGAGCGCAGGCACGAAACCCGTTGCAGCGAAGACGGCGCTGGTCGTCATCGACCTGCAGAACGACTTTCTCGATGCCAACGGCGCCTATGCGCGCGGCGGCGATACCAATCCGCCGGCGCTGCTGCTGCCCGCGCGCGTGGCCGGGGTGGCGCGCGCGCTCAAGGCGGCGGGAGGTCTCGTGGTCGCGAGCCAGTTCACGCTGTGGCCCGACGCGGCCGGCGAGCCGATGGTCTCGCCGCACCTCAAGGCGCTGCGCCCGTACCTGAAGAGAGGCGACTTCGCGCCCGGAAGCTGGGGCCAGGCGAACGTCGATGCGCTGACCGGGCTGGTCGACGTGACGGTGAGCAAGGTCGCGTACTCGGCCTTCTTCAATACGCAGCTCGACTGGGTGCTGCGCCGGGCGGGCATCGACACGGTGGCTGTCTGCGGCATCGTCACCAACGGCGGCGTCGCGAGCACCGTGCGCGATGCGCACATGCGCGACTACCGCACGCTGGTGCTGGCCGACGGCTGCGCGGCCTTCGGCGAAGAACGCCACCAGACCTCGCTGGCCGACATGCGCAACGTGGCCGAGGTGATGGACTGCGCGGCCTGCATCGCATCGCTCGCATGACGACAAAGCCTTCGCGCCACATCCGTCGCGCCGCGCAGGTCGAGGCCGAAGTGCACGTGCCGGTGGCGATCGTCGGCGGCGGCGCCTGCGGGCTCACGGCCGCACTGATGCTGAGCGATGCGGGTGTGGACTGCGTGGTGCTGGAGCGCGATGCGCTGCCGAGCGGATCGACCGCGCTGTCCTCGGGTTTCATCCCCGCGCCCGGCACCCGCACGCAGCGCGAGCACGGCGTGCACGACGACAGCGCCAAGCGCTTCGCCGCCGACATCCAGGCCAAGGCCCACGGCCGCGCGGCGCCTGCATTGGTCGAGGCCTATGCGGAATCCATCGGCCCGGCGCTCGATGCGCTGCAGGAACGGCACGGCCTGCAGTGGATGCTGCTCGACGGCTTTCTCTATCCGGGTCACAGCGTGCATCGCATGCATTCGCTGCCGCAGAAAACAGGCGCGTCGCTGATGGCCGCCTTGCAGGCGGCCGTCGAGGCGGCGGGCATTCCCGTGCTGACGCAGGCGATGGTCGACACGCTGGTGCTCGATGCCGAAGACCGCGTGATCGGCATCGACTATGCGCGGCCCGACGGTAGTCGCGAGTCCCTGAGCTGCGATGCGCTGTTGCTCGCCTGCAATGGCTTCGGCTGCAATGCGGAAATGGTGCGCACGTTGCTGCCCGAGATGGCCGAGGCCGCCTTCGGCGGCCACGACAGCCACGACGGCAGCGCGATCCTCTGGGGCGAATCGTTGGGCGCGCGTCTGCGCGATCTCGGTGGCTACCAGGGCCACGGTTCATGAGTCACGCCGCAAGGCGCGCTCATGTCGTGGGCCGTGATGATGGAAGGCGGCGTGCAGATCAACTGCGAGGGCCGGCGCTTTCATGACGAGACCCAGGGCTACTCGGAAGCCGCGGTGCACGTGCTCGCGCAGCCGGGCGGCATTGCGTGGAATGTGTTCGACACGCCGTTGCTCGCACTGGCGCGGGGCTTTCCCGACTTCTGCGATGCGGAGGCGGCGGGCGCCTTGCGCCGCTGTGAGTCGGTCGCGGCGCTCGCGGACTGCATCGGCTGTGAGCCGGCGGTGCTGCAAGGCACGCTCGACGCGATGCGCGCCGGCACGCCACCGCCCGACGGCCGCGTATTCTCACGCGTGCTCGAAGCGCCCTATTTCGCAGTGAAGGTCACGGGCGCGCTCTTCCACACCCAAGGCGGCCTCGACACCGCGTCCGACATGCGCGTGCTGCGCCACGACGGCACGCCCTTCGCCAACCTGTTCGCCGCCGGTGGCGCGGCGGGCGGTGTTTCTGGCGATGCGGTGTGGGGCTATCTCTCCGGCAACGGCCTGCTGAGCGCGGTGGCCGGCGGCTACATCGCGGCGCGCACAGCCGCCGCATTGATCCATTCGACGAAAGCGTCCGCATGACGAATCCCTCCTTCAAGACCCGACTCGCGCGCAACGACATCGTGCTCGCGCCCGGTGTGTACGACGCGCTCAGCGCATTGGTGGCCGAGCAGGCCGGTTTCGAGGCGCTCTACCTCTCGGGCGCCTCCATCGCCTACACGCGCCTGGGCCGCTCCGACGTCGGCCTCACCACCTTCACCGAGGTGGCCGACACGCTCGCGCGCATCACCGAGCGCGTGAGCCTGCCCGTGATCGTCGATGCCGACACCGGCTTCGGCAACGCGCTCAACACCCAGCGCACCGTGCGCGGCTTCGAGCGCGCGGGCGCGGCGATGGTGCAGATCGAGGACCAGACCTTTCCCAAGCGCTGCGGCCACCTCGACGGCAAGGCCGTGGTGCCCGAGCGCGAGATGGTCGGCAAGCTCAAGGCTGCGCTGGACGCGCGAACGTCGAGCGACACGCTGATCCTCGCGCGCACCGATGCGGTGGCCGTCGAAGGGCTGGAGGCCGCGCTCGACCGTGCCGAGGCGTACCTCGCCTGCGGCGTGGACGCGCTCTTCATCGAGGCGCTGCGCTCGCCCGAGCAGATGGACGCGGCCTGCCGCCGCTTCGGCGACCGCGTGCCGCTGCTCGCCAACATGGTCGAAGGCGGCAAGACGCCGATCCAGGATGCGGATGCGCTGCAGAAGCACGGCTTTCGCATCGCGATCTTCCCGGGCGGCACGGCGCGTGCCGTGGTGCACACGCTGCAGGGCTACTACGCGAGCCTGCACCAGCACCGCACCACGCAGCCGTGGCGGCCGTGGATGCTGGACTTCGATGCGCTCAACGAGGTGATCGGCACGCCCGAGCTGATGCGCACCGGGCAGAAGTACGACTGACGGCGCGCTTCAGCGCAGCACGCGGACAAGCTCGTCGTAGACAAGCCGCACGCGCGCCGGCACCGGTGCGCGCTGCGGGCGGTAGACGTTGATGGGCCAGGGCTCCGGCGCGTCGGCCGCCAGCACCTCCACCAGCGCGCCAGACTGCAGTCATGGCTCGGCCAGCGGCCCGATGAGCTGGCCGAAGCCGACACCCGCGAGCACGGCGGCGCATTCGGCGTCGATGTTGTCCGTCACGAACGCGGGCGACGACACGGTGAACAGCCGCTTCTTGCTGAACGCCCACGGCCAGGGGCGGCCCGAGGAGCGGTCGATCAGTGCGGTGACCGGCAGTGTCGAGAGCGCATCGAGGTTGCGCGGTGTGCCGACCCTGTCGACGAGTACCGGCGAGCCCACCACGCGCAGTGGCATCTTTCCCACGGCGCGCGCGACGAAGCGTGCGTCGCGCATCGGCCCGACGCGCACGCCGATGTCGATCTGTTGATCGACCACGTCGGCATGCTGCTCCGACAGGCGCAGGTCGAGCACGAGCCCGGGATGCCCCGCCAGCAGCGGCGCCAGCGCTTGCGGAATGAGCCGGCCATACACATGTGGCGCCGTGACCCGCACCGTGCCCGCGTGCTGCGAGAGCGCGCGCCGGTCGATGCGGTGGAAGAGTTCGTCGACACCACCCACCGCCACGCGGGCGCGTTCCGCAAGCTGCCGGCCGAAGTCGGTGAGCTGAACGCCGCGCGTGCTGCGATGGAACAACGGCTCGCCCAGTTCTTCTTCCAGTTCGCGCACCGCGCGCGTCACGACCTGCGGCGAGACCGACAGGCGCACGGCGGCTTCGCGGAAGTTGGCGGCATCGGCGGCGGTGAAGAACACGCGAAGGGCTTCGAGGCGGTTGGACATGGCGTGTTCCTTTTTGAGGAATTGTGAAGTCGCCAGAGTTTCATTTACTGGAACGACTGGATTTTCCACACTGCATGCACTTCTTCTTCAACACACGCCAAAGGAATTTCCATGACATCCGTTCAAGACAACATCAAAGGCAAGGTCGCCATCGTCACCGGCGCGAGCAGCGGGCTCGGCGAATCCACGGCGCGCCACCTGGCCGCACGCGGCGCGAAGGTCGTGCTCGCGGCCCGCCGCACCGACCGGCTCGACAAGGTGGTCGCCGAAATCCGCGAAGCCGGCGGCGAGGCGATCGCGGTTGCCACCGACGTGGCCAGGCGCGCCGATCTCGAGAAGCTCGCCGCAGCGACGGTCGAGGCCTTCGGCCGCATCGACGTGCTGGTCAACAATGCGGGCGTGATGCCGCTCTCGCCGCTCGAGAAGCTCAAGGTCGACGAGTGGGACCGCACCATCGACGTCAACATCAAGGGCGTGCTCTACGGCATCGCCGCCGTGTTGCCGCGCATGCAGGTGCAGGGCAGTGGGCACATCGTCAACGTCGCATCCATCGCGGGGCTGAAGGTGTTCACGCCCATCGGCATGGTCTACAGCGCGACGAAGCATGCGGTGCGGGCCATCTCCGAGGGGCTGCGCGTGGAAATGGGCAACAGCGGCGTGCGCGTGACTATCGTGTCGCCCGGTGCCGTCGAGTCGGAGTTGAAGTTCGGCAGCAGTGACGCCGAGAGCGCGGCCGGCGTGAAGGCGTTCTACGACGCCAACCAGATTCCTGCGGATTCGGTGGCGCGCGCCGTGGTCTACGCGGTGGAGCAACCCGCGAACGTGGACATCAACGAAGTGGTGCTGCGGCCCGTCTCGCAGGAGTTCTGATCCGGACGGGGCCGGTGGCGGTCCCGCTCCACCTCAATTAACCTTCTGAAACTGAAGGGAATTGGCGGTCAAAAGAGCAAAGCTCCCGCAAAATAGAACGACCGTTCGTTTTATTCGGAGCTTCCACGATGTCTGTCAATGCCGTTCCCGCCAAGCCGGCCCGCGCCGCCCAGAAAGGCCAGCAGACCAAGGCCGTGATCGTCGACGCCGCGCTGGCGCTGGCTGCGCAGATCGGGCTCGAAGGCCTGTCGATCGGCGCCGTGGCCGAGATCACCAAGATGAGCAAGTCGGGCGTCTTCGCCCACTTCGGCTCGCGCGAGGAACTGCAGATCTCGGTGGTTCGCGAGTATCACGCACGTTTCGAGCAGGAAGTGTTTTTTCCTGCGCTCAAGGCGCCGCGCGGCCTCCCGCGCCTTCGCGCCATGTTCGCCAACTGGATGAAGCGCACCTCGACCGAAATCGACTCGGGCTGCATCTACATCAGCGGCGCTTCCGAATTCGACGACCGTCCCGGCCCGGTGCGCGATGCGCTGGTCGAGTCGGTCAGCATCTGGCAGGCGGCCGTGCTGCGCGCCATCGTCCAGTCGCAGACCGAAGGCCACCTGCGTGCCGATGCCGACGAGCGCCAGGTCGCGTTCGAAATCCACGGCCTGATCCTCGCGCTGCACTACGAAGCCCGCTTCCTGCAGGTGCCCGGCTCGATTGGTCGCGCGAACGTCGGCTTCGACAACATCCTTGCGCGCAGCGCAACGCCCAGTGCCCCGGCGGCCGGGGCCGTTGCTGCGCCGGCCGCGCGCCGTCTCAAGCCCGTGCGCTGAGCGCGCGGCCCCGCTTTCGTTTTTCCCTTTTTTTCTTTTTATCTAGCTTCGACCAGGAGAGTTCCGGATGCCTACCTACAACCCACCCGTGCGTGACATGCAGTTCGTGCTGCACGAAGTGCTCAACGTCACCGAAGAACTCAAGGCCCTTCCCGCCCATGCCGACACCGATGCCGCCACCATCAACGCGGTGATCGAAGAGGCCGGCAAGTTCGCCGCCGAAGTGACCTTCCCGCTCAACATCAGCGGCGACGAAGAAGGCTGCAAGCTCGACAAGACCACGCACGAAGTCAAGACGCCCAAGGGTTTCAAGGACGCCTACGCCAAGTACATCGAAGGCGGCTGGCCGGCACTCTCGTGCGACCCGGCCTTTGGCGGCCAGGGCCTGCCCTTCGTCGTGAACCAGTGCCTGTTCGAAATGCTCAACAGCGCGAACCAGGCCTGGACCATGTACCCCGGCCTCTCGCACGGCGCGTACGAAGCGCTGGCCGCCCACGGCACCGACGAACAGAAGAAGACCTACCTGCCCAAGCTCACGAGCGGCGAGTGGACCGGCACCATGTGCCTGACCGAACCGCACTGCGGCACCGACCTCGGCCTGCTGCGCACCAAGGCCGAACCGCAAGCCGATGGCACCTACCGCATCACCGGCAGCAAGATCTTCATCTCGGCCGGCGAGCACGACATGACGGAGAACATCATTCACTTGGTGCTGGCCCGCCTGCCCGATGCGCCCAAGGGCAGCAAGGGCATCAGCCTGTTCGTGGTGCCGAAGTTCAAGGTCAAGGCCGACGGTTCGATCGGCGAGCGCAACCCGATCTTCTGCGCCGGCCTCGAGCACAAGATGGGCATCCACGGCAACGCCACCGCGCAGATCGTGATCGAAGGCGCCACCGGCACGCTGGTGGGCGAGCCCCACAAGGGCCTGGCCGCGATGTTCGTGATGATGAATGCCGCGCGCCTGGGCGTGGGCAACCAGTCGCTCGGCCTGACCGAGGTGGCTTATCAAAACGCACTGGCCTACGCCAAGGACCGCACGCAGATGCGCTCGCTCTCGGGCGTGAAGGCCAAGGACAAGGAAGCCGACCCGATCATCGTGCACCCCGACGTGCGCAAGATGCTGCTCACCGCCAAGGCGTTTGCCGAAGGCGGCCGCGCGCTGCAGATCTTCTGCACGCTGCTGCTCGACAAGGAGCACAACCATCCCGACGAGAAGGTGCGCAAGGACTCGGGCGAACTGGTCGCGCTGCTCACGCCCATCGTCAAGGCCTTCATCACCGACAACGGCCACATCGCGACCAACGCCTGCATGCAGGTGTTCGGCGGCCACGGCTTCATCAAGGAATGGGGCATGGAGCAGTTCGTGCGCGACAACCGCATCAACATGATCTACGAAGGCACCAACACGATCCAGTCGCTGGACCTCTTGGGCCGCAAGATCCTGGGCAACAACGGCGCCTCGCTCAAGAAGTTCGGCACGCTCGTGGCTAAGCTGGTGGAAGAAGAAGGCGTGAACGAGAAGATGGCCGAGTTCATCAACCCGATCGCGGGCCTGGGCGACCAGCTCACCAAGTTCACGACCGAGATCGGCTTCAAGGGCTTCCAGAACCCCGACGAAGTGGGCGCCGCCGCGGTGGACTACCTGCGCGTGGCCGGCCACTTCGTGTTCGGCTACCTGTTCGCCCGCATGGCCCAGGTGGCGCTGCGCGAAATCGCGGCCGGCAACACCGATCCGTTCTATGTCGCCAAGCTGCAGACCGCGCGCTTCTACTTCGCCAAGCTGTTCCCCGAGACCGCGACGCTGATGCGCACTGCGCGTGCCGGCAGCAAGGTGTTGATGGACACCGACGCAGCGCTGGCATAAAGCCCGCTGTCCTTCTTGATCACTCAATCGAACTGGGAGCCCTCATGAAATCGACGCTTGCAGCCATCGTCCTCGTCGCCACCTCCGTCACGGCCATGGCCCAGAGCACCCCGGTAGGGCTGTGGCGCAACGTCGACGACAAGACCGGCGAGGTCAAGGCCGAGATCCGCATCGCCGATACCAACGGCGCGCTGCTTGGGCGCATCGAGAAGTCGTTGAAGAAGGACGCCAAGCCCGACGCGGTCTGCGACGAATGCAGCGACGACCGCAAGGGCAAGCCCATCACGGACCTCGACATCATCCGTGGCGGCAAGAAGGCCGAGGGCAAGGACGTCTGGGAAGGCGGAAAGATCCTCGACCCCGAGAACGGCAAGGAATACCGCGCGAGCTTCACGCCGATCGACGGCGGCAAGAAGCTCGAGGTGCGCGGCTATCTGGGCCCCTTCTGGCGCACTCAAACCTGGAACCGTGTGCAGTAAAACCGCCACGCGTTTTCAACCAAGAAATACCAAGCAACATGTCCCGATTTCAAGTGAAGAAGGTCGCCGTGCTCGGCGCCGGCGTGATGGGCGCGCAGATTGCCGCCCATCTCGTCAACGTGCGCGTGCCCGTCGTGCTGTTCGACCTGGCCACAAAAGAAGGCCCGAAGAACGGCATCGTCACGCGCGCCATCGACAACCTCAAGAAGCTCAAGCCCGCGCCGCTCGGTGACGTGGCCGATGCGGGCCTGATCGAGCAGGCCAACTACGACGACGACCTCGCCAAGTTCGGCGAGTGCGACCTCATCATCGAGGCCATTGCCGAGCGCATGGACTGGAAGCTCGATCTCTACAAGAAGATCGCGCCGCACGTCGCCAAGCATTCGATCCTGACCTCGAACACCTCGGGCCTGTCGATCACCAAGCTGAGCGAGGCACTGCCTGAGGCCTTGAAGCCGCGCTTCTGCGGCATTCACTTCTTCAACCCGCCGCGCTACATGTTCCTGGTGGAGCTGATCAACACGCCCACCACGCAACCGCAGGTGCTCGACGACCTCGAGGCCTTCGTCACCAGCACGCTCGGCAAGGGCGTGGTGCGCGCGCACGACACGCCCAACTTCATCGCCAACCGCGTCGGCATCGCCGGCATGCTGGCCACGCTGAAGGAAGTCGAGAAGTTCGGCCTCACCCCCGACGTGGTGGATGACCTCACCGGCAAAAAACTGGGCCGCGCGAGTTCGGGCACCTTCCGCACCGCCGACGTGGTGGGACTCGACACGATGGCGCACGTCGTGAAGACGCTGCAGGACAACCTGAATGCCGAGAGCGATCCGTTCTACGCCAACTTCGCCACGCCGCCGGTGCTCGCGAAGCTGCTCGAATTGGGCAATCTCGGCCAGAAGACCAAGGCCGGTTTCTTCAAGAAGGTCGGCCGCGACATCTTGCGCTTCGACCTGAAGAGCGGCGACTACGTGCCCGCCGGTGCCAAGGCCGACGAGGTGTACGGCCGCATGTTGAAGAAGCCTGCGGGCGAACGCCTGAAGCTGTTGCGCGAGAGCGAAGGACCGCAAGGCCAGTTCCTCTGGGCCATCCTGCGCGATGGCTTCCACTACGCCGCGGTGCACCTGGCCGACATCGCTGAGAGCGCGTGTGACATCGACTACGCGATGCGCTGGGGCTTCGGCATGAAGCAGGGCCCGTTCGAGCTCTGGCAGGAAGCAGGATGGGCGCAGGTCGCCAAGTGGGTGCAGGAAGACATCGACGCGGGCAAGGCACTGAGCACGGTGTCGCTGCCGAAGTGGGTGTTCGAAGGCGCGGTGGCCAAGGCCGGCGGCGTGCACACGCCCGAAGGTTCGTGGAGCGCATCGCAAGGCCAGTTCATTCCGCAACGCAAGCTGCCGGTGCATGACCGCCAGCTGTTCCCCGAGAGCGTGCTCGGCGCGAACGCGGCCGACGCGAACACTGCTGGCAAGACGATCAGCGATGAGGGTGACGTGCGCGTCTGGACGCTCGATGGCGAAGTGCTGATCGCGAGCATCCACTCGAAGATGCACGCCATCAGCCCCGATGTGGCCGAAGCGCTGGGTGCCGCGGTCGATCTGGCCGAGGCCGAATACAAGGGCCTGGTGATCTGGTCGCCCGACGAGATGTTCTCGGTCGGCGCCGACCTGCAGGCGATGCTGCCGGCCTTCGTGGTCGCGGGCATCGGCGCGGTCGAAGGCGCGGAAGAAGAGCTGCAGAACGTGATGCTCAAGATCCGCTATGCGAGCGTGCCGGTGGTGTCTGCCGTGCGCGGCCTGGCGCTGGGCGGTGGCTGCGAGCTGGCCGTTTACTCGTCGAAGCGTGTGGTGGCGATGGAAAGCTACATCGGTTTGGTCGAAGTCGGCGTGAGCCTGATTCCTGGCGCAGGCGGCTTGACCTATATCGCGCGCCGTGCGACCGAGAACGCATCGGCTTCCACGGGCACCGATTTGCTGCCGTTTCTCACCGAAGGTTTTACCGCCGCGGCAATGGCCAAGGTCGGCACCGGCGCGCTCGATTCGAAGAAGCTCGGCTACCTGCTCGACAGCGACGTGATCGTGCCGAACAAGGACGAGCTGCTCTACGTGGCGCTGCAGCAAGCCAAGGCGATGGCCGACGCCGGCTACCGTGCACCGCTGCGCCGCACCTTCCGCGTGGCGGGCCGCAGCGGCGCCGCGACGATCAAGGGCCAGCTGGTGAACATGCGCGACGGCGGCTTCATCAGCGCGCACGACTTCCACATCGCGAGCCTGATCGCGAACGTGGTGACCGGCGGCGACGTGGACGCGGGCTCGCTCGTGACGGAGGAATACTTGATGACGCTGGAACGCAAGGCGTTCTGCTCGCTGATCGTGCATCCGAAGACGCAGGAGCGGATCATGGGGATGCTGAGCACGGGGAAGCCGGTGCGCAACTGACCTGGCAAGGACCATGAGCGAAGACCTCGACACGTCCGGTCCCCTCTCCCGCTCGCGGGAGAGGGTTAGGGTGAGGGCACGCAGCCTTCGAGAAACCCCGACCGACGCCGAGTCCCTGCTCTGGTATCACCTGCGCGATCGCCGCCTTAGTAACTACAAGTTCCGTCGTCAACGTCCTATCGGCCCGTACTTCGCATGCCTTGAAGCGAAGTTGATCGTCGAACTGGACGGTGGGCAGCATGTGGAAGCTGCCGCGTACGACGAGAACCGCTCCCGCTTCATGGAAGCTCAGGGCTATCGCGTGCTCCGGTTCTGGAACAACGAAGTGCTGACGCAGACGGATGCGGTTCGCGAACGGATCCTGCAGGCGCTGCAGGAAGACAACCCTCACCCCAACCCTCTCCCGCAAGCGGGAGAGGGGGCAAAACAAGACACCAGGAATCTCAAGCCATGAAACAAGTCCAAGACGCCTACATCGTCTCCGCCACCCGCACCCCCCATCGGCAAGTCCCACCGCGGCTATTTCCGCAACTACCGCCCCGACGACCTGCTCGCGACCACGCTGAAGGCAGCGCTGGCCGCCGTGCCCGGCCTCGACCCCAAGGCCATCGAAGACATCATCTGCGGCTGCGCGATTCCCGAATCGCAGCAGGGCCTGAACGTCGCGCGCATCGGCGCGGTGCTGGCCGGCCTGCCCACCAGCATCGGCGGCATCACCGTCAACCGTTTCTGCGCTTCGGGCCTCTCCGCCGTGCAGATGGCCGCGGACCGCATCCGCGTCGGCGAGGCCGACGTGATGATCGCCGCCGGCGTCGAAAGCATGAGCATGGTGCCGATGATGGGCAACTCGCCCTCGCTGTCGCCCTCGATCTTCGAGCGCGAAGGCGACGTGGGCATCGCCTACGGCATGGGCCTCACGGCCGAGAAGGTCGCGCAGCAGTGGAAGGTGAGCCGCGAGGCGCAGGACGCGTTCGCACTCGCCTCGCACCAGAAGGCACTGGCCGCGCAGAAGGCCGGCAAGTTCGCCGACGAGATCACGCCCATCGAGGTGACCGACCGTACGCCGAACCTCGCCACTGGCGAGTCGATCGCGCAGACCCGCACCGTGAACCTCGACGAGGGCGCGCGCCCCGACACCAGCATCGAAGGCCTCGCCAAGCTGCGCACCGTGTTCGCCGCGCGCGGCACCGTGACGGCCGGCAACAGCTCGCAGACCTCCGACGGCGCAGGCGCGCTGATCCTGGCGAGCGAGAAGGCGGTCAAGCAATACGGCCTCACGCCGCTCGCGCGCTTCGTGAGCTTCGCGAGCAAGGGCGTGCCGCCGCACATCATGGGCATCGGCCCGATCGAAGCCATCCCGGCTGCGCTGCGCTATGCCGGGCTCAAGCACGAGGACATCGACTGGTTCGAGCTCAACGAAGCTTTTGCTGCGCAATCGCTCGCGGTGATCAACACGCTGGGGCTCGATCCGTCGAAGGTCAATCCGATGGGCGGCGCGATTGCGCTCGGCCATCCGCTCGGCGCCACCGGCGCGATCCGCGCGGCGACCGTGGTGCATGCGCTGCGCCGCGAGAACCTGAAGTACGGCATGGTCACGATGTGCGTGGGCATGGGCCAAGGCGCCGCAGGGATCTTCGAACGCGTCTGAACCACGCGAAAGACACCGCAACGAGTGTCGAAGCAACGAAGGAGACAAGCTCATGCAGACGCAGCAACAGCTCCCGGTCGACGGCGGCATGCCACTGGCGGTGCGCCGCTACGAGCCCGCCGGCGCACCGCGCGCCAGCATCGTGATCGGCGGCGCGATGGGTGTGCGCCAGTCGTTCTACGAACCTTTCGCGCATTGGCTTGCAGAGCAGGACCTGCGCGTCTGGACCTTCGACTACCGCGGCTCGGGCGATTCGCGCGGCGATGCGCCGCTGCGCGGCTTCAAGGCCGACCTGTTCGATTGGGCGCGCGACTATGAAGCGGTCATCGACGTGGCCAAGGCAGAACTTCCGGACGACCCGCTCTACCTCCTGGGCCACAGCCTCGGCGCGCAGTTGCCGGGATTCCTGCAACGCCCCGAGCAGGTCGATGGCCTCGTCAGCATCGCGGCCGGCAGCGGCTACTGGCGCGAGAACGCGCCGAAGCTCCGGCGCAGCATCCTCTATTTCTGGTTCGTGCTCGTACCGCTGGTCACGCGCCTGTGGGGCTACTTTCCGGGCCGCAAGCTCAAGAAGGTCGGCAACCTGCCGCGCGGTGTGATCCTGCAATGGCGGCGCTGGTGCCTGAACCCGCGTTACAGCGTCGGCGCCGAGGGCGAGCTGGCGTTGCAGAGCTACGGCCGCGTGCGCTTTCCGGTGCTCGCGCTGTCGATCACCGACGACGAGCTCATGACGCTCGCGGGCACCGAGAGCCTCGTGAGCCTGTATGCGGGCGCGCCGAGCGCGGTGGAGCGCATTGCGCCGGCCGACGTGCAGGCGCGGCGCATCGGCCACTTCGGTTTCTTCCGCGAACAGTTCAGCCAGAGCCTGTGGCCAAGCACGGTCGACAAGCTGCACTGGCTGGCTGCGCTTACTGCGGTGCAGCACGCCAACGTCCCGCACACGACTGCGTGACGCCCTCCTCCGGAGGCACACTGCCGATCATCATGAGCAGCACGCAACACCCCTTCGACAAAGCCCTGGCACTGCACCACAGCGACATCCGCGTGGGGCATTTCACCGGCATGACCAGCCCCGACTACTGGAACATGGTCGGACCGTTTGGCGGCACCACCGCAGCCCTCGCGCTGCAATCGGTGATGCAGCACCCCGACGTGCTCGGAACGCCGATCGCGCTGACCGTCAACTACGCGGCGGCGCTCGAAGCCGGTGCCTTCGACTCCAGGCCACGGCCGTGCGCACCCACCGCTCGACGCCGCACTGGACCGTGCAGATCACGCAGGCCGGCGTCAGCGGCGCGCCGAACATGACGACCACGGCCACCGTGATAACGGCCGCGCGCCGCGACACCTGGGGCGAGAGCGACATGCCGATGCCCGAGGCGCCGAAGCCCGACACGGTCGATCGCATGAGCATCGGCCCGTCCGGCGTGGCCTGGATCAACCAGTACGAGATGCGCCCGTTCAGCGGCGGCATTCCCGCGAAGTGGGACGACAGCCTGAAGCACAGCGAGACGCGTATCTGGTTGCGCGACGCGCAGGCGCGGCCGCTCGACTTCGCTTCGCTCGCGGCGATGAGCGACATGTTCTATCCGCGCGTCTGGCTGCGCCGCGCCAAGCATGTACCGGCGGGCACGGTGTCGATCACCACCTACTTCCATGCCGGGCCAGAGCAACTGGCCGAGGTCGGCACAGGCTACCTGCTGGGCCGTGCGACGGGGCAGCAGTTCTTCAACGGATTCTTCGATCAGACGGCGCATCTGTGGAGTGAGAAGGGCAAGCTACTCGCCACCTCGAACCAGATCGTCTACTACAAGGAGTAAGCACCATGGCGCTCACCAAGGCCGCACTCATCGTCGGCGCAGGCGATGCCACTGGCGGCGCCATCGCACGCCGTTTTGCACGCGAGGGCTATGCCACCTGCGTCACGCGGCGCAGTCTCGACAAACTGCAGTCGCTGGTCGCGCAGATCGAGGCCGATGGCGGCCGCGCGCACGCCTTCGCCTGCGACGCGCGAAAGGAAGAGGAAGTGGTCGCGCTCATCGAGCAGATCGAATCGACGGTCAGCCCGATCGAGGTGATGGTGTTCAACATCGGCGCCAACGTGCCCGAAAGCATCCTGACCGAGACCGCGCGCAAGTACTTCAAGGTGTGGGAGATGGCCTGCTTCTCGGGCTTTCTCAACGGACGCGAAGTGGCCAAGCGCATGGTGGCGCGCGAACTGCCGAAGGGTGGGCATCGCGGCACGATCATCTTCACCGGTGCCACGGCATCGCTGCGCGGCGCCGCGAACTTCGGCGCCTTCTCGGGCGCGAAGATGGCGCTGCGCGCATTGGCGCAATCGATGGCGCGCGAACTCGGCCCGCAGGGCATTCACGTCGCACATGTGGTGGTCGACGGCGCGATCGACACCGAGTTCATCCGCAGCAACTTCCCCGAGCGCTATGCGCTGAAGGAGAGCGACGGCATCCTGAATCCGGATCACATCGCCGACAGCTACTGGATGCTGCATTCGCAACCGCGCGATGCCTGGACGCACGAGCTTGACCTGCGGCCCTGGTCCGAGAAATTCTGAGATGACGTCTTGCTTTTCGATTCGTCGCGGTGTGTTTGAAGTGCGTTGTTCGGGGCGCGCTCACGCCGACGGTGTGCTCTGCTCCGCGAATGTCCCCCGGCGCGGCCTAGGGCCGCATGCCTCCTCCTTTATTTTGCTGCGCAGAGCACACCGTCGGCGTGATCGCTCGGCGCAGCGCTTGAGCCGCCGGCACAACGGCCGCGTCCACTGTGCACAGGGCACCGGGTGCTCCCCGCAACGAAATAAAGGAGGAGCGAAGCGGGGGACATTCGCGGAGGGGAGCCACCCGGTGTCCTGTGCACGCACCCCGCACACACGCACCTCATAAGGAGACACCAATGACAAAATCCGTCGACTTCTATTTCGACTTCGGCAGCCCTGCCGCCTACTTGGCCGCCACGCAGCTGCCACACGTATGCGCAGACACAGGCGCCGAGCTGGTATGGAAGCCCATGCTGCTAGGCGGCGTGTTCCAGGCCACGGGCAACCACTCTCCCGCCGAGATCCGCCCCAAGGGCCCGTACATGACGATCGACCTGAAGCGCTTCGCGAAGCGCTACGGCGTGCCTTTCGTGCACAACCCGCATTTCCCGATCAACACGCTGCTCCTGATGCGCGGCGCCACCGGCATCCAGATGAAGGAGCCGGCGCGCTTCGCCGCGTATGTCGATGCGATCTACCACGCGATGTGGGTGGACCCGCGCAACCTCAACGACCCGGCCACGGTGGGCACGGTGCTTCAAAATGCAGGTTTCGACGCCACTGCCTTGCTCGCGCTGGCCGGCGCGCAGGAGGTCAAGGATCGCCTGAAGGCCGTGACACAGGAAGCGGTGGAGCGCGGCGCGTTCGGCGCGCCCACCATGTTCGTCGGCGACCAGATGTTCTGGGGCCAGGACCGTCTCGATTTCGTGCGTGAAGCACTCGCCGCCTGAACCGCGGCACCGTTTTATCCAAGGACCATTCCCATGAGCGACATCCTCGTCCATACCGAAGCCGGTGTGATGACCATCACTTTCAACCGCGTCGACAAGAACAACTCGATCACCAGCAGCATGTACGCCGAGATGGCCGATGCGCTAGCCGCTGCCGAGAGCGAAGCCGCCGTGCGCTGCGTGCTGATCCAGGGCGACCCGACGATCTTCAGTGCGGGCAACGACATCGGCGACTTCCTCAACGCGCCGCCTGCCAACGAGGAATCGCCAGTGTTCCGCTTCCTGCGCGGCATCGCGACTTTTCCGAAGCCCATCGTCGCGGCCGTCTGCGGCCCGGCCGTGGGCATCGGCACCACGATGCTGTTCCATTGCGACCTCGTCTATGCAGGCGACAACGCGGCCTTCTCGATGCCTTTCGTGAACCTGGGCCTGTGCCCCGAAGCGGCGTCGAGCCTGCTGGTGCCGCAGATGCTGGGCTACCACCGTGCGGCCGAGGCGCTGCTGCTGGGCGAGCCCTTCATGGCCGAGGCCGCGCTCGAAGTGGGCCTGGTCAACCGCGTGGTGCCGCCGACCGAAGCCAATGGCATCGCCCAGACGCAGGCCCGCAAGCTCGCGGCCAAGCCGTTGACCGCGCTGGTCGAGACCAAGCGCCTGCTGAAGAAGGCCCAGCTGCCGGCCGTGCTCGAGCGCATGGGCGAAGAGGGCGCGAGCTTTGGCCGCATGCTGCGCGAACCGGCTGCCAAGGAGGCGTTCGGTGCCTTCATGGAGAAGCGCAAGCCGGACTTTTCGAAGGTCTGAGGGTCACCCCGCGTTGGCCCGCAGACAGTGCCCGCGTACACTGTCTGTCGTGCAAGTTTTCGAGACAAGATCGCCGGCAACGCCTGCCCAGCGGGCGAATGATGCTACTGAAAAAGTAGCAATCGACCTCGCGCGCCGGCGTACTTTGGGCTTGCTCGCGGGCACGTTGGCGGCGCCTTCGCTGGTCTTGGCGCGCGTGAGGCCGCTGCGCATCGGCGTCATCGGTTCCTGGTCCGGCCCCTATGCGGGTGGCGGGCGCCAATTCGATGCCGGCATGTCGGTCTGGCTTGCCGCGCACAACCAGCAGATCGCGGGTCGCCCGGTCGAACTGCTGCGCCGCGATGTGCCTGGCAGCGCGCCCGAACAGGCGCGCCGCTAGGCGCAGGACCTCGTGGAGAACGAGCGCGTCGACCTGCTCACGGGCCTGGACTTCAGCTCCAACGCCTATGCCGTCGGCACCATCGCCGCACAGGCCAAGGTGCCTTTGGTGGTGATGAATGCGGCGTCTTCGGGGATCACGGCGCGCTGTCCCTATGCGGTGCGGTTGTCGTTCACCATCGCCCAGGTCACGCTGCCGCTCGCGCGCTGGGCGCTGCAGCAGGGCCTGCGCGACGTCTGCACGGTGGTGGCCGACTACGCCTCGGGCGTCGATGCCGAAAGCGCCTTTGTCTCGGGCATCACCGCCGGCGGCGGCCGAGTCGGCAGCGATGCTGCGCGTGCCGCTCAACACGCTGGACTACTCGGCCTACATGCTGCGGCTGCGCGAGCTCAAGCCGCAGGCGGTGTTCTTCTTCCTGCCATCGGGGCAGATGCCGACAACCTTCCTCAAGTTCTGGCGCGACCGCGGCATGGCCGACACCGGCATCCGCCTGCTCGCGACCGGCGACGCGACCGACGACCATTACCTCGAAGGCATCGGCGAACTGGCCGACGGGCTCGTGACCAGCCACCACTACTCGTTCGCCCACGAATCCCCGGCCAACCGCCGCTTCACGGGCGTGTTCGAGACCGAGTACGGCAGCCACTTGCGGCCGGGCTATTTCGCGGTCGCGGCCCACGATGCACTCGCTGCCATCGATGCCGCGATGAGTTCGCCCGCCGTGCGCGGCGGCGTGAGCGGGGAGCGGCTGGTGGACGCCTTCCGGGGTCTGAAGTTCGAAAGCCCGCGCGGCCCGATCGAGATCGACGCCCATACGCGGGACATCGTGCAGACCGTCTACATCCGCCGCACCGAGCGGCGCGACGGCCGCTGGATCAACCGCGAGTTCGAACGCTTCGAGCGGGTGCGCGACCCGGGCGTCTGACTGCGCTCAGGGCTGTTGTTCGATGGGCCGGGGGCGGCCGTTGTCGTCGATGGTCACGTAGGTGAACGTGGCCTGCGTCACCTTGATGTACTCGCCCTGCGCCCGGAAGCGCTCGGCAAACACCTCGACCGTCACCGTGACCGAGGTGCGCCCGATGCGCACCAGCTTCGAATAGAACGAGAGGATGTCGCCCAGCCGCACCGGCTGCTTGAAGATGAACTCGTTGACCGCCACCGTCGCCTGGCGGCCCTTGGCGTAGCGCGCCGGGATCACCGAGCCGGCCAAGTCGCACTGGGCCATGACCCAGCCGCCGAAGATGTCGCCGTTGGCATTGCAATCCGCCGGCATCGGGATGACCTGGAGCACCAGCTCCATGTCGGTGGGCAGGCTCTTGAGGGTGGCGGCAGCCGCCGCGCTGGAAATATCGGACATGGGCACAATCTGCAACAAACAAGCAACCGCGATTGTCCCTCATGCGCCGCAGCGGCGAAGCCCTTCCTTCCCCCCACACCGTCGCCGGCCACCCGCCGGCGCGCAGCGACCGTTCCGACTGGGCGACGCTGCGCCGCCTCTTTCCCTACCTCTGGCAGTACAAGTGCAAGTGGCGGGTGATCGCCGCGCTCACGTTCATGGTGGGCGCCAAGGTGGCCAACGTCGGCGTGCCGGTGCTGCTCAAGAACCTGATCGACACGATGACGCCCAAGCCCGACGTGGCCCAGGCGCTCTTGATCGTGCCGATCGGGCTCTTGCTGGCCTATGGCCTTCTGCGCTTTTCGACCGCGCTCTTCGGCGAGCTGCGCGAGCTGATCTTCGCCAAGGCCACCGAAGGCACGGCCCGGCAGATCGCGCTGGAGGTGTTCGGCCACCTGCACTCGCTGAGCCTGCGCTTTCACCTGGAGCGCCAGACCGGCGGCACGCGCGGCGTGCACTCGCTGATCTCGATGTCGCTCTACAGCATCGTGCCGACCATCATCGAGCTGGTGCTGGTGCTCACGATCCTGGGCGTGAAGTTCGATTCGCTGTTCGTCTGGATCACGGGCGCGGCGCTGGTGCTCTACATCAGCTTCACGGTGACGGTGACCGAGTGGCGCACCCAGTTCCGCAAGACCATGAACGAGCTCGACTCGATGGCGCAGAGCCGCGCGGTCGATTCGCTCTTGAACTACGAGACGGTCAAGTACTTCAACAACGAGGAGTTCGAGGCGAAGCGCTACGATGTCAGCCTCGACCGCTATCGCAAGGCCGCCATCAAGAGCCAGCGCACGCTGCGCATGCTCAACGCCGGGCAGCAGTTGCTGATTGCCGGCAGCCTGGTGCTGATGCTCTGGCGCGCCACCTCGGGCGTGGTCGAAGGGCGCATGACGCTGGGCGACCTGGTGATGGTCAACGCCTTCATGATCCAGCTCTACATTCCGCTCAACTTCCTGGGCGTGATCTATCGCGAGATCAAGCAGAGCCTGACCGACCTGGACAAGATGTTCGTGCTGATGGAGAAGGAGCGCGAGGTGCGCGATGCGCCCACCGCGCTGCCCCTTGCGAGCGTGGATTCCACGGTGCGCTTCGAGGACGTGAGCTTTGCCTACGAAGCCGCACGCCCCATCCTCAAGCATGTGAGCTTCGAGATCCCGGCCGGCAAGACGGTGGCGGTGGTCGGTCCCTCGGGTTCGGGCAAGTCCACGATGGCGCGGCTGCTCTACCGCTTCTACGACGTGCAGCAGGGGCGCATCACCATCGGCGGCGAAGACATCCGCGAGGTCACCCAGTCGAGCGTGCGCCGTGCCATCGGCATCGTGCCGCAGGACACGGTGCTGTTCAACGACACGGTTGAATACAACATCGCCTATGGCCGGCCCGGTGCGAGCCGCGAAGAGGTGGAAGGCGCTGCGCGGGCCGCGCGCATCCACGACTTCATCTCGGCCACGCCCAAGGGCTACGAAACCACCGTGGGCGAACGCGGTCTCAAGCTCTCGGGCGGCGAGAAGCAGCGCGTGGCTATCGCCCGCACGCTGCTGAAGAACCCTCCGATCGTGATCTTCGACGAGGCCACCTCGGCGCTCGATTCGGCCAACGAGCGCGCCATCCAGTCTGAGCTCAAGAGCGCCGCGCAAGACAAGACCACGCTGGTCATCGCGCACCGCCTGTCGACAGTGGTCGACGCGCACGAGATCTTGGTGCTGGAGGCTGGCGTGATCGTCGAGCGCGGCACGCATGCCGAGCTGCTCGCCAAGCAGGGCCGCTATGCGCAGATGTGGGCTTTGCAGAAGAGCGAAGCAGCGCCGCTGCTCTAGCCCGATCATTCGTCCTTTGTTTTTTCGATCCAGGAGTTCAGACGTGTCGAACAAGATTCCCCTGCTGGTGCTCAACAGCCTCTCGAGCGCCCACCAGGCCCAGATTGCCGAGATCTATGACGCGACCTATGCCTTCGGCGCCGCCGAGCGCGCCGCCGCGATTGCCGAACACGGCAAGAAATTCCGCGCGGTGCTGACCATCGGCGTGATCGGCATCACGCCCGAGGAAATCGCGGCCTTGCCCGCCGTCGAGTTGATCTGCTGCATGGGCGCAGGCTACGAAGGCGTGCCGCTCGAGGTGACGCGTGCGCGCGGCATCGTCACGGCCAACGGCGCCGGCACCAACGACGACTGCGTGGCCGACCACGCCTTCGGCATGCTGATCGGCATCGTGCGCGAATTCCGCAAGCTCGACCGGCTGTGCCGCGAGGGCGTGTGGCGCGAAGCCATTCCGCAGCCGGCCAATGTCTCGGGCAAGAAGCTCGGCATCCTGGGCCTCGGCACCATCGGCCAGAAGATCGCCAAGCGCGCCGCCGCGTTCGACCTGGAGATCGGCTATCACAACCGCAAGCCGCGCGAAGGCGCGACGCACCGCTACTTCGACGACCTGAAGTCGCTCGCCGCCTGGGCCGACTTCCTGGTGCTGGCCGCGCCGGGCGGGCCTGCGACAAAGCACCTGGTCAACGCCGAAGTGCTCGATGCGCTGGGGCCGCAGGGCTATCTGGTCAGCATCGGACGCGGCAGCGTGGTCGATACCGAGGCGCTGGCCGCAGCCCTGCGCGAGAACCGCATCGCGGGCGCCGGCATCGACGTCTACGAGAGCGAACCGAAGCGCCCCGAGCCCCGCTGGTCGGCCTCGACAACGTGCTGCTCACGCCGCATATGGCTGGCTGGTCACCCGAGGCGACGCAGAAGTCGGTCGACCATTTCCTCGCGAATGCCGAAGGGCACTTTGCAGGGCGCGGCGTGCTGACGCCGATCTGAGGTTTTGCTCCTTCCCCCTCTGGGGGAAGGTTGGGATGGGGGCGGGCGGAGCGCTCGATGGATACGCCGCTTGCCCCCACCCCCGCCCTCCCCCGGGAGGGGAGGGAGTCAAGCCAAGACAGGGGGCGGTGGGCAGCCCATCCACAGGCCTGGTCATAGGCATGCCCCAGCCGCAGCACATCGAGATCCGCATGGATCGGCCCCGCCAGCTGCAGGCCCATCGGCAACCCGCCTTCCCCGAAGCCGGCGCGCACATTGAGCGTCGGCAGTCCCGCCAGCGTGAACGGCGTGACGATCTCCATCCAGCGGTGGTACGTATCGCTCTGCACGCCGGCCACTTCGGCAGGCCAGTGCAGTTCGGCATCGAACGGAAACACCTGCGCGGTCGGCGCCACGACGAAATCGAAGCGCTCGAACAGCTTGAGAAACGCGCGATACACGTTCGAGCGGTAGAGCGAAGCCTGGTACAGCGATGCCGCATCCAGATGCCGGCTCTGTTCGATTTCCCACTGCGCCTCGGGCTTCAACTGCGCGAAGAGCTTTGGATCGCTCAGGTAGGCGCCGAGCTTGCCGCCGACCAGCAGCTGGCGCAGCCGCAGCCAGGCGCTCCAGTTGTGCTCGCGCGGCACGTCGAGCGTGCAGGGCTCGACCTCGCAGCCGATGGCGCGGAAGGTGCCCTGCGCCTTCTCGCCGAGTTCGCGGATACCGGGCGCCATCGGCAGCTCGGGCCAGATGCTGCCGAGCCAGCCGATGCGCAAGCCCTTGCCGTCGCCGTCGAGCTGCAGCGCATCGGGCGAGGGCAGGGCGTGCGGCGACGACAGCGGCACGCGCCCGTCGAAGCCCGACTGCACCGCGAGCAGCCGCGCCGTGTCTTCCACCGTCCGGGCCATCGGGCCTTCGGTGCCCAATTGCTGGAAGAACAGCTCCTGCTCGGGATCGCCGGGCACGCGTCCGCGCGAGGGCCGCATGCCGATCACGTTGTTGAAGGCGGCCGGGTTGCGCAGCGAGCCCATCATGTCGCTGCCGTCGGCCACCGGCAGCATGCCCAGGGCCAGCGCCACGGCCGCGCCGCCACTGCTGCCGCCCGCGCTGCGGTCGGGTGCATAGGCGTTGCGAGTGATGCCGAACACCGTGTTGTAGGTGTGCGAGCCGAGGCCGAACTCGGGCGTGTTGGTCTTGCCGATCACGATGGCGCCGGCTGCGCGCATGCGCGCGACGTGCAGGCTGTCGGTGCGCGCCGGCGAGCGCGGCGACAGGGGCGAGCCCATCGAGGTCGGCAGCCCGGCCGCATGGCTCAGGTCCTTCACCGCCAGCGGAAAGCCATGCATCCAGCCGCGCCGTTCACCACGCGCCAGCTCGGCATCGCGCTCGCCCGCTTCGGCCAGCAACTGCTCCGGCTCCCGCAGCGACACGATGGCGTTGAACTGCGGGTTGAGCGCTTCGATGCGGGCCAGCGAGGCCTGCATCAGTTCAAGGCAGGACACGCTGCGGGCCGCGATGCGGCGCGAAAGTTCGGTGGCGCTGAGGTCGAGCAGGTCTGCTGAAGGCATGGCGAATGCGGGAAAAGGAGGGGCGCCCAGTATGGCGCGGCGCTCGCATAATCGTCACTCATGGAAACAAAGTGGCTAGAAGACTTCATCAGTTTGGCGGAGACCCGCAGCTTCAGCCGCTCGGCCCAGTTGAGGCATGTGACGCAACCCGCGTTCTCGCGCCGCATCCAGGCGCTCGAAGGCTGGGCCAGCACCGACCTCGTGGACCGCAGTTCGTACCCCACGCGCCTCACGCCCGCCGGCCAGACGCTCTACAGCCAGGCCATCGAGATGCTGCAGTCGCTGCAGAGCACCCGCGCCATGCTGCGCGGCCACTCGGCCGCCGGGCAGGACGTGATCGAGATCGCCGTGCCGCACACGCTGGCCTTCACCTTCTTCCCCTCCTGGGTGACCAGCCTGCGCGAGCACTTCGGGCCGATCAAGAGCCGACTCATCGCGCTCAACGTGCACGATGCCGTGCTGCGGCTGGTCGAAGGCAGCTGCGACCTGCTGATCGCCTACCACCACCCCTCGCAGCCGCTGCAGCTCGACAACAACAAGTACGAGATGGTCAGCCTAGGCGAGGAAACCGTCGCCCCCTGGGTCAAGGCCGATGCCGACGGTGCGCCGCGCTTCCGGCTGCCGGGCCGGCCGGGCCAGCCGCTGCCCTACCTGGGCTATGCGCCCGGCGCCTACCTGGGCCGCGTGGTCGACCAGTTGCTGAAGGAGTCGGGCACGGGCATCCACCTCGACCGGGTCTATGCAACCGACATGGCCGAAGGCCTGAAGGTCATGGCGCTCGAAGGCCACGGCATCGCCTTCCTGCCGCAGAGCGCGGTGCGCAAGGAGATCAAGGCCCGCAAGCTGGTGAGCGCACTGCCGCCCGAGATCGACAGCCTCGAGGCCACGATGGAAATCCGCGCCTACCGCGAGCGGCCGAGCGCGCCGGTCTCGGTCAAGACCGGCACCGGCCGCGCTTCCAAGGTCGCCGTGGCGGCCGAGGGCCAGCCCAAGCGCACGGCGGATGCGCTCTGGTCGTACCTCATCGGCACCCAGCCGCCCCGTTGACATCGAATTTGTGCATCGCACAATCTATAAATGCTGCGCATAGGACCCCCCCGCAAACAGCATTGGCGCCATTGATCCGGCGCCACTACAGTCGCGGCAGTTTTTTGCCGCTGTCACAAGCAACCCAACCGGCACGCGCCACACGCGTGCTTTTTTTTTAGCTGAGGAACCGGTATGAGCCCCAATTTCAGGACCGAACACGACTTCCTCGGCGAAAAGCAGATTCCTGCAATTGCCTACTGGGGCGTGCACACGGCGCGTGCCGTCGAGAACTTCGCGATCTCCGGCACCCGCATCTCGGCCATGCCCGACCTGGTTCGGGCACTGGCCTATGTGAAGAAGGCGGCCACCCGCGCCAATGCCGACCTCGGCGCCATCGACCGCGACCGCGCCGCCGCGATCATCCTGGCCTGCGAGGACATCATCGACGGCAAGCTGCTCGACGAGTTCGTGGTCGACGTGATCCAGGGCGGTGCCGGCACCTCGACCAACATGAACGCCAACGAGGTGATCTGCAACCTCGCGCTCGAAAAGCTGGGCCACGAGAAGGCCCGCTACGACGTGCTGCACCCCAACGACCACGTCAACGCCTCGCAGAGCACCAACGACGTCTACCCCACAGCGGTGCGCCTCGCGCTGTGGTTCGCCATCGACAAGCTGCTCGTGTCGATGGCCGCGCTGCGCCGCAGCTTCGAGGCTAAGGCGCTCGAATTCAAGGACATCCTCAAGATCGGCCGCACCCAGTTGCAGGACGCGGTGCTGATGACGCTGGGCCAGGAGTTCCTGACCTACGCGATCATGATCGGGGAAGACGAGGCCCGGCTCGGCGAGGCACGTGCACTCATCGAGGAAATCAACCTCGGCGCCACCGCCACCGGCATCAATGCGCCGCACGGCTATGCCAACCTCGCCTGCCAGTACCTGGCCGAGCAGACCGGCGTGCCGCTCAAGCAGGCCGCCAACCTCATCGAAGCCACGCAGGACACGGGCGCCTTCGTGCAGCTGTCGGGCGTGCTCAAGCGCGTGGCCACCAAGCTCAGCAAGACCTGCAACGACCTGCGCCTGCTGTCCAGCGGTCCGCAGGCCGGTTTCGGCGAGATCCGGCTGCCGGCGCGGCAGGCCGGCTCGTCGATCATGCCGGGCAAGGTCAACCCCGTGATTCCCGAAGTGATGAACCAGGTGGCCTTCGAGGTCATCGGCAACGACATCACCGTCACCATGGCGTCCGAGGCGGGGCAGCTGCAGCTCAACGCCTTCGAGCCGATCATGGGCTGGAGCCTGTTCAAGAGCATCAAGCACCTGAGCAACGCCTGCAACACGCTGCAGCTGAACTGCGTCGACGGCATCGAGGCCAACCGCGAATTCCTGGCCAAGCGGGTGCGCGAGTCGGTCACGCTGGTCACCGCGCTCAATCCGCTGATCGGCTACGAAAAGGCCGCGCTCATCGCCAAGACGGCGCTCGCCACCGGCGGGCCGATCGACCTGGTGGCCGAATCGCTGGACATCATGACCCGCGCCGAGATGGAAGCGCTGCTCGTCCCTGAGAACCTGACCCAGCCGGTGCGCCTGTCCGCCGCACCGGTCCCCCCGGCGGCCGAGCCTTCGGGCACAAAGGCTGCTTAGTGAAAGTCGGACAATACCAAGAGGCAGGATCGCACCAGACTGGCGCCACGATGGGCGCGGCCGGTGCAGCGCATGGCGGGATGCCCCCCGAACGCACCGGGTTGGTCCGGGTATCACGCAAAATGTGAATGTCTAGAATTTAGTGGTATCTGTTTCAGTCACCCTCAGGAGTTTGCTGTATGAAAAAACAAGTAATGGCATTGGCAATCGCGGCACTCGCCACCAGCGGCGCCTTCGCTCAGGCCAATGACACCCTGGCCAAGATCAAGGCCTCGGGCACCATCACCGAAGGCGTGCGCGAATCTTCCGGCCTGTCGTACACGCTGGGCAACGGCCAGTACACCGGCTTCCACTACGACGTCTGCGCCAACATCATCAAGGACCTCGAGAAGGCCGCCGGCAAGAAGCTCGAAGTCAAGTTCCAGCCCGTCACCTCGCAAAACCGCATCCCCCTCGTGCAGAACGGCACCGTGGACATCGAGTGCGGCTCCACCACCAACAACGCCACCCGTCAAAAGGACGTGGCCTTCGGCGTGACCACCTACGTCGAGGAAACCAAGATCGTCGTCAAGGCCAACTCGGGCATCAATTCGCTGGCCGACCTGAAGGACAAGACGGTTGCCACCACCACCGGCACCACGCCGCTGCAAACCGTGCGCAAGCAAAAGCGCGCCGAGAACCTGACCTTCAAGGAGGTCTACGGCAAGGACCACTCCGACAGCTTCCTGCTGCTCGAAACCGGCCGTGCCGACGCCTTCGTGATGGACGGTTCGATCCTGGCCGCGCTCGCCGCCAAGTCCAAGGCACCGAAGGACTACAAGATCCTGAACGACGTGCTGGCTGTCGAACCCATCGCAATCATGATCCGTAAGGACGACCCGGTCTTCAAGAAGGCCGTGGACGACAGCATCAAGGCACAGGCCAAGTCGGGCGAACTCGCCAAGCTCTATGACAAGTGGTTCCTGAAGCCGATTCCGCCCGCAGGCGTGACCATCGGCCTGCCGCTGGGCGAAGCCACCAAGAACGCCTGGGCCAACCCGAACGACAAGCCCGCGGAAGAGTACGTCACCAAGGAATAAGCGCGCGTCGCTGCGTGAATGACGCCCACCTTTCGCGGTGGGCGTTTCTTTTCAAGGGACGGTTTTGTCGAAGACGGTGAAGGAGTCAAGAAATGGGAAACTGGGATTGGCAGGTGTTCCTGCAGGACCCGGGTGGGGAATATCCGAGCTACCTGCAATGGATGCTCTCGGCATGGGGCTGGACGGTGTCGGTGGCGCTGCTGGCGCTGATCGTCGCGCTGGTGCTCGGCTCGCTGGTCGGCATCATTCGCACGCTGCCCGACAGTCCGTGGCTCGTTCGACTGGGCAACGCCTGGGTCGAGCTGTTCCGCAACATTCCGCTGCTGGTGCAGATCTTCCTCTGGTACCACGTCATTCCGGCGCTGATACCGGTGATGAAGGGCGTGCCGAGCTTCATCCTGGTGGTGCTGGCCTTGGGCTTCTTCACCTCTGCGCGGATTGCCGAGCAGGTGCGCTCGGGCATTCAGGCGCTGCCCAAGGGCCAGCGCTATGCGGGCATGGCGGTGGGCTTCACCACGGTGCAGTACTACCGCTACGTGATCCTGCCGATGGCCTACCGCATCATCATCCCGCCGCTCACGAGCGAGACGATGAACATCTTCAAGAACTCGTCGGTCGCGTTCGCCGTGTCGGTCACCGAACTCACCATGTTCGCCATGCAGGCGCAGGAAGAAACCTCGCGCGGCATCGAGGTCTACCTTGCGGTGACGGCGTGCTACGTGGTGTCGGCCCTGGCCATCAACCGGCTCATGGCATTCATCGAGAAGAAGACCCGCGTGCCGGGCTTCATCGTCTCGGCCAGCGCTGGCGGCGGAGGACACTGACATGATGAATCTCGACCTGTCGTTCTACAACTGGGACGTCATCAGCAACTTCGTCGTCAAGGGCTTCTACTTCAGCATCATGCTGACGGTGGTGGCCACGATCGGCGGCGTGATCTTCGGCACCATCCTGGCGCTCATGCGGCTGTCGGGCAAGAAGTGGCTCGACGCGCCCGCCGCCGTCTACGTCAACGGCATGCGCAGCATCCCGCTGGTGATGGTGATCCTGTGGTTCTTCCTGCTCGTGCCGGCGTCGTTCTATTCGCTGTTCGACTCGCTCGGTTCGAACTACCGCTCCGAAATCTCGGCCGTGATCACCTTCGTCGCGTTCGAGGCGGCCTACTTCAGCGAGATCATGCGCGCGGGCATCCAGTCGATCCCGCGCGGCCAGGTCAACGCAGGCCAGGCGGTCGGCATGACTTACGGCCAGAACATGCGCCTCGTGGTGCTGCCGCAGGCGTTCCGCAACATGCTGCCGGTGCTGCTCACGCAGACCATCATCCTGTTCCAGGACACCTCGCTGGTGTATGCCATCGGCGCCTACGACATGCTCAAGGGCTTCGAGACCGCGGGCAAGAACTTCGGCCGTCCGATCGAGGCTTACCTGCTCGCGGCCGTCGTGTACTTCATCATGTGCTATGCCTTGTCGTGGCTAGTCAAACAGCTGCACAAGAAGATCGCCATCATTCGCTGAGTGGCTGAACCGGAGAGAAAGAAATGTCCGAAAAAATGATTGAAATCAAGAACGTCTCCAAGTGGTATGGCCCGGTGCAGGTGCTCAACGACTGCTCGGTGAACATCTCCAAGGGCGACGTGGTGGTAGTGTGCGGCCCCTCGGGTTCCGGCAAGTCCACGCTCATCAAGACCGTGAACGCGCTCGAGCCCTTCCAGAAGGGCGAGATCACCGTCAACGGCATCCCGCTGCACGACCCCAAGACCAACCTGCCCAAGCTGCGCTCCAAGGTCGGCATGGTGTTCCAGCACTTCGAGTTGTTCCCGCACCTGTCGGTGACCGAGAACCTCACGATCGCGCAGATCAAGGTGCTGGGCCGCAGCGCCGACGAAGCCAAGACCCGTGGCCTCAAGATGCTCGACCGCGTGGGCCTGATGGCGCACAAGGACAAGTTCCCGGGCCAGCTCTCGGGCGGCCAGCAGCAGCGCGTGGCGATTGCCCGTGCGCTGTCGATGGACCCGATCGTGATGCTGTTCGACGAACCCACCTCGGCGCTCGACCCCGAAATGGTCGGCGAAGTGCTCGACGTGATGGTGGCTCTGGCCAAGGAAGGCATGACCATGATGGTGGTCACGCACGAAATGGCTTTCGCCCGCAAGGTCGCGAGCCGCGTGATCTTCATTGACGTGGGCGGCAAGATTCTTGAAGACTGCCCGAAGGACGAGTTCTTCAATCACCCTGAGAACCGTCAGCCGCGCACGAAGGATTTCCTCAACAAGATCCTGCAGCACTGATCCGCTGCGGTTCAAGAAAGACAAAAAGCCACGCTGTTCTGCAGCGTGGCTTTTTTCATGGCTCGGGCAATGCCTTGTCGAAGAAGGCCGGGATCTCGCGGCCGAGGCGCACGAGGAGAGCCTTTCGGTCGAAGCCCGGCGGGTCGTCCCGGATGTCGCCGTCGTCGGTCGGGATGGCGGTGCTTGGCGTGTCCATGAACGCGAAATGCCAGGCGTTGGGGATCCGGTGGAGTTGGGCCGAGGGCATGTTCTGCGCGATCCATTCGGCGTGAAAACGCGGGACGAGGAAGCGGTCCTGCTCTGCCTCGTAGAGCTGCGTGGGAACCCGGATTTCCGCGAGCGAAGACGCGGTGAAGAGCACGCTGGCAGGCGCCAGCAACACGATCGCGCGCACCCTGGGGTCGCGCAGCGAAGGCAGGACCGCCGCCGCAGGCGGGGTGGCCGCCGATGGCGCGTTCCGGCTCACGCCGCAGAAGATCGGGTCCGCAGCGCGCTCCGCTTCGCAATGCGTGCGGATGCGCGACAGGTCGGCCTGCCCACCCGCCAGCGCCAGCACGGTGTACCCGCCGGCCGAGTGGCCCACCGCGCCGATGCGAAAGCCTTGAGCATCGCTGGCGATCCGATCCTTCCACTGCGGGTCCTGCAGCAAGGCGTCGATCACGCGGGACACCTGCCGCGGCCGTTCGGTGAAGTAGACGCTGGGGCCTTTCTGCAGCAGCGACTGGTCCTGCCAGTTGTCGCCGGGGTGGCGGAGGGCCGCGACCATGTAGCCGTCCCGCGCGAGTGCTTCGGCGAGGCTGCTGTGGCCCAGTTCTGTGCCGCCGATGCCGTGGCTCAGAAGGATCAGTCCCTTGAACTTGTCCTCGGGCGGTGCCTGGATGGCCGCCTGGACCGTGAATGGACCCATGGCCGTCGTGCGCGCGGTCGCCTGCGTCGGGTAGTAGAGCGCGACCACGGTCGGTGCGGCGTCGGGTGTCGCGCCTGGAATGCGCAGTTGTCGCCAGCCGGCCTCGGCGGCCACGAGCTGGCAGGACAGCAGCAGGCCCGAGGCCAGCAGCAGGATCGGGCGGAAAACGATGCGCATCGCGGATCTCCTCGATGGGGTCAGTGGAGTCTGCATGGTTGCCGGGTCGGGTCGCAACCGCCATGGGATTGCGACGAAGTGCGCGAAAGGCGGCGCGAAGTGACCGAATGAAGCGTCACGCTATGCCGCGCTGCGCTCGCCGCCTTGCGTGCCGTCCTCGAGGGCGGTTCTCATCGACTTCCGAATTTTTCTCATCGAAGTATGAGTTGACCGGTGCGCCTGTTCATGAGCACGGATGGCTGGTGTTCGCTCTGCCGGTCAGGCCTGCAGTTGCCCTGTCGGAGCGTGTTTCGTGCGACTATCTCGAGGTGTCGCTCTCGGCCAGAACAGGACCTTGAGACGAGGCCGCCCACATGAACTAGCTGTCATCTATTGACTGAGTAGCCCATCGGAAACGCTTGACAAACGAGAGAGGACAACGTGAACAGGGCGAGCTATGCAATCAAGTGGCAGGCATTCGGCGAGCGGCTGGATTGGTCGGCCTAGGACCGATCCTATCGACGCGCCGCAGCAAACGAGGTCGACTGGTTAAAAGACCCGAGCGGTGCTACTGATCACATGTGGGCTGGTTATATCGACTTCCGCGTCTGGAACTTGGGCAGGACAACTGAGTTGGCACAGTTCTGCTTGACCACAGCGTGGCAGCGAAGCGAGGAAGCGATTGAGCAGAATGC
>CAMATD010000016.1 GCA_945860785.1 Variovorax sp. YR752 | reverse complement strand
GCAGGCGGCTGGTGTGCGGCCGATCAACAAGTGCTCTGAGCGATCACGCCGGCGGTGTGCTCTGCGCAGCGAAATAAAGGAGGAGGCATGCGACCCTAGGCCGCGCCGGGGGACATTCGCGGAGCAGAGCACACCGTCGGCGTGAGCGCCGCCCCCACTCTTAGCAGCGCATGGCTCGCCCCGAGTCAGCGCCCTCGATGCCGCTCGAGCAATGCGCGCCGCGTGGCCTCGTGCTCGAACTGCGCGAGCCACCATTCGAGCGCACGCCCCGGCCCGCCTGCGCTGCGCACGCGCCATGCGCAATGCAGGGTGCCGAGCGGCGGCGTGCGCTCGGTCTTGCGTTCGATCAGGTGGCCCGCCTCGATGTACGGCCGCGCCATCGGCTCGGGCAGGAAGCCGCCGCCCAGCCCGTGCAGTTGCGCCGCCAGCTTGGCCTGCATGCTCGGCACGGTGAGCACGTCCTGCCCACCGACGAGGTTGACCGTCATGCTCGGTCCGCTGCGCACCGAGTCGGCGGCCGCGACCGCGCGGTACTGGCGCAGCACCGCATCGCTCAACGGCTCGGGCAGGCGCGCGAGCGGATGGTGCGGCGCCACGGCGTACACGAAGCGCAGCTCGCCGATGGGCCGGCTGCGGATGCCGGTGGCGGTGAAGGCGAGGCTCGCGGCGTCGAGCACGGCGCCGATCGCGAGGTCGGCCTCGCCGCTCGTCAGCGCCTCGATGGTGCCGAGCAGCGTCTCGTCGCGCAGCTTCAATCGCGTCGGCGGATCGAGCGCGAAAAACGCGGTGGTCAGGTCGAGCAGCGGATCGAGCGCGATCACGCTGTCGACCGCGATGGTGAGCCTCGACTCCCAGCCCGTGGCCACGCGCTTCACGCGATTGGCCACCGCATCGATTTCGTTCAGCAGGCGTGCCGATTCGCGCAGCAATTCGGCACCGGCCTCGGTGATGCGTGCCTGCCGGGTGCTGCGGTCGAACAGCAGCACGTCGAGCGCATCTTCGATCTGGTGCACGCGATAGCTCAATGCGCTGGGCACCAGGTTGAGCGCGCGCGCGGCGCCGGCAAAGCTGCCGGTGCTGGCCACGGTCTGCAGCATGGCGAGCGCGTCGGGGGTCAGTACGTCTCTGGCGCTGGGCATCGTGGCGGCTCCATTGATCAAAAAATTTGAATGATGCCATCAAAACCCGGCGCTTTTCGCTGGTGGGTGCGGGCCTAAAGTTCTTCACATCCGCTGCGCATCCGGCGCGGCATACGAAGAAGGCCCGAACACCCCTCGGGGAAGGGCCAAGGAGTTTGACGATGTTGCAAGTCCGTAAATCACAGGAACGCGGTTATGCCGACCATGGCTGGCTGCGCTCGTTCCACAGCTTCTCTTTCGCCGGTTATTACGACGCGGCCCACATGGGTTTCGGCAACCTGCGGGTGATCAACGAAGACCGTGTGGCCGCGGGCGCCGGCTTCGGTACCCATGGCCACAAGGACATGGAGATCATCAGCTACGTGCTCTCGGGCGAGCTGGCGCACAAGGACAGCATGGGGAACATCGAATCCATTCCGCCGGGCGACGTCCAGCGCATGAGCGCGGGCCGCGGCGTGATGCACAGCGAGTTCAACCACAAGGCCGACGAGACCACGCACTTCCTGCAGATCTGGATCGAGCCCAATGTGCGCGGCATTGCGCCGGGCTATGAGCAAAAGCAGTTCAGCAACGCCGAGAAGCGCGGCAAGCTGCGCCTGGTGGCCTCGCCCGACGGCGCCGACGGTTCGGTCACTGTGCATGCCGATGCACGCCTGTTCGCAGGCCTGCTCGACGGCGACGAGAAGGCCAGCCTGGCGCTCGACCCGGCGCGCAAGAGCTATGTGCACCTGGTGCGCGGCGAGCTCGAAGTCAATGGCCAGAAGCTCTCGGGCGGTGACGCCGCGATGCTCGAAGGCGAATCGCAACTGACGCTCGGCGCCGGCAAGGACGCCGAAGTGCTGGTGTTCGATCTGGCCGCGTGATTTGTGCCGAGCGCATGTCGCCCGGCTTTGTTTTTCCCCCGTTCCTTTCTTCATCAATCAACAACCGAGGAGTTTTCAACCATGGCAACCACAACCAACCCCAATGCAGCCCAGGACACGCTGGCGCTGATCGGCCGCATCCTGATCGCGTACCTGTTCATTCCCGCCGGCATCGGCAAGCTCCTGGGCTTTGGCGGCACCGTGGGCTACATCACGTCGGTGGGCCTGCCGCTGCCGGAAGTGGGCGCTGCGATCGCCATCATTGTCGAGCTGGGCTTCGGCATCGCGCTGCTGCTGGGCTTCAAGACCCGCTGGACCGCGATCGTGATGGCGCTCTTCACCATCGCCACCGCGCTGTTCTTCCACAAGTACTGGTCGGCACCCGATGCGATGAAGATGATGCAGCAGATCAACTTCAACAAGAACATCGCGATCGCCGGTGGCCTGCTCGCCTTTGCCGCTTTCGGCCCGGGCCGCTTCAGCATCGACAAGCGCTGATCCACTTCATCAGGAGAACCTGCAAATGACCGACATCGTCGTTGTCTTCCATTCCGGCTACGGCCACACCCAGCGCGTGGCGCAAGCCGTGGCCGAAGCGGCCGGCGCGCAGCTGCTCGCCATCGATGCCGACGGCAACCTGCCCGAAGGCGGCTGGGAAACGCTGGCCGCGGCCGACGCGATCATCTTCGGCTCGCCCACCTACATGGGCGGCGTGAGCTGGCAGTTCAAGAAGTTCGCCGATGCGTCGTCGAAGGTCTGGTACACGCAGGGCTGGAAGGACAAGCTCTTCGCGGGCTTCACCAACAGCGCCACCATGAACGGCGACAAGGTCACGACCATGACCTACCTGTGGACGCTCGCGATGCAGCACAGCGGCATCTGGGTCAGCATGGGCATCCTGCCGACCAACAACAAGGCGGCCACGCGCGACTCGACGAACTATGTGGGCGGCTACGGCGGCCTGCTGACGCAGTCGCCGTCGGACGCGAGCCCGGCCGAGATGTTCAAGGGCGACTTCGAAACCGCAAGGGCATTCGGCGAGCGCGTAGCCGCAGTGGCAAGATCGCAAGTCTAGAAGTTACCCCCAGTCTTCGCGCACTTCGTGTCGCTTCGCCAACCCCCTTCCAGGGGGCGACACCAGCGGCCCGGCAAAGCCGGTTCCGCGGTGTCCCGCGAACAGGCAGTGACGGAACTGATAAACAACGGAGCCCACGATGACCGACACCACCGCCCAGACCCAACTGCTTCAACCGCACGACAAGGACCTGGGCGGCGGCTTCAAGGTACGGCGCCTGCTGCCGGCCGCGCAGCGCCGCTCGGTCGGGCCTTTCGTGTTCTTCGACCACTTCGGGCCGGCCACCGAGCAGCCGGGCTCCGAGCACGACGTGCGGCCGCATCCGCACATCGGCCTCTCCACGGTCACCTATCTTTTCGACGGCGCGATGATGCATCGCGACAGCCTCGGCAGCGTGCAGGAGATTCTTCCCGGCGCGATCAACTGGATGACCTCGGGCCGCGGCATCGTGCACTCCGAGCGCAAGCCCGACCGCCTCAAGGACGACACCTACGTGAACCACGACCTGCAGCTCTGGGCGGCCTTGCCGCAGGCGCATGAAGAGGTCGAGCCGAGCTTCGAGCACACGCCGTCCGATGCGATTCCCGAGCTCGTGGTGCAGGGCGTGGCGGTGCGGGTGCTGGTGGGCGAGGCCTTCGGCAAACGCTCGCCGGTCAAGACGTTGGCGCAGACGGTCTACCTCGACATCGCATTGCCGGCAGGTGGGCGCATCGAACTGCCCGCGCTGGCGCCCGAGCTGACCGTCTATGTCGTCGATGCCGATGCGCGCGTGAACGGCGAGTCGATCCCCGCGCACACCATGGCGGTGTTGCCGGACGGGCAGGGCGCGGTGCTGAGTTCCGACACCGCCGCGCGCCTGATGGTGATCGGCGGCGAGCCGCTCGATGGCCCGCGCTACATCACCTGGAACTTCGTTTCGAGCCGGCGCGAGCGCATCCTCGAAGCCGGCGCCGACTGGGCGGCCCAGCGCATGGGGCATGTGCCCGGCGAGACTGAATTCATTCCGCTGCTGGGCAAGCCCTTCGGCGTGCGCGAGCCGGACACTGGTACTACGCCGGTCTGATCTGTTCGTTCGTTCGGGGCGCGTGCACAGGGCACCGGGTGCTCCCCGCAGCGAAATAAAGGAGGAGCGAAGCGGGGGACATTCGCGGAGCAGAGCACACCGTCGGCGTGAGCGCGCCCCGGACAACGCACAAATGAAAAAAAGGCCCGACTGAGCGGGCCCTTTTTCTTGGCTTATTTGCCGCCGATCGAGATGGCCTCGGCAGGCGGCACGCCATCCGGCGTCTTCGGCAGTTCCAGCACGGACTTGCGTCCGCTGCGTCCTCGCCATGCGGAGTAACCCACGCCCGCCAGCAGCAGCACGCAGAGGCCGATGAAGGTGCCGCTGATCGGCCGCGTCACGAACACCGACATGTCGCCGCGCGAGAGCAGCAGCGCACGGCGGAAGTTCTCTTCCACCATCGGTCCGAGCACGAAGCCCAGCAGGATCGGCGCGACCGAGAACTCCAGCGTCATCAGCAGCGCGCCGACGATGCCGAACACCAGCACTTCCCAGATCTGGAACAGGCTGTTCTGCGTGCTGTACACGCCCGTCGCAATGAAGAACATCGCGGCCGGGAACAGGTACTTGTACGGCACCTTCAAGAGCTTCACCCACACGCCGATCAACGGCACGTTCAGCACCACGAGGATCACGTTGCCGATCCAGAACGAGGCGATCAGGCCCCAGAAGATGTCCGGATGCTCGGTGATGAGCTGCGGGCCGGGCTGGATGCCCTGGATCAGGAGCGCACCGAGGATCAGCGCCATCACCGCGTCGCCCGGAATGCCCAGGCTCATCGTCGGAATGAAGTCGACCTGCGTCTTCGAGTGGGCCGAGGCCTCGGGGCCGGCCACGCCTTCGATCATGTCGGTGCCGAACTTGTCCGGCGTCTTCGACACCTTGCGCTCCAGCGCATAGGCGATGAAGGTGGTGATGGTCGGGCCGGTGCCGGGCATGGCGCCGAACACGGTGCCGACGATGGTGCCGCGGATCATCGCGGGGAAGGCGCGCTTGAGCTCTTCCTTGCTCGGGCGCATGTCGCTCAGCTTGAGCGTGCCCGTGTCGCCGATGGTCTTCATGCGGTTCACGTTGAGCAGGAAGTCGGCCACGCCGAACAGGCCCATCGAGATCGCCACCAGCTCGAGACCGTCGCTCAGCTCGGGCAGGCCGAAGGCGAAGCGGAAGCTGCCGCTGTTCACGTCGGTGCCGACCACGCCGCACAAGAGGCCAAAGATCGTCATCGCCACGCCCTTGAGCGGCGAGCCGCGCGACATGGTGGAGCCCGCCAGCAGGCCCAGCAGCATGATCGAAAAGATCTCGGTCGGGCCGAACTTGAACGCGATCTGCACCAGCAGCGGCGAGGCGAAGATCATCACGATGATGCCGACCGACGCCGCGAAGAACGAGGCGATCATCGTCACCCCGAGCGCGACGCCGCCCTTGCCCTGCTTGGTCATCGGATACCCGTCCAGACAGGGTCACCGCATGCGGCGGGTGCGACGGCATGTTCATCAGGATGGCGCCGATGGCGCCGCCGTACTGCGAGCCGTAGAAGATGCCGGCCAGCATCAGGATGGCGGGCACCGGGTGCATCGCGTAGGTGAGCGGCAGCAGGATCGAGATGGCCTGCAGCGCGCCCATGCCCAGCAGCACGCCGATCAGGTTGCCCAGCAGCACGCCGAAGAAAGACCACAGGAGGTTCGAGCCCTGGAAGGCGACACCGAAGCCGAACCAGAGGTCGTGAAGCGATGGACCGATCATGATCTCAACCTCCCCACTGGAACAACGGCAGCTGAAGCTTCAGCGCCCACCAGAACACCACCACCGCGATGAACGACATCGCGAGCGAGAGCAGCACCGCTTCGGTCAGCGTGTTGTCGCGGTCGCCGAGCGCCGAGATGAACACGATCGCGAAGGTCGCCGGCAGCAGGCCGCCGTATTCGCCCAGCAGCAGGAACGCGAGGATGCCAAGGATGATGCAGATGCAGCCGCGCAGGTCGGGCATGCCGCCGGGATGGCCGTGCGACACGGCCTCTTCGCTCGCGGGTTTGTCACCGCGCGCGGAGATGGCGATCAGCAGGCCGGTCAGCGCGAGCAGACCACCGAGCGCCACCGGGAAGAAGCCTGGCCCCATGTGCGCCAGCTCGCCGACGCGGTAGCCGATGCCGGCATAGACCGCCGCCAGGCCGATGACCACGAGCAATGCGCCGCCGTAGTAGTCCTTCTTGAATTTCGATGCCCGCGGATGCATTAAGTCTCCTTCGATTTGGAAGGAGCGCAGTCTAGGAATCGAGGCTTTCAATCGCCTTTCGGTGAGGGCGTGCGGGGCCTTGGGACCCTCAAAATACGTGTTATTGCTTACCGCGCTACCCCGCAGAAACCCTAGCTAAAACGGCCAGCGGCAGCTTCAGGATCGCGCGCAGTCCGCCGCCGTTGGCGCTCTCGGGCGTGTCGGCGCTGTCGAGTGCGATCTCGCCGCCATTGCGCCGCGCGTAGCCGCGTGCGATGGCCAGGCCGAGGCCCGCGCCCTGCGTGGCGACGGCACCGGCGGCCGGGTCGCGATGGAAGCGTTCGAACACGCTGTCGCGCCGTTCGGGTTCGATGCCGGGGCCGCTGTCGCACACCTCGGCCAATGCGGGCGAGGCTTCGCGCCGCACGGTCACCGTGATGTTGCCGCCGCGCGGCGTGTACTTGATGGCGTTGTGCACGAGGTTCGCGAGCACCTCGTGCAGCTCGGCGACGTTGGCCATGACGGGCAGCGCGGGCACATCGTCGTCAACCTCGTCCTGCGACCCCGATTCGCCGCGCGCATCGACCCAGCCCAGGTCCTGGTCGCTCTCGCGCGCGAGCGGCAGGTATTGCAGCACCACGGCGCGTGTGATCGCGCTGAGGTCGACGATCTCCGGCTCGGCTGCCGCGACCTCGTCCTCGTTCGTGGCGTGGGCCAGGGCGAGCAATTGCTCGCTGAGGCGGCGCGTGCGCGACAGCTGCGCGACGATGGCGTGCAGCGATTCGCGCATGCGCGCCGGATCGGTCTCGCGCACCGCGTACCCGGCCTGGATCGACAGGATGCTCAGCGGCGTGCGCAGCTGGTGCGAGGCATCGGCCAGGAATTGCGAATGCTCCGCCACCATGCGCCGGTGGTCCGCGATGTGGTGGTTGACCGCATCCACCAGCGGCACCACTTCCTGCGGCACGCCGCTGGCGTCGAGCGGCTTCAGGTCGTCGCGCGGGCGCTCGCGCAACGAGCGGCGCAGGCGTTCCAGCGGCCGCAGCGTCCAGGCCACGCCCAGCCACACCAGCACGGCCATCACCAGCACCATGCGCGCGTCGCGCAGCAGCTCCTGTTTCAGCGATTCGGCTTGCGCCTGCAGACGCGGACCGCTGCCCTCGGCCGCCTGGATCAGCACGCTCCAGGCGATGCCGGGGCGGGTGTTGTCGTAGACCGTCTGGCGCAACGCGGCCACGCGGACCGGGTGCTGCTCGTGCACGGCGTCGTAGAACACCGGGGTGCCGTCGACCGGCTGCTCCGCCGGCCGGGGCAGGCCGGGCACGCCCATGAGCGTGGTTTCGGGGGCGCCGGTGTCCAGCGGCTCGCCCTTGACGATGCGCTGCACGCCGACGTGCAGGTACTTGTAGCGCAGGTGCGTGGACTCGAACATCGCCTGGACCGAGAAGGGCTCCTGCACCTTCACGCTGCCGTCGCTCGCGACCACGATGCCGTTGGTCAGAGCCTGCACGGGCTCGAGCAGGCTCTGGTCGTAGGCGACGACCAGCGACTCGGTGAGCGCTTGGTAGTCGCTCCAGCTGTCGAGCGCCATCAGCGCGACGATGCCAGGCACCAGCAGCGCGAGCAGGCGCGCGCGGATGCCGAAGCGTTGCGGCTCAGAGGGCGGCGGGTGGTGGGGCGCCTGGGGATCCATCGGCGATGCTTTCGAGCATGTAGCCCAGGCCGCGCACGGTGGACGATGCGCACGTCGCTGTCCGCGAGCTTGCGCCGCAGCCGGTGCAGCACCACCTCGATCGCGTCGGGGCCCGCGGTGCTGTCGTTGGTGAACACCTTGGCGAAGAGCTGCGACTTGCCGACCGGCGCGCCGCTGCGCATCAAGAGGGCGGTGAGGGCGGCCTGCTCGCGGGGCGTGAGCGACAGCAGCGTGCCGCGCAGCGAGAAGGCGTGGCTTTCGCTGTCGTACGAGAGCGAGGCGCACTGCAGTCGCGGATGCTGCTTGCCGCGGCTGCGCCGCACCAGCGCCGCGAGCCGCGCCTCGCGCTCGACCAGTTCGAAGGGCTTGGTGAGGAAGTCGTCGGCGCCGAGGTTGAGGCCGCGCACCCGGTCCTGCAGCGCGCCCTGCACCGTGAGGATCAGCACGGGCGTGCGGTCGTCGGCATTGCGCATGTCGGCCAGCACGCTGAGGCCGTGCTTGTCGGGCAGGCGCAGGTCGAGCACGATGGCGTCGTATTCGGTGCCGACCATGAAGGCCTCGGCCGTGCGCGCGTCGGGCGCGTGGTCGGCAACGAAGCCGCTCTGGGTCAACGCGCGGATCAGCCACGAGGCCATGTCCAGTTCGTCTTCCACCAGGAGGATGCGCATCGGGAGGCCCGTGGTTGTTTGTTTATTGCTTGATGCCGAGGTCGGGATCTTCGGAAGCGCGGGCACTGGCGCGTGCCGAGCGCGCGCTCAGGTCGGGCGCGAGCGCTTCGCGGCCGTCGAACACGAAGCAGTCGCCCTTGTAGTGCGCGCCGCCGACCTGCTCGAAGTACTTGAGGATGCCGCCTTCGAGCTGGAGCACATGGTCCACGCCTTCTTCGCGCATCAGGATGGCCGCCTTCTCGCAGCGGATGCCGCCGGTGCAGAAGCTCACCACGGTCTTGCCCGCGAGCTGGTCGCGATGGGCACGCAGCGCGGGCGGAAACTCGGTGAACTTGCCGATGCGCCAGTCGATGGCGCCCTCGAAGCTGCCGTGATCGACCTCGAAGGCGTTGCGCGTGTCGAGCAGCGCGATCTCGCGGCCTTCGTCGTCATGGCCCTGCTCGAGCCAGCGCTTGAGGGTGGGGGCGTCCACGCCCGGTGCCCGGACGGCCGCAGGTTGGATGGCCGGATGGTCCATGCGGATGATCTCGCGCTTGAGCTTGACCAGCATGCGCCGGAAGGGCTGCGCGGCGGACCAGCTTTCCTTGGTTTCGAGGTCGGCAAAGCGCGCATCGGCGCGCAGGCCGGTCACAAAAGCCCAGATGGCGTCGGCCGTGCCCGCCAGAAACAGGTTGATACCCTCTGGCGCCAGCAGGATGGTGCCCATGAGGCCCAGGGCCTGGGCGCGGGCGCGCAGGTCTTCACGCAGCACGGGGCTGTCGTTGATGGCCACGAATTTGTAGGCCGCGATATTCAGAATCTCTTGCACGGGGCGCGATTGTAGGGATTGCCAACCCACATCGTGGAGCGGCGCTTTCTACAATGGGCGGATGTTTGTTCACCTGCGCCTGCACACCGAGTTTTCCGTCGTCGACGGCACCAACCGAATCGACGCAGTCGTCAAGGCCGCCGCTGCCGACAAGCAGCCAGCCCTGGCCATCACCGACCTGAACAACCTGTTCGGGGCCGTCAAGTTCTACAAGCAGGGCCGGGGCAAGGGCGTCAAGCCGATCATCGGCGCCGAAATCTTCATCGAGGGGCTGGGCAAGGAGCCCGGCGTGCTCACCCGCCTCGTGCTGCTGGTGCAGAACACCGAAGGCTATCTGCACCTGTCCGAGCTGCTGGCACGCGCCTGGACGCAGAACGTGGGCCGTGGCCAGTCGCAAGCCGCCTGCAAGCTGGAATGGGTCGAAGAACTGCAGGGCGGGCTGATCGCGCTCTCGGGCGCGCAGGCGGGGCCGCTGGGCGCGCCGCTGCTGCAAGGACAGGAAGAGCGCGCCGCCGAACTGGCGCTGCAACTCGCGGGCATGTTCCCGCACCGCTTCTACATCGAACTGCAGCGTGCTGGCCGTCCCGAAGACGAGCCGCATGTGATCGCCGCCGTGAAGCTCGCGGCCCGGCTGCGACTGCCGGTTGTTGCCACGCACCCGGTGCAGTTCGCCGAATTCCAGGACTACGAGGCGCACGAAGCGCGCGTCTGCATTTCCGAAGGCGAGATCCTCGGCAACCCGCGCCGCGTGCGCCGGTTCACCGAAGAGCAGTACTTCAAGTCGACCGCCGAGATGCAGGCGCTGTTCGCCGACGTGCCGAGCGCGCTGGCCAACACGGTCGAGATCGCCAAGCGCTGCAACCTGACGCTGGTGCTCGGCAAGCCGCAGCTGCCGGACTTTCCGACGCCCTTCGTCAGCGACGGCGTGCGCATGCCGATCAACGACTTCTTCCGCCAGGAGTCCTTCGAGGGCCTGGAAGCGCGCCTGGTCCACCTCTACCCCGACGCGGCCAAGCGCGAGGCCGAGCGGGCCCGCTATGTGGAACGCCTCGAGTTCGAGATCAACACGATCCTGAACATGGGGTTCCCGGGCTACTTCCTGATCGTGGGCGACTTCATCAAGTGGGCCAAGGCCAACGGCTGTCCGGTGGGACCGGGCCGGGGCTCGGGTGCGGGCTCGCTGGTGGCCTATGCGCTGAAGATCACCGACCTCGATCCGCTCGAATACAAGCTGCTGTTCGAACGTTTCCTGAACCCCGAACGCGTCTCGATGCCCGACTTCGACATCGACTTCTGCCAGGGCAACCGCGACCGCGTGATCGACTACGTGAAGGACAAGTACGGCCGCGACGCCGTGAGCCAGATCGCCACCTTCGGCACCATGGCCGCACGCGCCGCCATCCGCGACGTGGGCCGCGTGCTCGACATGAGCTACATGTTCTGCGACGGCATCAGCAAGCTGATTCCGAACAAGCCGGGCCAGCCCATCACGATCCAGTACCCGCCCAACCCGAAGGTGGAGGGCGACAAGAACAACTACGCCATCGAGATGGAGCCGCAGCTTGCGGCGCGCATCGAGAAGGAAGAAGAAGTGCGGATGCTGGTCGAGCTCGCGCAGAAGCTCGAAGGCATGACGCGGAACATCGGCATGCACGCCGGCGGCGTGCTCATTGCGCCCGGCAAGCTCACCGACTTCTGCCCGCTCTACCAGCAGCCGGGCAGCGACTCGGCCGTGAGCCAGTACGACAAGGACGACGTCGAAGCCATCGGCCTCGTGAAGTTCGACTTCTTGGGCCTTGCAACCCTCACGATCCTCGAGATCGCCAAGGACTTCATCGTCAAGCGCCACAAGGGCCAGGAAGACTTCGCGTTCGAGAACATCAAGCTCAACGACGCGGCCACCTACCGGCTGTTCTCCGAAGGCAAGACCGAGGCGGTGTTCCAGTTTGAAAGTCGCGGCATGCAGGGCATGCTGAAGGACGCACGGCCCACGCGGCTCGAAGACCTGATCGCGCTCAACGCGCTGTACCGCCCGGGCCCGATGGACCTGATCCCCAGTTTCGTGGCGCGAAAGCACGGCCGCGAAGATGTCGAGTACCCGCACCCGGCCGTGGCCGAGATGCTGTCCGAGACCTACGGGATCATGGTCTACCAGGAGCAGGTGATGCAGACCGCGCAGATCCTGGGCGGCTACTCGCTCGGCGGCGCCGACCTGCTGCGCCGCGCGATGGGCAAGAAGAAGCTCGAGGAGATGGCCGAGCACCGCGAGAAATTCCGCGCGGGCGCGCTCTCGACACACGGCATCCCGCAGGACAAGGCCGACGAAATCTTCGACTTGATGGAGAAGTTCGCGGGCTACGGCTTCAACAAGTCGCACGCCGCCGCCTACTCGCTGCTGGCGTACCACACGGGCTGGCTCAAGGTCCATTACACGGCCGAATTCTTCTGCGCCAACATGACCGTGGAAATGGACGACACGGACAAGCTGAAGCTCTTGTTCGAAGACGCCCAGAAGAACTTCGGCATCACCTTCGAGCCGCCGGACGTGAACCGCGGCAACTACCGCTTCGAGCCCGTCACCGACCGGGTGATCCGCTACGGCCTGGGCGCCGTCAAGGGCACGGGCCAGCTCGCGGTCGAGGCCGTGGTGCGGGCGCGGGAAGAGGGCGGGCCGTTCAAGAGCCTGTTCGACTTCTGCGTGCGCGTGGACCGGCAGCGCATCAACAAGCGCACGGTCGAAGCGCTGATCAAGGCGGGCGCCTTCGATGCGATCCAGCAGAACCGCGCCGCGCTGATCGCCTCGGTGGACCGGGCCTTCGACTTCGCCAGCGCCACTGCGGCCAATGCCTCGCAGGTCGACATCTTCGGCGACTGCGAGCACGGCTCCGCCACGCAGGAACCCGAGCTGGTCGACGCCACGCCCTGGGGCGTGAAGGAGCGCCTGACGCTCGAGAAGACGGCTGTCGGCTTCTATCTCTCGGGTCACCTGTTCGACGAGGTGTCGCACGAGGTGCGGCGCTTCTGCAAGCGCGAGATCGGCGACCTGCTCGACAGCTGCGACCAGCAGGTGATCGCCGGCATCGTGAGCGACTTCCGCGTGATCAACGGACAGCGTGGGCGACTCGCGATCTTCAAGCTCGACGACAAGTCCGAGGCCATCGACGCCACGGCCGACGAGGCGCTGATCAACGCCAACCGCAACACGCTGAAGGACGACGAGCTCGTGATCGTGAGCGGCCGGCTGCAACCGGCGCGCGGCGGTTTCGAGGCGCGCTTCCAGGTGCAGCAGGTGTGGGACTTCGCGACGGCGCGCTGCCGCTTCGGCAAGTTCCTGCGCGTGGCGGTCAATGGCAAGGCACCCGACATCGCGCGCCTGGTGAAAGACTTTCCGCCGCGCACCGAGCAGACCGAGGTGGGCGACCTGGTGCAAGGGCTGCCGGTGCGTTTGTCGATGGCGCGTGGCGGTGCGCAGGTCGAACTGCAGCTTGGTGAGCGCGCCAAGTTCTTCCCGACCGATGCCGCGCTCGCGAGCTGGACCGCGCAGGCCGAGGCGGGCAAGGCACTGATCGTCTACGAGTGAATGGCCCTGAGCTTTCGAGGGTCGTGGAACATTTGGGCGCATGTCGCATCCATCTGTTTCTTCACAACCAGCCGTTCAAGGAGAAACGATCGCCGTGACCCATACCTATACCAAGACCCTGAAGAAGACCGCGCTCGCGCTCGGCATCTCGCTGGCCATGTCCGCAGCCTTCGCGCAATACGCAGGCCCGAGCAGCGTGCCGGCGATGACGGTCAAGCAACTGCTCGACACCGGCAAGGACGACCGGCACGCCACGCTGCGCGGCTTCATCGTTTCGCACGACGGCGGCGAGCATTACACCTTTGCCGACGACATCGGCCGCATGAAGGTGGAGATCGATGCCAAGCACTTTCCGCCGGGCGTGAAGATCGACGACAAGGTGCGTGTCGAGATCTCCGGCAAATTCGACAAGGACCTCGTGGGCAACAAGGCCGAACTCGACGTCAAGCGGCTGAGCATCGCCGCGAAGTAGGCCGGCCAGTTGCGCACGTCAGTGCGCCAGCGGTGCCACGGGCAGGTCGGGCAGCACGTTCATGATGCGCAGCGTCTGCTGCACCACTTGGCTGCACACCGGTGCCGCGACCAGTCCCCCGAAATACTTGCCCGCACCAGGCTCGTCGATCATCACCGCGACGATGATGCGGGGCTTGTCGATCGGCGACATGCCGGTGTACCAGGCGCGGTACTTGTTGCTCGCATAGCCCTTGCCGACCTGCTTGTGCGCCGTGCCGGTCTTGCCGCCCACCGAGTACCCCACGGTCTGCGCGAGCGGCGCGGTGCCGCCGGGCGCGGCCGCCATGTGCATCATCTTGCGTACTTCACTGGCGACCAGCGGCGAGAACACCTGCACGCCGGCAGGCTCTTCGCCCGAACTCTTCAGCAGACCCACCGGAATGACTTCGCCGTTGTGCGCGAAGGCGGTGTAGGCATGCGCGATCTGGAACAGCGAAGCCGAGAGTCCGTAGCCGTACGACATGGTGGCCTGCTCGATCGGGCGCCATGACTTCCAGGGCCGCAGGCGCCCGGTCACCGCGCCGGGGAAGGGCGTCTGCGGCTTCTGCCCGAAGCCCATGGCGGTGAACGAATCCCACATTTCCTCTGCCGACATGCGCTGCGAGATCTTGGTCGCGCTGACGTTGCTGGACTTCTGGATCACGCCCTCGACGGTCAGCACGCCGAAGTTCTCGTCGTCGTGGATGGTGGCGCCCGTGACGGTGATGCGGCCGGGGTTGGTGTCGATGATGGTCTGCGGCTTGACGCGGCCCAGCTGCAGCGCGGTGGCGATGGTGATCGGCTTCATGGTCGAGCCGGGCTCGAACACGTCGGTCATGGCGCGGTTGCGCAACTGCTCGCCCGTGAGGTTGTGCCGGTCGTTGGGGTCGTAGCTCGGGTAGTTTGGCCATGGCCAGCAGTTCGCCCGTCCCGGCATCGACCACGACCACGCTGCCCGCCTTGGCCTTGTTGGCGACCACGGCGTCGCGGATCTTCTCGTAGGCCACGAACTGCACGCGGTCGTCGATGCTGAGCTGGATGTCGTGGCCCTCGGTGGGCGGCACCTGGTCTTCGCTGTCTTCGACGATGTGGCCCAGCCGGTCCTTGATGACGTGGCGGGAGCCGGCCTTGCCGGCCAGCTCGCCGTTGAATGCGAGTTCGACGCCTTCCTGGCCGATGTCCTCGACGTTGGTGAAGCCGGCCAGGTGGGCGGCCGCCTCGCCTTCGGGGTACTGGCGGCGGTAGTCCCGGCGCAGGTAGATGCCCTTGATGCCGAGGTCGGCGACCTGCTTGCCGACCGATGCGTCGACCTGGCGCTTGATCCAGACGAAGCTCTTGTCCTCGTCCTCGAGCTTCTTGTCGAAGTCCTTTTGCGGGATGCCGAGGAGCTTGGCTGCCTGCCTGAGCTTGGCCTGCACGGCGGGGTCGTCGCGCTCGATGTCCTCGGGGATGGCCCAGACGCTGGGGGCGGGGATGTCGGAGGCGAGGATCAGCCCGTTGCGGTCGAGGATGCGGCCGCGGTTGGCGGGCAGCTCCAGCGTGCGCTGGTAGCGCACCTCGCCCTGGTGCTGGAAGAAGTCGTTGTTGAAGATCTGTACGTAGGCCGCTCGACCCGCCAGCAGCACGAAGCCGAAGGCGATGCTGGCCACGATGAACTTGCTGCGCCAGACGGGAGTGGGGCTCGCGAGCAGGGGGCTGCTCCCGTAGCGGATGCGACCGGTGGATTTCATCTTCTTGTGCGGAGCACGGCGGCCCGGCTGTTGTTGTGCGCGGGTAGACAGCGCGGCATCCGCAGAGTTCCGGGCGGCCTTTGAAAGGGCCACCCGGAATCGGCACAAATCAGCGCTTGGGTCTGAGCGACACGATCAGCGACGGGAAGATGCGCCCGTCGGTGTCGCGCGGCAGCTTGTCGGTCTTGTGCAGGCCGCGTTCGGCGGCTTCGTCCCAGGCGGGCAATCCGCTGGAGCGGGTCAGCTTGACGCCGACGAGGGTGCCGTCCGGTGCGAGGTTCACTTCGAACTCGGCCGCGGGGTTGCCGTTCACGGTGTCGGCATCGGGGAAGGTGATGTTCGGGCGCACGGCGGCGGCGATGCGGCCGGCATAGCCGCTCGACGGTCCCGAAGACCGCAGGGCCGTGCCCTTGGAATCGTCGCTGCCGCTCGCGCCCGCGAGGCCCTGCATGCGCTTGAGCGCCGCGGCGCGGTCGGCGGCGGCCTGCTTCGTGGCGGCGTCGGCTTCCTGCTGCTTCTTCGCGTCGGCGAGCTTCTGCTGCTGGTCTTTCTTGCGCTGGGCCTCGTCGTCGGCGCGTTGCTTGGCCTCGAGTTCCTTCTTCTTCTGCTGTTGCTGCTCGAGCTCGCGCTCTTTCTGTTCTTTTTGCTCCTTGAGCTTCTTGTCGCGCTCGAGGGCGATGTCGGGAGCCTTCGGGGCGGGCGCAGGCTCGGGCGGCTTGGCCGCTTCGGGCGGTGGGGGCGGTGGGGGCGGGGCGGGCGGTGGGGGCGCGGGAGCGGGCGTGGGTGCCTGGGGTGCGGACAGGCGCGGCGCGGCCTGCTGCACGGTGGACGACCACAACTCCGCGTCGACGGCGCCTTCGTCCGCGTCGCTGCGCCAGCGCACCCCCCACGTCAGCGCCGCAATCAGCAGCGCATGCGCGATGAGGGCGAGCACGACGGCGCGCGGCGTGCCGCGCTGCGGCGGTGGCGCGAACTCGGGGCGATCCAGGGCGAGCGACATGCCTTACTTGCTGCCCGTGGTCGTGACCGACAGGCCCACGCGCTCGATGCCGCTGCGCTTGAGCTGGTGCATGGCCTTCACGACGGTTTCGTACTTGACCGACTTGTCGGCGCTGATGACCACCGGGCGCTGGTCGTCGCCGCCCTGAGCGGTCCTGGCCGCGGAACCGATCTGCGTCATGGGGATCGACGTGCCGCCGCTGCCGGTGGACGGGTCTTTCTTGATCTGCACTTCGTCGTCGCTCTTGATGACGATCTCGATGGGCTTGTCGGGCTGCTTGTTGGCGCGGTCGACCGTGGGCAGGTTGATCACGCTCGGCGTGATGAGCGGCGCGGTGACCATGAAGATGATCAGGAGCACCAGCATCACGTCGATGAACGGGACCATGTTGATCTCGTTGATCGTGCGGCGGCCACGGCCCCGGGATGAAACGGCGGGCATGCGCTGCTACCCGTTCAACGGTTGGCCGGAGCCACCGAGGTTGCTGCAGCGGCCGCGCCCGGGTTGGCCGAGAGGTTGCGCTGCAGGATGTTGGAGAACTCCTCGATGTAAGTCTCCAGGGCGATGGCGATCTTGTCGATCTCGCGGGCGAAGCGGTTGTAGCCCACCACGGCCGGGATGGCGGCGAAGAGGCCGATGGCGGTGGCCACCAGCGCTTCGGCAATGCCGGGCGCCACGGTGGCGAGCGTTACCTGCGCGAGGGCGGCGAGACCGGTGAAGGCATGCATGATCCCCCAGACCGTGCCGAAGAGGCCCACATAAGGCGACACCGAACCGACGGTGGCCAGGAACGAGAGGTTCTGTTCGGCCGCATCGAGCTCGCGCTGGAAGCTCGCGCGCATCGCGCGGCGGGCGCCGTCGAGCAGCGTGGCGGGGTCGCTCACATGGCGTTCGCGCAGCTTCTGGTACTCGCGCATGCCCGAGGCGAAGATGCGCTCCATGGGGCCGGCGAACTTGGCGTTCTGCGCGGCCGAGGCGAACAGTTCGTTCAGGCTGGTGCCCGACCAGAACTCGCGCTCGAAATCGTCGTTGAGGGCGCGCATGCGCCGCAGCGCGAAGTACTTGCGGATGATCGCGGCCCAGCTGGCGATCGAGACGATCACGAGCAGCAGCACGACCAGTTGCACCACGAAACTGGCGTGGAGCAGGAGGTTGATGATGGAGAGGTCTTGGTTCATGGCTTGAAAGGTTGAGACATGGAGCCGCCGCAGCGCTCGAGGGTTCCCGAAACTTGGGTCGGCATGCGTGCCGGACGCAATGTGGCGGCGTCCACCCAGCCGATGCGGATCGTGCCTTCGCACAGCAAGACGGGTGCCGGGGCACCCGTTCGCTCTTGCTCTGTTTTTGATAGCACGCGTTGACCGATTATCAACGACGCGGTACCCAATTGTTGAAGATCTGCTGTGACCAGCAGTTCGTCGTCGAGCCGCGCGGGACGATGGTACTTGAGCGTGGTTTCGCTCACCACGAACTGCCCGCCGGTTTCCTCGCGCAGCTTGCGCTGCTCGACGCCCAGCGAGCGCAGCCACTCGGTGCGGCCGCGCTCCATGAACTTCAGGTAGTTGGCGTAGAACACGATGCCGCCGGCGTCGGTGTCTTCCCAGTAGACGCGGATCGCAAACGCGTAGCTCATTGCTCGGTCATGGCCCGCAGGCGTTCGACGGATTCCTGCAGGTGCGCCATCGAGCGCGCGGTGGAGAAACGCACGAACCTGGCGGTTTCGGCGGTGCCGAAGTCGCGGCCGGGCGTGACGGCGACGTGGGCGCGCTTCATGGTCTCGAAGGCGAAATCCCAGCTGCCCGAGATGCCGAGCTTCTCGGCCACGCTCGTGCAGTCGGCCCAGGCGTAGAAGGCGCCGTCGGGCACCACGGGCACGTTGAGGCCCAGCGCGTTGAGCTGCGGAATGAACCAGTCGCGGCGTGCCTTGAACTCGGCGCGGCGGCGTTCGTATTCGGCAATGCTCTGGTCCTCGAAACAGGCCAGCGCCGCGTACTGCGACACCGTGCTCGCGCAGATGAAGAGGTTTTGCGCGAGCCGCTCGACCACGGACACCAGCACTTCGGGCACCACCAGCCAGCCGAGGCGCCAGCCGGTCATGTTGAAGTATTTGCTGAAGCTGTTGATGCTGATGACGTTGTCGTCGATGGCCAGCGCGGTCTGCCCGAAGGCGTCGTCGTACGAAAGGCCGAGGTAGATCTCGTCGATCAGCGTGATGCCGCCGCGCTGCGACACCACGTTGTGGATGCGGCGCAGTTCGTCGGGCGCGATCGAGGTGCCGGTCGGGTTGGACGGCGAGGCGAGCAGCACGCCGCGCGTCTTGTCGGTCCACGCGGCCTCGACCTTGGCGGCCGTGAGCTGGAAGCGCTCTTCGGCCGTGGTCGGGATCAGCACGGCCTTGCCGTCGGCAGCGCTCACGAAGTGGCGGTTGCAGGGGTAGCTCGGGTCGGGCAGCAGGATCTCGTCGCCGGACTCGATCAGCGCGAGGCATGCCAGCTGCAGCGCGGCCGAGGCGCCGGCAGTCACCACGATGCGGCGGGCCGGCACGTCGACGCCGAAGCGTTGCGTGTACCAGCCGCTGATGCGCTCGCGCAGACGGTCGAGGCCGGTGGCCTGGGTGTACTGCGTGGCGCCGGCGCGCACGGCGCGGGCGGCGGCGCGGTGAAGTCGGGCTCGCCGATGTTCAGGAAGATCATCGGCCGATCAGTGTGGGTGACCTCGCGTGCCAGCACCCCAGCGGCCTTGGCCACTTCCATCACATAGAAGGGCTCGATGCGCTGTGCGCGCGTCGAAATCCTCATGCCTTGGCCTTGCCGGACGCGCGGTCGGCCTCCACTTCGAGCGGGCGCAGCTGCGGTGCGAGGCCATTGAGCACGGCGTTCACGTACTTGTGGCCGTCGGTGCCGCCGAATTCCTTGGCGAGCTCGATGCACTCGTTGAGCACCACGCGCCATGGCACGTCGGGGCAGTTCTGGAACTCGTACACACCGATCCACATCACGGCATGCTCGATGGGCGAGATCTCTTCGAACTTGCGGTCGAGCAGCGGGCGGATCAGCGCGTCGAGCTGCTCGGCGCCTTCGATCGAGCCGTGCAGCAGCGCGTCGTAGTGCGCGGCGTCGGCCTTGTGGAAGCCCGCGAGGTCGCGCGTGAAGTGATCGATGTCGGTCGGGTCGTTGCGGCCCACCAGGTGCTGGTAGAGCGCCTGCAGCGCGAACTCGCGTGCGCGGCTGCGGTTGGACTTGGCCGAAGCCTTGCGCGCGCCGGTGCTGGTGAGCCCCGCGCGCGATTGGTGCGGCTTGGCGCTGCCGGGTTGGGTGGTGTCTTCGGTCATGAAAGGGTGGCCAGCAATTGCGCCATCTCGACGGCCACGCGGGCTGCGTCGCGGCCCTTGTCGGTCTGTCGCGCGACGGCCTGTGCCAGGTTCTCGGTGGTGATGATCGCGTTGGCGATGGGAAGGCGGTAGTCGAGCGAAACGCGGCTCACGCTCGCGCCCGATTCGTTGGCCACCAGTTCGAAGTGGTAGGTCTCGCCGCGGATGATGCAGCCCAGCGCCACGAGGGCGTGGTAGCCGCCGCGCTCGGCCAGCGCTTGCAAGGCCACGGGCACTGCGAGGGCGCCGGGAACCTGCAGGTGGTGGATGTCGGATGCGGCCACGCCGAGCGACTCGAGTTCCGAGAGGCAGGCCGCGGCCAGCGCATCGGTGATGTCGGCGTTGAAACGCGCCTGCACGATGCCGATGCGCAGTCCTTTTCCGTTGAGCGGCTTTGCGTCCGCGCCCTTGTTTGCACCTTGCATGGTGTTCAATCTTTCGTGAGGTAGCCGGCAATTTCGAGGCCGTAGCCTGCGGCCATGCTCGGCATGCGGCGGGGCGTGCCGAGCAGGTTCATCTTGTGCACGCCGCATTCGCGCAGGATCTGCGCGCCGATGCCGTAGCTGCGCAGGTCCATGCGGCCGCGTTCGGGGGCTTGCGCGGGCCGCGCGGTGCCGTCGAACTGGGCCAGCAGCTCGCCGGCCGATTCGCTGCAGTTGAGCAGCACGGCCACGCCCTTGCCCTCGGAGGCGATGTGCGAGAGGCTGGCGTCGAGGCTCCAGGAGTGCAGCGAGCGGTTGATTTCGAGCGCGTCGAGCACCGAGAGCGGCTCGTGCACGCGCACGGAGACGGTGTCGTCGGCGGCCCACTTGCCGCGCACCAGCGCGAGGTGCACGCCGCGGCTGGGCTTGTCGGTGAAGGCGTGGGCGGTGAAGGTGCCCCAGGCCGTTTGAATCTCGCGGCAGCCGACCTTCTCGACCAGCGATTCGGTGCGGCTGCGGTGCTCGATCAGCGCCGCGATGGTGCCGATCTTGATGTTGTGCTCGGCCGCGAAGATCTGCAGGTCGGGCAGGCGCGCCATGGTGCCGTCTTCGTTCATCACCTCGCAGATCACCGAGGCGGGCGAGCAGCCGGCCATGGCGGCGAGGTCGCAGCCGGCTTCGGTATGGCCGGCGCGCATCAGCACGCCGCCATCCACCGCCTGCAGCGGGAAGATGTGGCCGGGCTGCACGAGGTCGGCAGCCACGGCGTTGGGCGCGACGGCCGCCTGCACGGTGCGCGAGCGGTCGGCGGCCGAGATGCCGGTGGTCACGCCTTCGGCCGCCTCGATGGAAACGGTGAAGGCGGTCGAATGCTTGGCGCCGTTGCGCTGGACCATCGGCGGCAGCTGCAGCCGTTCGCACATTTCGCGCGAGAGCGTGAGGCAGATCAGGCCGCGGGCATGGCGCGCCATGAAGTTGATGGCTTCGGGCGTGATGTGGTCGGCCGCGATGACGATGTCGCCTTCGTTCTCGCGGTCTTCCTCGTCGACCAGGATCACCATGCGGCCGGCGGCCAGCTCGGCCACGATCTCTTCGACCGAGGCGATCGGTGCGGGGGGCCGCGCGGTGCGGGGAGCGCCGATGGGCGTGACGGAGGCGTTCATGGGGAAGTGTCCTTGGAGAGCGTCGCGAGCATGCCGGCCTGAAGCATGCGCTCCACGTAGCGCGCCACGGTGTCGATTTCGAGATTGACCTTCGAGCCGGCCGCAAGGCCGCCCAGCGAGGTGTTTTCCACGGTGTGCGGGATCAGGTTGATGCTGATCTCGCTGCCGCCTTCGATGTCGCTCACGCTGTTGACCGTAAGGCTCACGCCGTTGATGGTGATCGAGCCCTTGTAGGCTAGGAAGCGCGCGAGCGCGGGCGGTGCGACCACGCGCAGCTCCCAGCTTTCGCCGACCGGCGCGAAGAAGCTCACCGTGCCGATGCCGTCCACATGGCCCGAGACGATGTGGCCGCCGAGGCGGTCGCTGGCGCGCAGCGCCTTCTCGAGGTTGATGCGGCTGCCCTCGTCGGTCAGGCCTGCGGTCTTGTCGAGGGATTCGGCCGAGATGTCGATGGTGAACTGCTGTCGCTCGGGAACGAGCGTGGTGACGGTCATGCAGGCGCCGTTCAGCGCAATGCTGTCGCCCAGCCCGACATCGTCGAGATAGCCGTCAGGCACCGCAATGCTGAGTCTTTTGCCGTAGGAGGAGGAGGTGCCGAGGTCGTGGATGGCGGCGATGCGCCCCACGCCGGTAATGATTCCGGTGAACATTCGCACATTTTCGCAGAGAACGCGAAGCGTTCGGGGCAAACGCTAGAAGACGTCCTTTTCGCGGACCCGGGCCAGGATCCGGATGTCGGGTCCCAGCATGTCGATGGACCTGAATTCGAGCGCTGTGGCGCCTGCCAGCGCGGTCAAAGGACCGTCGGCGTGGATGTGGCTCGCCATGTCGAGGCCGCTGCCGATCAGCTTGGGCGCGAGGTAGACCAGCAGTTCGTCGACCCATCCCTCGCGCATCAGCGAGCCGTTGAGCTTGTGGCCCGACTCGACGTGCAGTTCATTGACGCCGCGGGCCGCCAAGTCTTTCAGCATGGCGCCCAGGTCAACCTTGCCGTCCGCGTTCGGCAGGCAGGTGACGGTGGCGCCGCGGGCTTCCAGGGCGGCAGCCTTAGCCTCGTCCCGGGCGGCCGCGTAGATCCAGACAGGGCGACCTGCTATGAATATGTGAGCGTCTGGGGGCGTCTGGAGGCGGCTGTCGACCACCACCAGGTGCGGTTGGCGCGGCGTATCGACCAGGCGCACGTCGAGACGCGGGTCGTCTTCGAGCACGGTGCCGACGCCGGTGAGCACGGCGCTCGCGCGGGCCCGCCAGGCGTGGCCGTCGGTTCGGGCGGCTTCGGCGGTGATCCATTGGCTCACGCCGTTCTCGAGGCCAGTCTTGCCGTCGAGCGAGGCGGCCACCTTCAGCCGCACCCAGGGCGACTTGCGGACCATCCGGCTGAAGAAGCCGATGTTGAGTTCGCGCGATTCGGCCGCGCCGGGGCCGACTTCGACTTCCACACCGGCCGCGCGCAGCCGCTCGAAGCCCTGGCCCGCGACCAGCGGGTTCGGGTCGGCGATGGAAGCCACGACCCTTTGGACCCCAGCGGCGATCAGCGCATCGCAGCAAGGACCTGTGCGGCCATGGTACGAGCAGGGTTCCAGCGTGACGTAGGCCGTTGCGCCTTCGACCGAATGACCTTGCGCCGCCGCGTCGCGCAGCGCCATCACCTCGGCGTGCGGGCCGCCGGCTTTCTGCGTGTGACCCTGGCCCAGCACGCGGCCATCGGCATCGCACAGGACACAGCCGACGCGGGGATTCGGATCGGTCAGCAGCAGTGCGTCGGAAGCCAGGCGCAAGGCCGTCGCCATGTGCTGTGCATCTTGTTCGTGAGAGGGCATGAGGGCTGGGCGGGAAAAATTTAACACCGGTGCCGTTCGATCATACGAGCGGCATGCAAACGCGGATGAACGGCGCGCATGCCGTTGCGGGTGGCCTCTACGCTCGAGGCTCGATGGCGGGAATGAAGAAGCAACACAAGTTGCAGCAAGACAGGGAGGACATCGACACATGGCTTCATCGAGGCAGTTTGCCGCGGGCTTTTCGCTCGTGGAGGTACTGGTTTCCATCGTCGTCCTGAGCGTGGGGTTGCTCGGCACGATCAGCATGCTGCTGGCTTCGGTGCGCACCAGCAGCGAGGCCGCAACGTTCACGGCGGCGGTCAACCTGGTTCGCGAGTTGTCGGAGAAGGCGCGCATGAACAAGGGCATTGCCGCGGAGAACAACGCGGCCAATGCGTACCTTGTCGAGAACTGGCGCGCGAATGCGTCATCGGGCACAGCCTCCGCCGACGCGATGTGCGTGGCATCCGGGGCGGCCTGCAATGCCGTGGACCTCGCCGCGTGGGACATGAGCGAGTGGGAGCGCCGCATCGCCACGGCCTTGCCCGATGCGCGCCTGAGCGTGTGCTTCGACGAAGCGCCCTGGAATGCCGCGGCAGGCGAATACACATGGGCATGCAGCAAGACGGGCCACACCGTGGTCGTGAAGCTTGGCTGGACGCCTCACGCTGGCAGCGCGAAGGCGTCATCGTCATCGCCGCCGCGTCTGGTGATGCAACTGGTCGCAGGGCAGGCGCACGATGGTCATGCCGGTTCCTGACGCCGCAGGACGCGATCTCAGCGCGGCGTGACCTTGGTGGAGCTGCTCGTCGCGACGGCGATCGCGTTGGTGGTCGTGCTCGCGGCCACGGCTGCATTCCTCGGTAGCAAGCAGTTGTTCACGGCCGATGCCGAGGCCCAGGCGGTGGAAGAGTCGCTGCGGTTCGCGGGCTGCGTCGTCAAGAGCATCGTGCGGCAGGCCGGCTATTCCGACTATGCGCCCGACTACCCTGGCCCCGATGGCGCGGCAACCATTGCGAGCAGCGCGAACCTGCTCGCGTCGTCGGACGATCCCGTCGACCTGAACATCGTCGGGGCGAGCAATACCCGGGTCAGTTCGACCGGCGACAGCTACGGCACGCACAACACCCATGGCGTGAACGCGAGCGACTCTTTGCTCGTGCGTTTCTTCGGCCGCAGCCGCGCGGGAGGAGACGGCACGGAGGCCGACGGCACGATGATCGATTGCATGGGCTTTGCCCAGCCCGGACCCGCAGCGGACAACCCGGCGTCCGCCGATCGTGCCTGGAGCTTCTTCTATGTCGCCGAGGCGGCGGACAAGGAGTCGGAGCTCTACTGCAAGTACCGCGGCGACAGGAACGGCCCATTCAGCGCTCAACCCCTGGCGCGGGGCATCGAGGTGTTCAAGGTCGTCTATGGCTACGACGCCAATGGCGACGGCGTTCCCGAACGCTGGCTCGATGCGATGCAGATCGAGGCCATGGCGGCCTCCGCGGCCAAGGTCAACGACGAATGGCGCAAGGTGGTCGGGCTGCGCATCGGCATAGTGGCGCGCAGCGCGCATGCCAGGGGTGAACCACAAGGGCCGGGGGAGCTGCTTTATCCCCTGGGGCCCGATTTTTCTGGCGTGAGCTTCAGGCCCCAGGCCGACGGCAGGTTGCGGCGCGTTGCCACCTTCACGGTCATGCTGCGCAACGCGATGAAGGACCCGGCATCGTGAACCTGCCTGATCGTTCGCCACAGCGCGGCTTCTCGCTGATCGTCGTGCTGTTGATCCTGATCGTGACGACCGTGCTGGGAGTCGGTGCGGCGCAGGTCTCGCTGGTCAACGAACGCGGTGCGCGCAACGACCGCGACACCGAGGTGGCGTTCCAGGCGGCCGAGGCGGCGCTGCTCGATGCAGAAAGCGATGTGCTGGGGCCCAACGACAGCGCGCAGCAACGTCTTTGCCTGTTCAGCAGCCAGGACGTGACCGCCTTCGTTGCCGGATGCGGCGGCGCCGGCGATCACCAGGGGCTGTGCGCACCGGGCGAGCCGGGCACCGAGCCTGCCTGGATGAGCGCCGACTTCTCGGCCGGGAGCGGGAAGTCGGTCGCCTACGGCACCTTCACCGGCCAGACCTACTTCAGCGGCGACGCGGGCACAGGCTCCTCCCGCGCCGGGGCGCTGCCGGCCCGTGCGCCGCGCTACATCGTGGAGGCGATTCGCAACCACGACGGCTGGCAGGTCAACGCGCTTCAAAGCGCGAGCGCTCGCAGCGCCAGCTACATCTTTCGCGTCACGGCCATCGGCTATGGCATGCGCGACGAGACGCAGGTGGTGCTGCAGACCAATTTGTACAAATCGACTGCCAGCCCTGGCTGTCCCTCCTGAAGACGGAACTCGCATGCGCTCTCTTCGAATTTGCGGCTTGCTGGCCTTGACGGTTTCCTGCGCTCCAAAGCGGTGGAGAGATCGTCTGCCGCAACCAATGGAGCGGCAATCTGCTGAACTGGGCGGTGTCTTCGTCCCTCGACGCATTGCGCCTTGCGCTGACTGGCGGAGATCGTTGGGTGGATGAGCCCGGCCGCACCGTGTTGCAGCGGGCGGTGCTGCCCGAAGATTTCTATCGCGGACCCCATTTCCCCGACAAGGCGATATCGGGCAACCTCGACAAGCTCACGCCGCTGCTCACGAACAGTCGCAACGGCCTGCGTGCGACGGACACGGTGCACTTCAACAGCTGTCTCGACCGGTTCGTGGTTGGGCCTACCGCCACCGGTACTTGTGCCCAGCCGGGCAGTGACTGGCAATACGGGTCTTACCTTGCGCGCGCGGAGGTTTGCACACCTGCCGAGGCGGCAACGCGCCCGGTGCTCTGTTTCAAATATCCGAACGGCAACCGCAAACCCGTGGGGGCCATTCAACGCAATGCGGACCGGATGCGTTTTTCCGTCTTCGGCTACCTGCTCGACGACAATCCCGCGCGCTATGGCGGCGTGCTTCGCGCACCGATGAAGCACACCGGTCCCACGAAGGTCGACCCGGCCCTCGACAGGGTGGACAACCCGCAAGCGGAGTGGGATGCGACGACGGGTGTCTTCAAGGCCGACCCGATGGCTTCATCCGGCACGAGCGGCGTCATCAACGCCATCAACCGGTTCGGACGCAGTGGCGCGAAGCAGGGCGCCTACTCGAGGCTCGACCCCGCAGGCGAGCTCTATTACGAGTCGCTGCGCTACCTCCAGGGCAAGGCATCCACGCCGAATGCGATGGCTGGCGTGGCGTCCGGGGACGACGTTCGCAAGGATGGGCTTCCCGTCTACAACGGCACCGTTCATTGGGGCGCAGAAGCCCGCGGGAGCGGTTGGGACCCTGTCGCAGCCAGTTGCCAGAGGAGCCAGATCCTGGCGATCGGCGACCTCGAAACGAACAACGACCGCTCGTTGCCTGGCATGTCGAAGGGTGACTCCGGCGGCGATTTCGATCGCGGTTTCAGCAACGCTGCCTACGAACCCGACACCGCGCGCTGGACGGGCCTTGTCGGCGCCTTCGAGAACAGGGAGGCGCTTTCCTACACGCATCCTTCGGGCAAGACCGGCCTTGCCACTACCGGCAACGACGGCCCTCGGGCCTTCAACTACAACAAGGGCGGCTCGCAGCTCACGTCGAGCAGCATTGCGACCGAGGAAACGGGCGCCGACAAGGGCTCGTTCGGAATGGCGGGCCTTGCGTACTGGGCCCGCACGCAGAAGATCCGCAGCGACCATCCCGATCTGCGGGTGCAGACCTTCGCCATCGACGTGGGGCAGGGCGGCGAGAGCGCGATCAGGCTGCGGCAGCGCGGCAGCACCTTTTATCTGGCCACGAAGTACGGGGGCTTCTCCGACGACAACGACGACGGCAATCCGTTTCGCGCATCGGGCGGCATCGGTCAGCCAGACGTGACCGGCAATTCCGAATGGGCCGAGGGGCTCGACGCGGACAACCAGCCCAAGCCCTCCAATTACTTCCTGGCCGCTGAGCCGCTGCAAATGGCATCGGCCATCCGCCGGATCTTCCAGCGGGCCGCGGCGCCATCGGGCGGCGGCGCGGCGGGCAGCGCCTTGTCGTCGGACCGGATCACGAAGGCGGGCGCCAGCCTCTATGTGCCGCAGTTCAGCGGGCGGCGCTGGTCGGGCACGCTGCTGTCGTACCCATTGACCTTCGACGCGGCAACCGGCGCTGTGCATCGTGCCGATCGGCCCGACTGGGATGCCGGCGCCTTGTTGACCGGCAACGCCCTGGCAAAACCGGCCGTGGCCGCGCGCGACACCTCGAGCAGGCGCATCTTCACCTTTTCGACCGATGGCGCCGGCACGCCGTTTCAATGGGCAACGCTCGATGGCGCGCTGCGCAGCCGCCTGAACGCGACGCCCTATGCCGAGCCCGCCGCCTCCGATGCGCTGGGCGCCGAGCGCCTGGCTTATCTGCGTGGGGATCGGCGCAGGGAGTTGTCCGTTCCGGATGGCGTTTTTCGTGTGCGCGATTCGGTCATGGGCGACGTGGCCAATTCGAGCCCGGTCTTCGTGGGGGCGCCGAGCCCTGCCATCCAGGATGGCTGGCTATGACAAGTTTCTCGCGGCCCACCGGGACCGGACGCATGCGGTCTATGTGGGCGCGAACGACGGCATGCTCCACGCCTTTGCGGCCGGTACCGGGGACGAGCTGTTCGCCTATGTGCCCCGCAGTCTGTTCCCGAAGTTGGCGGCGTATACCTCGCCGGACTACGAGCACCAAAGCTACGTCGACGGAACGCCCGCCGTCGGCGAAGCCCGGGTGGCCGGCGGGGCATGGAAAACCGTGCTGGTCTCGGGCAGCGGCGGCGGGGCCACCGGCGTCTTCGCGCTCGACGTGACAGACCCCGCGGCCTTCTCGGCCGACAAGGTGCTGTGGGAGTTCAGCGGCGCGGACGACAAAGACCATGGGCTACCTGACCCAGGCACCGCGGATCCTGAAGTTCCGCACCGCCGCCGCCACCAGGACCGAAGCGGCCACCTATGGCTGGTTCGCTGTCGTCCCGTCGGGCTTCAATTCAACAATGCCAACAGCGAAAAGCGCGCCGCATTGTTCCTGCTCTCGCTCGACAAGCCGGCGGCTGCGGCGTGGGAGCTGGGCGTCAACTATCACAAGATCATCCTGCGTCGCCCGACGGACAGCGCGCTCGTGAACGCCCTGAGCACGCCGGGCGACTACGCTGTTGCCGATGGGTCCGCGCGCTTTCTCTACGCCGGCGACACCCAGGGCAACCTGTGGAAGTTCGACTTCACGGGCAATGCGCCGTGGAGCAAGGACAACGCGCTGGGATTGAACAAGCAACCCCTGATGGTTGCCATGGACGGCAGCGGCGCGGATGCGAAACGCCAGCCGATCACCGTCGCGCCAGAGGTCGGTGTGGGGCCGGATGGCGGCGCCATCGTGCTCTTCGGCACGGGCAAGTTCGTGAGCCCTGAAGACCTTGGCCACGCGAGCCGCGGTGTGCAGACCATGTACGGCGTGTACGACAACGGGGTGGCTCTTCCCGCCAACGATGCACGCGCACAGCTTCAGTCCCGCCAAGCTGTCGCCGCGAGCGGGCAGTTGTTCTCGTCCGTCACCGGCGACGCGTTCGTTCACGGCGCCTTCGATCGCAAGACGACCAGCCGGCGAGGGTGGTACTTCGATCTGCCGGGGGGACTTGATCGGGGCGAGCGCCTGGTTTCCAGGCCGGTGCTGAGCGACAGCCAGCTGTTCTTCAACACCTTGATCCCCAACGCCAGCGCATGCAGTGGAGACGGCGGCGGGCGCAGCTGCGCGGTGAACGCGATGACGGGGCTCTCGCAAGGCGGCACCTGCGTGCCTTCGAGCGACGGCATGCTGGAGGCGCCGCTCCTGGTCCAGCTGGGCGAGGGCGGCTACAGCGCGACCGATGCGTTCGGGCGCCGGTCGGAAACAAGGCGGCTGGCCGTCATCAACCCGGGCGGCCGACGTGGCATCTCGACCGCCCAGCCCGTCGACGGCGGCAAGACGTCGCAGGTGGCGGGGCGCCTGAACTGGCGCCAGGTCGTCGATTACCGCGGGGCGAAACCATGAGGAGTGCAGCGCTTCGCGGCTTCACGCTGATCGAGGTGATGGTCGTGCTCGTGATCGTTGCGACCCTGGCGGCCATCGCCTGGCCGTCGTACATGGATTCCGTGCGCAAGGGATGGCGCAGCGAAGCGCGGTCCGCGCTGATGCAGCAAATGCAGGAGCAGGAACGCCAGTTCACGCTGGCGGGGCGGTACCGGCGTTACGAGGGCGATTCGGGAGACGGCGGCGCGGGCGGCAAGTACGCCGTCGAAAGCGACAGTTGCGAAGGGCGGGGGAACATCGACAGCTGCATCCGGCTCACGGCGACGCTGAAGCCCGGCTTCTCTGACCCGCAGGTCGGCAAGCTCTGGATCGACAGCACAGGCAACAAGGGCTGCGACGGCGCAGAGCCCAACAGGTGCTGGCAATGAGGAGCGTCGAAGGACGCCACAAGGACGGCTTCACGCTGATCGAGTTGATGGTTGTCGTGGCCATCGTGGTGGTGCTTGCCACCATCGGTGCACCGAGCTTTCGCGACATGCTGCTGAACCAGCGCCTCGCAGCGGCGGCCCAGGGCTTCAATTCCGCTTTGAGCCTGGCCCGCACCGAGGCCATTCAGCGCGCGCAGAGCGTGGAGGTGACCGCGCTCGCGGGCAATGACTGGTCCGGCGGCTGGGCTGTGCGGACGGGGCCGGACGACGCGCCCCAGACGCTGCGCAGCTTCGACCGGTTGCCGCAGGGCGTGAGTGTCGACACCGCGCTCGGGGGCGGCTTTGCACAGGGCCTGCGCTACGACAGCAACGGGTTTTCGCGCCAGACGACCCGGTCCGGCTTCAGCGCGGGGTGCCTGACGTTGAAGGCCGACACCGGCCGCAGGGTGTCGATCGTCGTCTCGGCCTCGGGGCGGGCCAAGGTCTGCAATCCGGATGTGAGCGGCGATTGCGGCTCGGGGGCATGCGCCAGGGGCGCGCCGTGAGCGCCCGTGCGCTCAGATGTCGCGCAGCAGCTGCCTGAATTCGTCCACGTCCTCGAAGCTGCGATACACCGAGGCAAAGCGCACGTAGGCCACCTTGTCCAGGCGCTTCAGCTCGCGCATCACGAGTTCGCCGACCTTGGTCGAATCGATTTCACGCAGGCCGCTGGCCAGCAGCTTCTGCTCGATGCGCAGCAGGGCGGTGTCGATCTGCTCGATGCTCACCGGGCGCTTGCGCAGCGCCAGCATCATCGAGGCGCGTACCTTGGACGATTCGAAGTCGGCGCGACTGCCGTCCTTCTTGACCACGACCGGAAAGTTGACGTCCGACCGTTCGTAAGTGGTGAAGCGCTTGTCGCAGGCGCTGCACTGGCGGCGCCTGCGGACAAAGTCGGCGTCTTCCGAAACACGGGTCTCGACGACCTGCGTTTCGAGATGACCGCAAAAAGGGCATTTCATGCGGCCACGGCGCCTGGATCAGCGATAGACCGGAAAACGGCTCGTCAGCGCATGCACCTTGGCGCGCACCGCATCGATGTTCGCCGCGTCGCGCGGGTTCTCGAGCACGTCGGCGATCAGGTTCGCGGTGGCGCGGGCCTCTTCGTCCTTGAAGCCGCGCGTGGTCATGGCTGGGGTGCCGATGCGCACGCCGCTCGTGACCATCGGCTTTTCCGGGTCGTTCGGGATCGCGTTCTTGTTGATCGTCATGTGGGCGCTGCCCAGCACGGCTTCGGCTTCCTTGCCGGTGATGCCCTTGGCGCGCAGGTCGACCAGCATCAGGTGGCTTTCGGTGCGTCCGCTCACGATGCGCAGGCCGCGCTGGGTGAGGGTGTCGGCCACGATCTTGGCGTTCTTGACCACCTGCTGCTGGTAGGCCTTGAACTCGGGCGTCATCGCTTCCTTGAACGCGACGGCCTTGGCGGCGATCACGTGCATCAGCGGGCCGCCTTGCAGGCCCGGGAAGATCGCGCTGTTGATCGCCTTTTCGTGCTGCGACTTCATCAGGATGATGCCGCCGCGCGGGCCGCGCAGGCTCTTGTGGGTGGTGGAGGTCACGATGTCGGCGTGCGGCACCGGATTGGGATACACGCCCGCGGCCACGAGGCCGGCGTAGTGGGCGATGTCGACCATGAAGATCGCGCCGACGTCCTTGGCCACCTTGGCGAAGCGTTCGAAGTCGATGTGCAGCGAGTAGGCCGAGGCGCCCGCGATGATGAGCTTGGGCATGTGCTCGTGCGCCTTGCGCTCCATCGCGTCGTAGTCGATGGCTTCGTTGGCGTCCAGGCCGTAGCTCACCACGTTGAACCACTTGCCGCTCATGTTGAGAGGCATGCCGTGGGTCAGGTGGCCGCCTTCGGCCAGGCTCATGCCCATGATGGTGTCGCCGGGCTTCAGGAAGGCGAGCATCACGGCTTCGTTGGCCGAGGCGCCGCAATGCGGCTGCACGTTGGCGGCATCGGCGCCGAAGATCTGCTTGACGCGGTTGATGGCCAGCTGCTCGGCCACGTCGACATGCTCGCAACCGCCGTAGTAGCGCTTGCCTGGGTAGCCTTCGGCGTATTTGTTGGTGAGCTGCGAGCCTTGGGCGGCCATGACGGCCGGCGAGGCGTAGTTCTCGCTGGCGATCAGCTCGATGTGATGTTCCTGGCGCGCGTTTTCGGCTTGAATTACGGCCCAGATCTCGGGATCGGTCTGTTCGACTAGGGTAGTGCGTTGGTACATGGCAGTCCTTTGAAGACGAGGTCTTTGTTCTTCAACCAAACAAGGGCTGCCCAGGCGAACGGCTGAACGCCTGTTGTGGTCAGGCGGCACGCTGCCCAGTGGTAATTCCACGTCAGCGCGTGGCACCTTTTTCGGGTGCTGCGCCTATCGCCAGTTGCGTACCAGCCGAGTGTAGCTCACACCTGGCCGGACCCGGGTTCAGGAAACGGCGGAGAGCAGGGCGACCTTGGCGGGCTCGGAACCTTCTTCAGGCTTGACCGGTGCCACGATCGGAATCGGCTGCGCGCGCACGGTCGTCCGGGGCGGCAGCATCGATGGCGCACGGCCGTTGGCGACCTGCAGCAGGCGTTCGTGCTCGGCCATCACCTTGCTGGCGTAGCCACCGTCGTCTTCCAGGTTGGCGGCGCCCACGTAGTAGCGCAGGCCACCTTCGAGCGAGCCGGCGCGGGTGATGCATTCCTGCAGCACCTTGACGCCGACGCGCATGTTGGTCACCGGGTCGAAGGCGGTGAGCGTGCCGCCCGCGCTTTCGTACTTGTCGCCGTGCACGCGCGTCATGACCTGCATCAGGCCCTGGGCACCCACCTGGCTCTGTGCAAAGGGGTTGAAGCTGGATTCGACCGCCATGATGGCCAGGATCAGCGTCGGGTCGAGCTTGGTGCGCTTGCCGATGTTGTAGGCCTCGGCCACCAGCACGCTCAACGGCTCGGCCGCGACGCTGTACTTCTTGCTGAGCCAGTAAGCCACGGCGGCCTGCTGCTTGGGCAGGTCGCTGGGGCTCGCGGCCGTGGTGCGCTCGATGGCGGTCGGCTCGAGGTCGGTGACTTCAGGCGCGGGCTTGCGCGACTGCAGCCAGCCCATGAGCTGTTCCTCGCCGGTCTGGCGCAGATCGGGCCGTGCCACAAGGGCGAGGGCCGCGAACACGATAGCTAGGCCGACCAACGCAAACCCGTTATGGGTGATTTCAAAAAAGCCGTCTGCCACATCGGACACAAAGGTCCGTAGCCCGCGGGCTGTGGCATCAAACGCCTTGTTCATCGCTCTTCCTTTCTGTGCGGCACCTGTTCGCAACGCCTGGAGAGGCGAGGGATGAAGGCAACGGCGCTTGGATTGGTACGAATCAGGCTCCGCGCATGGAGGGGGTGTAGGGTAAGGAGCGCGGTGGCCTAATCTAGGCTGGGGGAATTCGGCAGCGGATTCAGGGAGGCCCTGCTGCGTCTGGCAGTCAGGGCAGGGCGGATTCTAGCGTGGCTAAATACCCGGTCAAGCATAAGGAAATTGTTCCTTATGCTAATAGTTGTTTAAAAAGTTAACGATTTCAGAGGCGCTCGCCTACGGGAAATCCCTTGAAAAATTCGATTTGCAATGCGAGGGTGCGGCACCTAATCTGAGTGGGCCTGAGTTTTCAGGCGTTTTTCCGAAGTCAGGCAGCCTGAGGTGCAAGTCAAGGGTTCGAACGACGGAGGATCCACGGCGGCAATCTCTTGCTGCCAGCACGGCAGGAACCATTGACTTCCGGTCGCGCGAATCGATGGCATGGGTTTTGTGCCCGCCATCAAGCCCGGTGACAAGACATTCCGTCGAATCACCGGGCTTTCTTGTTTCTGCATTGCTACTTGTTTGCGGCACACTCCGGCGATGGATTTAGCTTCGCTCAAACAAAACAAATGGGTGCGACGTGGGATCGTCGCTTTGCTGGTTCTGTTGGCCTTCTGGGTCATTGCCTGGTTGGCCGTGCCGCCGATCGCCAAGAGCCAGATCCAGAAGATCGCGAGCGAGAAGCTCGGCCGGCAGGTCACGGTCGGCAAGATCGACTTCAAGCCCTGGACGCTCGAACTCGCGCTGAACGACCTTCGCATCGCCACCGCCGACGGCAAGCAGGCGCAACTGGCCATCAAGCGCATCTACGCCGATGCCGAGCTGCAATCGATCTTCCGCCTGGCGCCGGTGATCGACACGGTGACGGTCGAGTCGCCCGCGGTCCTGCTGACGCACCAGGCCGACGGCAAGTACGACATCGACGACATCCTCGCCAAGCTGGCGTCGGGCCCGCCGCCCGATCCCAAGGCCGAGCCGGCGCGCTTTGCCATCTACAACATCTCGATCAAGGACGGCGCGGTCGACTTCGACGACCAGACCGTCAAGCGCAAGCACGAGCTGCGCGGCTTCATGCTCAGCGTGCCTTTCCTGAGCAACCTGGCCTCCAAGCGCGAGATCAACACCGAACCCAAGCTCGCCTTCACGCTCAACGGCAGCAAGTTCGATTCGGCCGCCTTCAGCACGCCCTTCGCGGACAGCCGCAAGACCGACGCGCATGTGCAGTTCAAGGGCCTCGACCTGGTGCCCTACCTCGGCTACATCCCGGGCGGCCTGCCGGTGAAGCTGCAGGCAGGCAGCCTGGACGCCGACCTGAAGATCGACTTCCAGCAGGCCGCGACAACCGGCCTCAAGATCACCGGGACCGTCGAGGCGCACGGCGCCAAGCTGAACGACGCCAGGGGGCGCGAGCTGCTGGGCTTCGAATCGCTCAAGCTGGCGCTGGCGGACGTGCGCCCGCTGGAGTCCGTGTTCCACCTGAGCGAAGTGGCCCTGGCCAACCCGCAGCTCGTGGTCGCGCGCGATGCGGCGGGCCAGCTCAACCTGATGGCCACGGATCCGGCCAGCAGTGGCGCCAAGGAAGGCACCGCCGAGGCCAAGGTGGCGGCGCCCAAGCCGGCCGGTGCCGGCTCGACGCAGCCTGGCGCCAACACCAAGCCCTGGGCGCTGACCATCGGCACCCTGGCGGTCGACAACGGCAGCCTCTCGTACGCCGACAAGGCCGGCGCGACGCCGGTGACCATCGAGGTCACGGCCTTCAAGCTCAATGCCCAGAAGATCGCGCCCGAAACCAACACCGTCTCGCCGCTGCAGGTCTCCGGCCGCATCGGCTCCGGACGGTCGGATCCGGGCCGCTTCGACTACAAGGGCAACGTGGTGCTCAAGCCGCTGGCGGCCGAGGGCCGGCTTGAGGTGGTCTCGTTCCCCGCGCACTCCTTCAAGGCCTACTACGCCGACGCGCTCAATGTCGACATCCGCCGCGCCTTCGCGAGCTACCGCGGCACGGTGCACTATGCGACCACGCCGGCGGGCATGAGCATCAAGCTGGCCGGCGACACCGCGCTCGACGACTTCCGCGCCAACAGCGTCTCGCTCACCCAGTCGCCCGGTTTCGACCGCAACACCAACCAGTTGCTGAGCTGGAAGACGCTGAGCCTGCGCGGTCTGCAGCTGAGCATGGCGCCCAACGCACCGCCGAACGTCGACGTGCGCGAAACCACGCTGACCGACTTCTTCGCCCGCGTGATCGTCGACCCCACCGGCCGGCTCAACCTGCTCAACCTGCTCAACCTGACGAAGAAGGGCGAGGCCGAAGGTGCCGCAGCCGCCGCGGCCACCGCAGGGGCCAAGACCCAGAAGGGCCCGGGCGGCACCACCACCACGACCCGCGGGGCGCCGCCGAAGACCTCGGGCGGCACACCGGTGTCGGCCGAAGCCATGGTCGGCGTCGCCGCCGAGCCCGCCAAACCGGCCGCAGCGCCTGTTGCCACGGCGCAGGCCGCCGCAGACACCGGCCCCAAGCCGGTCATCAACTTCGGCCCGATGAGCCTGGTCAACGGCAAGATCGACTTCACCGACCTGTTCGTCAAGCCCAACTACTCGGCCGACCTCAGCGAGCTGACAGGCAAACTGAGCTCCTTCTCGTCGAGCCCGCCGAAGGGCGAGGGCGGCCGCCCTGCGCTGGCCGACCTGGAACTGCGCGGCAAGGCGCAGCAGACTGCGGCGCTGGAGATCACCGGCAAGCTCAATCCGCTGGCCAAGCCGCTCGAGCTCGACATCACCGCCAAGATGCGCGACCTCGACCTGGCGCCGCTGTCGCCCTACTCGGTGCGCTATGCCGGCCATGGCATCGAGCGCGGCAAGATGAGCATGGACGTCAACTACAAGGTGGCGCCCGATGGTCAGCTGACGGCCACCAACAAGCTGGTGCTCAACCAATTGCAGTTCGGCGATGAAGTCGCCGGCTCGACCAACCGCCTGCCGGTGAAGCTCGCCGTGGCCCTGCTGGCCGACCGCAACGGCGTGATCGACATCGACCTGCCGCTCAGCGGCTCGCTCAACGACCCGCAATTCAGCGTCGGCCCGTTGATCTGGAAGGCCATCGTCAACCTGATCGGCAAGGCGATCACGGCACCGTTCAGCCTGCTGACCGGTGGTCTGGGCGGCGGCAGCGGCGAATCGAGCGCCATCACCTTCGAGCCCGGCAGCTCGGTGCTCAGCGCCTCCGCCAAGGAAAGCCTGGACAAGGTCGTGAAGGCCCTGACCGACCGGCCGACCCTGCAGATGACGGTGGTCGGCACCTCCAGCCTCGACAAGGAACGCGACGCCTACCAGCGCCAGCTCACCCAGGCCGAAAAGCGCCGTGTCGCGGTGCGTGCCGGCCAGACCGGCACCGACGTGCCGCCAGTGACCGATGCCGAATACCCCGAGCTGCTGACCGCGGTCTACAAGCGGGCCGACATCACGAAGCCGCGCAACCTCGTCGGGCTGGCCAAGGACCTGCCTGTCAAGGAAATGGAAAACCTGCTGCTGGCCAGTGTTCCGGTCGACGAAGAATCGATGCGGCAGCTCGCGGTCGAGCGCGGCGCCGCCGTGCGCGACTACCTGCTGGCGCAGAAGCTGTCGAGCGAGCGGCTGTTCCTGGGCGCGGTGCGTACCAGTGCCAGCTGTGCCGACTGGAAGCCGGGCGCCGAACTCAATCTCGCCATGAAGTAAGGGGCCGGCACTTGGTTTTTCACCCGACCTTGCTATTATATGTAGACCATCCATCTCCCTGCTCGCAGGCCTGTGTTTCGCCACGGTTCCAGGGCGAAATTCAACACCCGGCCGCAAGTGGGTGAAAATGTCGATGTGCGCCGGCCTTTGCCGGCGCCTTCGCTTTCTCTATTAAGACAACGATTCCGCGCAGTGACCTCTACTTCTTCCAAGCCACACGACCTTCAGGCCCTCGACACGCTCACCGGCGGCGCCTTCACCGCGCCGACTTCGGGCGAGCGCGCCGCGCGCATCCGCGACTGGCTCGCGGGCAACCCCGCGCCCGAGCAAATGCAGGAGGTCTTCAAAGAGCTGAGTGGTCGCGACAAGGGCGCGGCGCGCCTGCTGCGCGAGAAGCTCGATGAGCTCAAGCGCGCCAAGGGCCAGGAGGCCATCGGCGTCGAGTGGGCGCAGAAGGCCGAAGCGCTGTTGGGCCAGTCCAAGCTCAACATCGCCGATGCACTGGCCTGGCAGCGCGACGCCGCCAAGGCCGGCGCACCGCTGTCGCGCGAACCGCTGGCTGGCCTGAAGCTGAAGCTGGCCGAACGCGTCAAGGGCATCGAAGACCTGCAGCACCGTGCCCAGGTCCACCGCGAGGCCGCCGTGCTGCTGGCCCAGCGCTTCGAAGTGCTGTCCACCAAGGGCTGGCAGGACGCCCAGTCCGCCGAAGAATCGCTGCGCGCCGACGTGACCCATTGGCAGCAGCAGGCTGCCGACATCACCTCCGACATCAACTGGAACAGCCTCGACGCCAAGTTCGCGCCGCAGCTCGAGGCGTCCAAGTCGCAGCTGCTGGTCGTGTCCGACGCCTTCCATGGCGCGCTGGCCCTGGCAATTGCCGCCGCCGCCGATGCCGCAGCGCCGCTGCCGCCGGTGCCCGTGTGGGCCGACGAGCTGCGCACCGCGCGCGGCGAGGTGGTGGCACCCAAGCCCGCCGCGCCTGCGCGGCCTGCCGCACCCAAGGTCGATCCGGCCGTGCGCGCCGCTGCCCAAGACGCCGTGCAGACCGCACTCGCCAAGCTCGAACAGGAAACCGCCGAAGGCAATGGCAAGGCCAGCGCCGGTGCGGCCGCTGCGCTGCGCGCAGTGCTCAAGGAACACGGCAAGCTGGTCGAAGCCCCGCTCGAAGCCCGCGTGCACGCCGCGCTGGTCGCCGCCGGCGAACTCGAAGGCTGGCAGCGCTGGAGCGCCGACAAGGTGCGCGAAGACCTCGTGGCCAAGGCCGAAGGCCTGCTCAAGCGCCCCGAAGGCCAGGCCCTCGGTGGCCGCAAGATGCAGGAAACGCTGCGCGCGCTGCGCGACCAGTGGAAGCAGGCCGACCAGGGCGGCGTGCCCAACCATGCGCTGTGGAAGCGCTTCGACGAAGCCTGCAACGAAGCCCACAAGGTGGTCGAAGCCTGGCTCGAGAAGGTTCGCGCCGACGCGGCCGAGCACCGCGCCCATCGCGTGGCGCTGATCGAAGAGGTCAAGGCCTGGGCGGCCGAGCACGCCGGCGCCTCCGACCTGAAGGCGCACAACCGCGCGCTGCATCAGTTTGCCGACCGTTGGCGCGACGCCGGCCATGTGGGCGAAAAGGTGTTCGCCGAACTGCAGCCGCTGTGGAACGAGGCCTTCGGCGCCGCACGCGCGCCTTTCGAGACTGCGCAAAAGGCCAGCGTCGAACGCCGCCAGGCCATGATTGCCGAGGCCGCAGAGCTCGGTGCCCAGCCGATGCTGCGCATCGATGCCGTCAAGGCGCTGCAGCAGCGCTGGCAGGCCGAGGCGCAGAGCGTGCCGCTCGACCGCCGCCATGAACAGAAGTTGTGGGACGCCTTCCGCGCGCCCATCGACGAAGCCTTCAACCGCAAGACGGCCGAGCGCGAAAAGGTGTCGGCCGCGATGAGCGAGCACGACCGCTATGTGCTCGATGCCTCCAAGGCACTGGATGCCGCCAACGCCGGCGGCGATGTGCAGAAGATCCGTGCGGCCATTGCCCGCCTCGAAGGCGCGCTGCGTGGCGAAGCGCCGCCGCCGGCGCTGAAGGTCGAGCAGGCAGCGGCAGCAGCGAGCGACGGCCCCTCGGTCGGCGCGACCGAAGTGGTTGCACCGGGCCGCCAGGCTGCGGCCGAGTTCAGCGAGAGTGCCGAGCAGGCGCCGAGCCCGAGCGACGCGGAGGCATCGCCTGCGGCACCCGTCGAAGCGGCGCAAGCCGAAGCATCCGACCTCGTGGCCCCGACCGATGGCGCCGACGCCTCGGCACGCTCCGATGGCGCGGCACACGATGCCGGCGAAGCCGCCGCAGCCGAGAGCGCGGAGCCCGCGGCGGCTCCGAAGCCGGCGCCCAAGCCCGTCGTGGCCATGCGCGGTGACGACCGTCCCAGCAGCAAGAAGACGGACGCGGCGCCCGCAGCCCGTGGTGGTGCCGGCGGCCGTTTCGGCGGCGACCGGCGCGACGGTGGCCGGCCAGCAGGCCCGGGTCGCCCCGGTGGCGATCGCGGCGCTCCCCGCTCCGATGCACGCGGTGATCGCGGCGCACCGGCCGGCCGTTTCGGCGACCGTCCTCCGCGCTTCGAAGATCGCGGCCCGCGCCTTGGCGATGCGGCCTTCCGTGCCCAGCGCGAAGCCCTCGAACGTGCGGACATGGCACTGCGCAAGCTCGCAGCGCAGGCCCATGGCGAAGCGTTGACGCAGGTGCGCGGCGCCTGGGAACAGCGCGATGCCGCACGCCTGCCCAGCGTCCAGGAACTCGGCCGTGCGGTGACGCCGGCCGTGCGCACCGGTTGGTCGCAGGCACTGGGTGCCACCCCGACGGCCGCTGCCAGCGACGCGGCCGAAGCGCTGCTGCGCCTGGAAATGGCCGCCGAGGTGCCGACGCCCGCCGAGCAACTCGACGCGCGCCGTGCCCTGCAACTGAAGCTGCTGACGAAGCGCGGCGACCCGGCGCCGGCCCAGACCTGGGGCCAGGATGCTGGCAAGGTGCTGGCTGCGGCGCACGACGCTGCCAGCGCGCGCCGGCTGCAGAATGCGCTGAAGGCTCTGCTGCGCAAGTAAGGCGCCCCGCGGGGCGCCTTTTCTTTTGGGGTTCTCTGGCCGCCGGTCAGACCTTCTCGCCGATCGTGGGCGTCTGCACCGTCGCCGCTTGTGTCGCCGCGTAGCCGCTGGCGATCCGACGCCGGATGAACAGCCCGCCGATGCCCAGCAGCAGGGCGATGGCGCCGACGATCAGCGTGCTCTTGTCCGTGGCGATGGACGCCGCGGCCTTGTCCTTGTCTTCCATGATCTTCTGCACGTCGGCGAGCGCGACCACGGGCTGGCCCTTGAGCTTGACCTCGTAGACGAGGTTGTTGTCCGAAGGATCGACGCGCACATCGACGGCCTCGTCGATCAGCGGCTCGAGCTTGCGGCGGCCGATCGCGTAGTCCACGCGCCATTTCTCGGTGCTGCCGTCGGCCAGCTTGGCGTCGAGCACGAAGTAGTGGCGCGTCGTGGTGCCGCCGCGGCGGCGCTTGGTGGTTTCGGTGATTTCGCTGCCGCTGACGATCGTGCCGCTCTTGGCCACGAGGTCTTCCGCCGCGGTGCCGTGCGTGTCGGCGCCTGCCTTGAATTGCGCATAGGCCGCCCAGCCCAGGATACCGATGCCGAACAGCAGCGCGATCCATGCCTTGCCCGTGAGCTGATAGAACCAATCCCTCATGTTTTTGACCTTTTTTAACGAGTTGATAACCCGTC
>CAMATD010000015.1 GCA_945860785.1 Variovorax sp. YR752 | reverse complement strand
GCCGTTCTTCTCCTGGTCGGCCACGGTCTGCCCGGCGTCGAGCTGCACGAGGTGCACTTCGACATCGCCGTCCATCACGAACGAGCGCGAACTCGTCGTGCGCGCAGGTGAACCACGGCGAGGTGCCCTCGGCGCGCAGCGTCTCGAGCACGTAGATCTGGTTCTGCCCGAACACGACCTTCTCGTAGGGCTTGCTGATACTCGCGATCTCGAAGCAGTTGGAAAACGCGTAGTGGCGCACGTCGTCGGCGATCGGTTCGACATGGCCCTTCTCGAAGTGCTTGAGCGACCCGAAGCGGGTCTGGTAGGCGGTGACTGTCATGGCTTGTCTCCTGTGATGAGCGAACTCTAGGAGCCAAGCGACGCCACCGGTAGGGAGCAGTTTGGAAGAGGATTGTTCGGAGTCTCCGAACAATCGCTGGGGTTTACCCGCTCGCGCGGTCGTGTCCGAGCGTTATTCGATCAGCTCCGCCGGGATCATTCCGCGCTCGATCAGCGTGGCGTCCCAGGGCGGCACGCGCGTGAATCGCGTGGCGATGTGCTCGATGAAGAGCCGCAGCTTGAGCGCATTGCGCGAGGTGCCCGCGTACACCGCGCTCAGCGAGAACGACGACAGCTGGTGCTCCGCCAGCACCACGCGCAACTCGCCGCGCGCAATGGCGTCGCCTGCCACCAGCGTCGGCAGGCAGACGATGCCCGCATGCTCCAGCGCGTACTCGCGCAGCAGGTGGACGCTGTTGGTCAGCAGCGCGGCCGCGAGGTAGATGGTGGTCTGCTCGCCCTTGTGGTGAAAGGTCCAGCGGTCGCGCGTGGGGTAGCCCGAGTACAGGCCCAGCTTGTGGCGATGCAACTCGCGCGGCGTGGCCGACGTGCCGTGCGCTTCGAGGTAGGCGGGCGTGGCGCAAAGCAGCCGCCGCACCGGGACCAGCGGCAGCGACACCAGCTCCTGCGAGGCCGCAGGAAAGATCTGCAATGCGCAATCGACGCCGGCCTTGACTGGATCGACCACCGCGTCGCTCACGATCAGCTCCAGGCGAATGTCCGGGTAGGTGGTGTGGAACTCGTGCAGCAGCGAGGCGAAACGGCCGAGCACCATGCCTGTCAGCGCATGGACGCGCAGCGTGCCGGGGGGCGTGCCGCGCGCATCGCGCATCTGGTCGACGATGTCGTTGGCGCGACCCACGAGCTCAGTACAGTCGCGCAGGAAGGCTTGGCCCATGTCGCTGAGCCGCACCACCCGCGTGCTGCGGTGGAACAGCGGGGCCCCGAGGAACTCCTCCAGCTGCTTGACCCGCGTGGTGACCACCGAATTGGCCACCCGCAACTGGCGCGCCGCCTCCGCAAAACTCTGGGTCTGCGCGACGCGAACGAAGGTTTCAATGCTTTGGAGGCGGTCCACGGCGGCACTGTACTGCGCGGCCCTGTTTTTCGCGCCCGGGAAGGGGGCGTCCGGCAGCCGCTACGGGAAAGCTCGGGGCCGGGCGTTGCAGGCAAGACGAAAGACCGTCATCGCTGTTTCGGAAGGTTACCCGCCCCACTTACAATCCCTGCCGCATCACCCACCCCCTACGAGGTCTTGTCCGCAATGCCCAAGAGCCCCAGTCGCGCACCCGTTTCAGTTTTTCTCCCACCGTGCGCGCACTGCTGGTGGCTGTCGCCGCCTGTGGCGTGGTGCTCCCGGCACTGGCCGCGATCGAGCACGAGGAAGTCGACCGCCTCATGCAGGCCGGCAAGCTCGACGAGGCCATGACCAAGGCCGATGCCTTCCTGAAGGACAAGCCCCGCGACCCGCAGATGCGCTTCCTGAAGGGCGTGATCCAGCTCGACACCGGCAAGCGCGCCGAAGCCATCGCCGCCTTCACCCAGCTCACGCTGGACGCGCCCGAACTGCCCGAGCCGTACAACAACCTCGCGGTAATCTACGCGAGCCAGAACCAGTTCGACAAGGCCCGCAGCGCGCTCGAAAGCGCCATTCGCACCAACCCCAGCTACGCCACCGCCCAGGAAAACCTCGGCGACGTGTACGCGCGGCTGGCCAGCCAGGCCTACAGCAAGGCCCTGCAGCTCGACCAGAACAACACCGCGGTGCAGCCCAAGCTGGCCGTGATCCGCACCCTCTTCACCCCGACGCCGCCCGGCACGAAGCCCACGGCCCTTGTCGCCGCTGCTGCGCCAGCGCCCGCGCCGAAGCCGCCGGCTCCCGCGCCGGCACCTGCTGCCGCGCCCGCCAAGGTGGCCGCGGCCCCTGCACCCGTGGCCGCTCCTGCGGCCACGGCGCCTGAAGCGGCGCCCGCACCGGCCGCTGCTGCGGCCACGTCCTCCTCCGTCGCCGAAGTCGAAACAGCCGTCCGCGGCTGGGCTTCGGCCTGGGCCGGCCAGGACATGGACCGCTACCTCGCAGCCTATGGCCCCGACTTCGTCCCCGGCGGCGGGCAGAACCGCAAGAGCTGGGAAGCAGACCGCCGCGCGCGCATCGTCGGCAAGTCGAGCATCAGCGTGAACATCGAAAACCTCGTGATCAAGATCGACGGGCAGAACGCCACGGCCAAGTTCCGCCAAGTCTATCGCGCGGACAACCTCAACATCTCGAGCCGGAAGACGCTGGACATGCAGCGCGCCGGCAATCAATGGCACATTCGCAAGGAAAGCGTCGGCGGCTAGTGGCAGACATCGTCCGGCGCGGCCGGCTTCAGAATCCCCCGTTCCGTCGGAGCGGGAACATGCTCAGCCGCGCTGATGACCGCATCGGCGCTGATGCTGGCGGCACCCGGTGCCGCCCACGCATCGAACAAGGCGGGCAACGCAAAGACCAGCAGCAGCGCCAAGGCCAAGGCCGGGGGCAGCCGCGGCACCGCGCACGGCGCTGGCAGCCGGTCTTCTTCCGTCAAGGAAGCCAGGAGCAGCGCCGGCAAGACTCAGGCCAGGGGCAAGAAGGCGGCGCTCGCGGAGACCCGAACCGCTGCTGCCGCCAGGCCCGCACGCAAGGGCGCGCCTGCAGCCTCCATCCAGGAAGCCAGCAGCGCCGAAGCCCGCCTGATTTCGGTTTATGAACTCTTCGGCCGCGGCCAAGCCCGCCCCGCGCTGGCCAAGGCCCGTGACCTCGTGCGGGACTATCCGAACTTCCAGCTCGCGCAGCTCGTCTACGGCGACCTGCTCGCGGCCCAGGTGCCGCCGACGAATTCCCTTCCCGATACGGCAGGCATCGCGCGCCTGCGCGGCAACCCGGCCATGGCCGAGCTGCACGAGGAATCGCGCCGCCGTCTGCAGGCCCTGCGCGAACGGCCGCCCACGGGCACCGTGCCTTCGCAGTTCCTCACGCTCTCGACCCGCAGCCGCTACGCCATCGCCGTCGATGCCTCGCGCTCGCGCCTGTACCTGCTCGAGAACGCCGACAAGGGCCTGAAGCTGGTGGCCGATTACTACATCTCGGTGGGCAAGTCGGGCACCGACAAGGTCACCGAGGGCGATGCGCGCACCCCGCTGGGCGTGTACTACATCACCAGCAGCCTCGACCCGAAGTCGCTGAAGGACTTCTACGGCGCCGGCGCCCTGCCCATCAACTACCCCAACCCGTACGACGTGCGGCGCGGAAAGACCGGCGGCGGCATCTGGCTGCACGGCACCCCACCCCAGCAGTTTTCGCGCGCACCGCTGGCAAGCGACGGCTGCGTGGTCATGCCAACCCCGACCTGAAGCAACTGCTGCGCAAGGTGCAAATCGGTGCCACGCCGGTGGTCACCGCGCGCAGCCTGCAATGGATCTCGCAGCCGCAGGCCGAAAAAGAAGCCCAGACATTTACCAGCGCAATTACCGCCTGGAAAGATACAAGAGCCACCGGCAACGAAGCGCAATTGAAGAAATTCTATTTGCCGGATTTTCAGCGCAACAGCAAGAAATCCACCGAAGGCATTTCGGTGCTCCACGACGAAGTGGAATATGCGCAGGGCAAGCGCGTCCAGTTCAAGGACAAGGACATGTCGTACCTGCACTGGCGCGACGGCGACGACACCATGGTCGCCACCTTCGGAGAAGTCTTCGAAGGCGAGAAGAGCGGGCGCACACGGCGCCAGTACTGGCTGCGCCAAGGCAGCGAGTGGAAGCTCTTCCACGAAGAAATCCTGGGCTGAGGCCCTCTAGGTGACGAGGTCACCACCCCAAATCTGTGATTTTTTGCGCAGGTGTAGCACCTATCTTGGCTGTTACATCTCGCGCTTTGGGGCCCCGTGCTACGTAACGCGTAACGCGTAACGCCATTGTTCCCGTAACACACCACTCCCGCGCGTTCCCGACGCCGTAACACCCCATCCCATCTTCATGGGAGATGCGGCGCGGTTTACAGAGGGAACAATACGTCTCGCGATTGTTAACGCACCTGACCAGGGTCACCTGGGCCCGGGTGGCAGGGGGCTGGCCGCCATCCTGCTAGCACTTCCTCCCTAGCATACGAAGGGCCTCAGTTCTGCGGGTTTCTCTTGTTGATACACAGAGTTACGCTGTATAACATCCACATCGCCAGTCGTTGTTCAACACTTCCTCAAGGAGTAAATCATGCTTAGTTCAATTACTCGTTTTCTGCGCGACGAAGAAGGCGCAACCGCAATTGAATATGGAATTATTGCGGGTCTTATTTCAATTGCCATCGTTGGCGTGCTTAGTTCGGCTGATGGCTTGGGCCCGCGATTGGCCAGAGTCTTCACGAACATTACCAACGCGCTTCCGGCTGCCCCTGCCACTACTACAAATTAAAAAAAGCCGGTGTCCGTATCGGCCTGCCTGCTCTGGTTGCTTTTTGCCGCTGTCTATGACTTCCGAAAGCGCCGTGTCCCCAATTGGCTGGTGTTGGTCGGGGCCGTTCTGGCCACGGCGGCAATCGCCTTCGGGTCACAGCCTTTTGGGGTTGGCTGGACTGCGGCACTTGCGGGCGCCGGCGTGGGTTTTGGGTTTCTGCTGCTGTTCTATGCTGCAGGCCTCATGGGGGCAGGCGACGTGAAGTTCGCTGGCGTCCTCGGACTGTGGGTAGGTGTATCGGCTCTGGTTCCGGCCAGTTTGCTTGCTGGAGCACACAGCGTGCTCTGGCTGGCCTTGCGGCGTTGGCCATGGTTTCCAAAGCTTGCCTTGCTGCTGTCAGACCAGCGACCGACATCCGACGATGGGGCTCTGCCCCCTGGTCGGGCGCGCTTTATTCCCTATGCGACCTACCTCGCATTAGCCACCGTGGTGTGGATGGTCTGGGGGCGACAGGGGTAGCAGACACACCCTTTCGCCGCGAGCCGCTCGCCGTTGATTTTTTCGTGATCGCTTGCCCCATTCCCTTCGTACATCGCCCATGATCCATCTCACGAAAATCATCGCTGCCATCCTGGTGCTGCTCGCCATCGCGCTGGGTGGCTATGCCTTCATGCTGAGTCGGCAAGCGTCTGCGCCGCCCCCCGTTGCGACAACGCCTGCAGCCAATCCGTCGAAGGCTCAGCAGACAGCTACATATCCGGTGGTGATTGCATCCAGACTGCTCCCCGCAGGGCAAGTCATCCCTGCCGACGCACTGCGTGTAGAGCGCCTTTCAATCAATCCGGCAGGTGCTTTCCAGGACACCGCGATCGTGGCCGGCCGCGTACCGGTCCTGGATCTGGGTGAAGGCTTGCCGCTACTGGAAGGTCAACTGGTCTCCGGCTTGGCGCTGCGCGTCTCCGAGGGCGAACGAGCTGTCGCGGTCAGAGCCGACGAAGTCATGGGCGTGGGCAACAAGGTCCAACCTGGCGATTTCGTAGACGTTTTTGTGATGCTCAAGTCCGACGGAAAGGACGTCGATCGGAGCCAGGCTCGGCTGCTGCTTTCGCGCAAGCGCATATTGGCTTTCGGCAGTGCCTCCGTGGATGGCATGCCGCCCAAGGGCGCTGATGGCAAGGCAAACGCACAAGCGCAGTCCCAGCGTAACGAAGCCGCTCGTACAGCCGTGCTTGCAGTGACGGTGGACGAAGTCAATCGCCTGACGCTCGGCGAATCCAGTGGCCGACTACTGCTGGCCCTGCGCAACCCAACCGACCTGTCGGAGCCCGACCCCAAGCTCTTTGCGGAATTGCCGACAGCCCTCCAGCCCGCACCGCCCAAGCCCGGCGAACCGCGCCGCGCGCCACTCGAGGGATTGAACCGCGCTCAAGCTGGCCTTACGGCCTTCGATCTCGTTGCGGGTGGTGCAGCCGAAGGCAATCGACGTATGGCCACCAGCATCCGGCCCTCCACGCCAGCGATCCCCAGTGCTCGTGCAGGCGTTCCGGCACGGGCAGGCAATGAAGTTGAGGTGATTCGCGGCGAACGAAGCGAAATCATGCGCTATTGATCGCAAAGCCAATGACCGCCCAAGTTCACGAAAGAAGACACATGCCGCACACGCCCTGCGCGAAGCCGAACAACGCCAGCCGCCTTGCCATCGAAGGGCGTCCGTATCTGCTTCGCCCATTCCTGCTGGCACTGTGCTGCCTCACGCCCGGCATCCTGCCGGCTGCATCCTTGACCGCCGGTCCCGTCGCGAAGTCGCAGCCGCCCGCACAACAGCAACAGCAACAGCAACAACAACAGCAACCGATACCGCTGGTCATCGGCGCAGGCACCCAGCAGGAATTGTTCATCGACAAGGGTATCGACCGGATGGCCATCGGCGACGAAGCGGTGGTCGGCGTCACTCTGACCCGCAAAACGGCGGGCTCGATAGGCGCCCGTCTCATCATCACAGGCAAGGCAGCCGGCCGTACCACGCTGATGATCTGGGAAAAAGGCCACACAACGGCTGCGACCTATGCGGTAGAGGTGCAACGCAAAGGGGCTGTGCTGACCGGTACCGCGGACAGCATGTCCGCGAATCAGCAAGCACGTGAGGCGGCCTTGTCCAGCTCACCCGACAAAGCGTCACTGACAGATCGCTCTACCGTGGACGTTCGAAGCCATACGGTGCAGGTAGAAGTGAAGGTTGTGGAGTTCAGCCGAAGCGTGCTGAAAGAGGCGGGTTTCAAACTCTCCTCTTATGGACCCAACAGCCATGGCTTCAGTTTCAGCAACACCTCGCCGGGCGGCGTGTTGGCCGACGCATTCAGCCTTGCATTGGGCTTCGGCAATGCCAACAAGGGGCGCGGCATGTCGTTGACGCTCAATCTGCTTGAAGGCAACGGTCTCGCCCGCGTGCTTGCGGAACCGACTCTCGTGGCAATGTCGGGCCAAAGTGCCAGCTTCCTTGCAGGTGGCGAACTCCCGATTCCGGTGCCGCAGGGTTTCGGCACCACGACCATCGAATACAAACCCTTCGGCATTGGCCTTTCGGTGACGCCAACCGTGCTCTCCAACGACCGCATCGTTCTCAAGGTGGCTCCTGAGGCCAGCGATCTCGACTACACCAACGCGCTGAGCATCGACGGTGTCGCCGTACCCGCCATCACGACGCGCCGTGCGGATACCACTGTCGAACTCGGGGACGGAGAAAGTTTCATCATCGGCGGACTCGTGAGCCGCACCACGTCGTCCAATGTCGATAAGGTGCCACTGCTCGGCGATATTCCAGTGATCGGTTCGTTCTTCAGGCAGAACAAATACCAGATGAACGAAAAAGAGCTGGTGATCATGGTGACCCCGCACCTGGTGAAGCCGATCGCGCGTAATACGGACCTGACGCCGTACATGCCGGGCTCCGCCGAGCAACGGGACGGCGCCGTGTGGCGTTCCATCTTTCTGGGCGGCGCGGCCAATACCGCATTGCCTGGGTTTTCGCGTTAACCGAGCTCGATGTAATGCAACCAGCGCTGGCACCATGAACGCCCCACGCGACAGCATTCCAGAGACAGGTGCAGAAACCTATCTGTTCGCTTCAAGCAATGGCAGCCATATCACCTGGCTGACCGATGCACTGAGCCGCTTTGGTTCCGTGGTGGTGCTTGCGCCTGACACGAAGTCGGTCGACGAGCGAATCTCTCTTTTGGGACCGGTGGCTGTATTCATCGACTTCTCGTCGGACCAGAGTACAGCGGCTAGTCAACTGCACCAGCGACTCAAGCGAGACTGGCCCGCGTTGTCCGTGCTTGCCACCGGCGTCTCGGCCGAACCCGCCGCCATGCTCGCGGCGCTGCGTGCAGGCGTCGACGACTTTATCGACGTGGCTGCGTCTCCTGCCGATGCCGTGAACACGCTACGAGCCCTGCTTGAGCGGCGCAACAGCCTGCAAAGCGGCACACGCGGCTGCACCCTGACACTGCTGGGTGCGCGAGCGGGACTCGGCGTGACACATTGGCGACCAGCCTCGCGCTGACGCTGAACGATCAGCTGGCACAAGCATCCGCCCGACCGCAGGGGCGCGCCTCGCGACAGGGTGTGGCATTGCTCGATCTGGGCTTGCCCGCACGCGATGGTCTGCTCTACCTCGACACGCAAAGTGGGTTCAGTTTCGTCGATGGCGTGCGCAACCTGCGCCGGCTTGACCAGACACTGCTGCATACCGCCCTCGCGCATCACACCAGCGGCGTTGCGGTCCTGCCGTTGCCCGCCAGCCTCACGCAAGTTCGAGAGATCTCGCACGCCGACTCCGTGGCACTGATCAAGCGGCTCGCCGACTTCTTCGACTTCCAGATCGCGGATCTGGGTGGCTTCTCGACGATCGACTGCATGGCGCAGACCGTACGCGAGGCACAGCGCAATTGGGTCGTGTGTGACCAGAGCATCGGTGGCATTGTTTCTACTGCCAACATGCTCAAGGAACTGCGCGCTCGCGGCGTTGAAACAGAACACTTCTCGCTGGTGGTCAACAAATTCGACAACCATGTGGGCCTGTCAGCCAAAGACATCGCCGAGCGCCTGGAACTTCCATTGCAGCATGTGCTGCCGCACGTAGCACCCCGCTTCTAGCAGCCGCGAGTCGCGGCGAAATGCTGATTCGCACAGCGCGCAACGACCCTTATTCACAGGCCGTCACGGGCATGGCCCGCAGCCTGCATCAAGAATATATGTCTGTCACGGGCCAACCGCCGACCAAGGATCCACGCTGGGGTGCACTGATGTCGCAAATCACCGGGCTCTGGAAGAGTTCAAACGAAAGTTGAGCCTATGTCCAACGATATCGAATTCGCCGACGACGACCAGGCATTCATCAACTCCCAACAGTTTCAGGACATCAAGAGCTGGACGCATGACCATCTGTTGAGTCGCATCGAAGAATTGGGTGCAGAGTTCGGCCGCTGGTCGCGCGCCTCGATCCAGCAGTTCGTCGAACTGGAGGTCGACAGCTTCGTACGCCTGCGGCGCGTGCCGATCAACGACCGCGAGATGCAGCTCATCGCCGATGCGTTGACCAAGGAGCTCGCGGGCTTCGGGCCGCTCGAGGACCTGCTCAACGATCCGGCTGTCGAAGACATCCTGATCAACGGCCACACGAATGTCTACGTGTCGCGAAACGGCATCCTGGAGCGCGAGACACTGCGCTTCGCCGACACCGAGCATGTGATGCGCATCGTGCGCCGCATCCTCGCGCCGCTGGGCCGTCGGCTCGACGAAGCCAACCCGATGGTCGATGCGCGCCTGCCCGACGGCGGCCGCATCAACGTCATCATCGAGCCGCTGGCGATCGACGGACTGTCGGTGTCGATCCGGAAGTTCCGCAAGGAGCCGCTCACGCCGGCTGACCTGGTCAAGCTCGGCACCTTCGATGCCGGCATGGCGCAGTTGCTCGAGATTGCGGTGCGGGCACGCTGCAACATCCTCGTGAGCGGAGGCACCAGCTCCGGTAAAACCTCGTACTCAACGCACTCGCAAGCTTCATCCCGCAGGTCGAACGGGTGATCACCATTGAGGACACCGCGGAGCTTTCACTGGGGCACACCCACGTTGTTCGACTTGAAAGCCGCCCGGGGGGCTTCGACGGAACCGGTGTGGTCTCGATCCGCGACCTGCTGCGCAACAGCCTGCGCATGCGGCCAGACCGCATCATCGTCGGCGAAGTGCGCGGTGCTGAAGTGATCGAAATGATGCAGGCCATGAACACGGGCCACGAAGGCTCGATGGGCACCATCCATGCGAGTTCGCCGCGCGAATGCCTGTATCGGTTAGAGATGCTGGCAGGGTTTGCGGGCTATCAGGGCAGCGAAGTGAGCCTGCGGCGACAGATTGCCAACGCGATTGATTTCGTCGTGCAGATCGGACGCATGTCCGGTGGCCAGCGGCGCATCGTGTCGCTGAGCGAAATCACCGGCGTCAACGACAACGTGGTCGCAATGCAGGAGCTCTATCGCTACGACCCCATCGTGTCCCCCGATGGGGAGGAACGTGACCGCTGGATATCGCTCGGGATCGCACCGCACTCGCCCAAGATCACCCGCTTTCGCCAGATGATGACGCGTGCGCAAGGGGATCGTCGTGCGTGAAGCTCTGCTCATTGTGATTTGTCTCGCTCTGCTGTTGGCAGCAGCGGGCATATTGCTGTGGCAGTGGGCGAAGGGACGACAGGGACGGCAGGACGCTCAGCGATATCTGGCCCAGCAGATCGAAGCCAAACCAGCGCCCGTCGAAGTTGCGCTGGCGTCGCCGCGAACCTCTTTCATCGATTCTTCTTCCACGGGCGCAGACGCCGACCCTTGGATGAGCACGTCCGCCGACACGCCAGTTCAGGCGCGCAAGGGCCCGCTTCAAGCGCTGCTACCTTCTTGGCTCGAAGGAGTTGTCACGGCGCGCACGATCGCTCTCGTTGTTCTGGCGATCGTCATGTTGAGCGCGGTGGCCGGCCTCTTTGCGGGATGGATCAGCGCCGTCGGTACTTTCGTCGTTTTCCTGCTCATGGCAACGTTTGCGTTGTGGCTGCGCGTACAGAAATTCCGCCGCCAACTGGTCAGTCAGCTGCCTGCATTCATCGATGCGATGGTTCGTCTGATCACCATCGGCAACTCGACCCAGGCCGCCTTCCAGCTCGGGATTGCATCGACCCAGCCACCATTGCGCGGTTACCTGGAACGTGCGGCAAATCTGGTGCGCGCCGGTGTCGATCTGGATCGCGCGTTACACCAGATGGCGACCAGCGTGCGCGTTGAAGAGATGTATCTGCTGGCGTCGATCCTGGGTCTTGGCGTGCGCTACGGCGGGCGGGCGGATCTTCTGCTGGAGCGCGTCGCGAACTTCATGCGCGACCGTGAGCAAGCCGAACACGAACTGGTCGCCATGTCATCGGAAACACGTCTGTCGGCATGGATTCTCGGCCTGCTGCCGGTGGGGGTGGGTGGATTCATCATCGTCTCCAACCCAACCTATTTTTTACGCATGTGGCAGGACTCCACGGGGCAGATGCTGATTTTCGGCGCGGTGGGTTTGCAGTTGCTCGGTGCCGTCCTTCTGTATCGACTGGCGAAGCTGACATGACGTTCACACCAACCCAACTCGCGATATGGAGTCTGGCCCTGCTGGCGCTGGGTCTTTGCACGGCGGCGGCCGGTCTCGTCGTCAACGAACTGCGACGTGCCCAGCGTGGCAGAGCCATCGGGCGGGCCCTTCACCGCGACGATGTTGTGGTTACGACCGAAGCAGAAACCGAAGCGGACGTGAATGCCGCACGGCTCGCCGATGCGGAGTTGCCATTCCATTGGCTCAACACTCGCATCGGCCGCGCACTGGTGGCCGATGAAGACCGGCGGTTGATCGATCAATGCGGTTTCTCGTCAATGCGGGCGCAACTCGTATTTCTCGTGACCCGGCTTGGGCTGGCAATGCTGCTTCCTCTGCTGGCGCTCTTGTTCTGGCCCGGTCCCGCTTCAACACAAAGCATCACGGTCATGGTTACTGCGACCGATCGGGATCGGTTTCATGGCTCCCAAATGGGTGCTTGGCAGACTCGCCGCGAGCCGGCATGAACGCGTGGCGCGCGAGTTACCGCTTTTCGTCGACCTGCTGCGCCTGTTGCAGGGTGTGGGGCTGAGCCTGGACCAGAGCCTGCAGATCATGGCCAGTGACTTCACACACGTCATGCCCGTGCTCGGCCATGAGTTGACACTCGCGAACAACCAATACAGCCGGGGCCGCACCCGCGAACACTCACTGACCCGCCTCGGAACGCTGCACACGAACGAGAACCTCGCCGGCATGGTCTCCCTGCTCGTGCAGGTCGACCGGCATGGCGGCGCGGTACAGGAACCCTTGCGAATCTTCAGCGACCGGCTGCGTGAACACCGCAAATCGGAAATGAAAGAGCGCATCGGCAAGATCACCGTGAAGATGACGGCCGTCATGGTGAGCACGCTGCTCCCGGCCCTGATCATCGTGACCGCGGGACCTGGTTTTATTGCGATCTTCCGTTCTCTGGGAGCACTTGCCAAATGAGCACCGCCCTGACTAACCCTGGACATGTCGCCGTGGTGCTGTCTGCACTGCTGACACTCGCCGGCTGCGCCGGCCCCAAAGGTCAATACCTGGCAGCGGCTGACGCTCAGCAGCGCATGGCGGCTGAAACCACTGCGACACAAAAGAGCGCGGCAAGCATCGACACTCAATCCACCTACCTGAAGCTTGTCGAGCAGATGCAGACCGACGGCCTGTGGTTTGCCTCGCTCGCACATATTGACGCGCTCGAACAGCGCTGGGGTGTTTCTCCTGAATCGAGCCGCATGCGCGCGGACGCGCTGCGCCAGACTGGCGAGAGCTCGCGCAGCGAAGACACCTACAAGCGTCTGATCGGTACCCCCCTCGAAGCGGCCGGCTATCACGGACTTGGTCTATTGGCCGGTGCGCGTGGCGACTATGCCGAAGCCGTGAGACTCTTGAAAGAGGCGCAACGTCGGAATCCGACGGATGCGGTGCTGTTGAGCGACCTGGGCTATGCCAGCTTGCGCGCTGGGCTGGTTGCCGAGGCCCGCCTGCCGCTGATGCAAGCCCTACAACTCAGATCGGAATCATTTGCTACGGGATGCTATTCGCGTTTCGCATGGGCGTTCAGAACGCAGCCGAAGACGGTGCCCGCGCGGCGTTGCGCTATCAGCCAACTCTTCAGGCGCGGAGGGACTATGCGCAGACGATCGCAACGCAGCGCATCAGCTGGCTACCGATCACGGTGACACGCAATGCCACTGCAACGGTGTGCGGCGTGGTCAGCAACGCCTGCGGCGAGCCACCATGCGGCCCCACCTGGGAAGCCCGCTGCCGGGTTGTGGTGACGGTGACCGCGAGCGACATACAGCGTTTGCTGCCGCCACTGCCGAGCTTTGTGATGCCGAACAGCATCGCCGGCAAGGCCAGCATGCTTCTGGACGGAAGAGCGCCATGAGCACTGTCCTCGCAAATGCCAACAGGACCCACTCGCATCGCCAACAACGCGGTGTGGCGGCCATCGAATTCGCGCTCGTCTTCATGGTTCTTTTCAGCGTTCTGTACGCGCTGGCGACCTTCGGGGCGGTGCTTTACACCCAGCAAAGGTGACCCGCGCGTCGGAAGAGGGGGCACGGGCGGTGGGCCTACTTACGCCTGCGCCGACCAGCAACGATACGCGAGTCAAGGACGCCGTGTACGACGCCCTGGCCAACTCGCTTGTCGTTCCTGTTTCGGCCAACACCAGCGTGGCGAGTCGGCGCAGTTGGATTGTCTCGAATGTGAGCGTGGACGTGACCCGCAGCGACCCCAGCAGTCCCGGCGCCTACGTCCGCTATGTCGTTACCGTGAGCTATCCGTACAGTGCAAACCGTTTGCTGCCCACAATGCCATTGCTGGACACCAGCCAGTGGATGCCCGACCAACTTCGAAGCCGGACGACCGCCGCGCTTCGGTCATCCTGAGGAAGGGCCATTCCCATGATGGCAGCACGCCAGACACCGCTCCGACGACGCACTCATGGGTCGATCCTCGTCAACACCGCCATTGCGCTGAGCTTGATCGTCATCACGCTGATCGGCACCGAGATTGGCTTCATGTATTTCATGAAACGGGAGTTCCAGAAGACGGCGGACCTCGCAGCCTTGGCTGGCGCGCAGCAAATTCGTGGCGGCTGCCCCGCGGCGACCACGGCTGCGCAGCTGAATGCCAACGGCGCAGCGACTGGCAGCTCGGCCCGCAACATGCCCGTCGGACTCCTGCCGCTGGGTGCAGCCGGGGAAATCCAGTGCGGCTATTGGGACAGGACCACGAGCTTTCAGTTTCCGGCCGTGTCCGGCGCCATCAATGCGGTACGCGTGAGTTTCGAGAGACCCTCGCCGACGCTGTTGTCGTTCTTCATGGGGAACCGGAACATCAGCGTGACCGCCGTGGCGGCACTGAGCGCGCCACTCGCCGAGTTCTCCGTCGGAAGCAAGCTGGTCACGGTGGGTGGCGACTCCACGCTCGGGCGATTGCTCAAGGGCGTCGGACTCGATCTCGCCGGCACGTCACTATTGGCATATGACGGGCTTGCCCAGGCCAAGATCACCCCCGGCGGGCTGCTGGCCGCACTTGGCATTCCCGTCGCTGCCGACATCGGCGTGGGTGAGCTCAACACGCTCTTGGCCGGACGCTCGGTCGCGCTGGGCGATCTGCTGAATGCCATCGTGACCGTGGCGGGCCAGAATGGCCTGCTCGCCAGCAACGTCGCCCTGCTGCAGGCCATACAGGCCAAGCTCGGCCTCACCAATCTCATGGTGCAGTTGGGCTCGCTCGCCGATGGTCCTCGCGGCTTGTTTGCACAAATCATCGCGCCGGGAGGCAGCGGCAGCGGCGCGCTGAACGTGAACGTGGGCGCCCTGGACCTCTTGTACACGTCGATCGGCGTAGCCACATCGCAACACGCCGTCGATGCGGGACTCAACCTCAACCTGCTTTCGTTGGCCAAGGTGACGACCAAGGTGACGGTGATCGAACCGCCTTCGATCGCCATCGGGGGCATCGGCGCCAAGGCGTACAACGCACAGGTCCGCACCTTCATTCACGTGACGACAGACGCAGGCCTGCTCGGCTCGCTGCTCGCGCCATTGATCAAGCTCGACCTGCCGATCGTGCTCGATGCCGTGACAGGCGTCGGCACGGTGGTCGACATGTGCACGCCCGAGCTTCAGGACCCGGTGAGCGGAAAGGATCGCGCGAGATTCCAGGTCACCAGCAGCATCGCGAACGTCTGCGTGGGGCAGATTGCGATAGCGGATCTTTTTTCGAAGTCGGAGGTCTGTAGCTATCCGGCAACGCTGAAAGACATGGAACTCATCAATGTTCTGGGCTTGCTAAAAACAACCAACCATGTAGCCCTCGGTGCTCTGGACGGTCCGGTTTCCTCATTGACGCTCGCGGAAGGGGAAACCGGAACAACGTCTGTCAATGAGCTGCAGGTAGGAACGCTTGTCGCGCGCCTCGTTACGGAGCTGACCCGCGTGTTGTTCGACGGCACTGCGTCGACAGCCCCCCGACCGGCGCGCAGCTGGACAATCTCACCAGCAAGATCTGGAACGACACGGCAAGCATCTGCACCCAGAGCACGTCGAACTGCTGGGGCCAACGGTACGCGAGTGCCGTCAACACCATTCGCCAGAACTCGGGACAAAGCGGTTTGCTGACCGGCCTCTTGACCGGCGTGGGCGACCTGCTGGCCGGTGTGTTGAACCCGTGCACCGGTCTGTTGGGCCTCGGAGGAGGCAGCGAAGCAGTCTGCCAAGACCATGATCAAGAACGCTGCAAGCCACGAGCAGTGGCCCCGGCGGCAACCCGATTTCCAACGCGCTATCCGTGCTGACCGGCCTGCTCAAACCCATCCTCGATGCCCTCGGCGCGTCGGTACTGACGCCCCTGCTGCAAAACGTACTTGGCATCAACCTGGGCCAGATCGACGTGAACCTCAAGTCGCTCGACTGCAAGGCGTTACCCATGTTGGTGTACTGAGAGACGATGCCGCGCGACCATCGGCACAGAGACTGCGAACCCAGATGAATTCCCCCGCCCATTTCGACGAACTCGACCTCTTTGTCTGGGAAGGCAAAGCCGACATCCTCGACCGCATCGCGCGGTGCATGGCGAGCTTCGACGTGGAAGTGATCCGGGCCGATGGGCTGCCGCCTCCACAGCAGGACCGAACCGTCGCGGTGCGTCCTTCCGTCGCGATCATCAGCGTCACCGTCATCGCCGGCGGCGGCCTGGCGCACGCGACCGAGCTGCTGCAAGGAACGCCCGTGATCTGGGTTGCCGCGGGTTCGCGCGAGCGCGACTCGCGCACCTATCCGCCCGAGTACCTGCACGTGCTGCCCTACGACTTCACCTGCGCCGAGCTGCGCACGATGGTCGCAAAGCTCGTTCGGCAGCTGCGCGCGCGCGATGTCGCGCCGCAGGCGCCCGACGTGCTGGTCGCGCATGCCGAAGCGATGAAGTCGCTGCTGGCCGAAGTGGGTGCCTTTGCCGACTGCGACCACCCCGTGCTCGTGCGCGGCGAAACCGGCGTGGGCAAGGAGCGCATCGCGCAGCAGCTCCACCTCGGGCATCAGGCGTACAACAAGGGCGCCTTCGTTGCGGTGAACTGCGGCGCGATTCCCGACGGGCTGTTCGAGTCGCTGTTCTTCGGCCACACCAAGGGCTCGTTCACGGGCGCCGTGCATGCGCACCGCGGCTACTTCGAGCAGGCGACCGGCGGCACCTTGTTCCTCGATGAAATCGGCGACCTGCCGCGCTACCAGCAGGTCAAGCTGCTGCGGGTGCTCGAGGACAACACGGTCACGCGGCTGGGTGCGACGTCGCCGATTCGCGTCGACTTCCGGCTGGTGGCGGCCACCAACCGCAACCTGCGCGAGATGGTGGCGAGCGGTGAATTCCGCGCCGACCTCTTTTACCGGCTCGCAGTGATCGAACTGCATGTGCCAAGCCTCGAAGAGCGCGGCGAGGTCGACAAGATCGCGATCTTCAAGGCGCTGCTGAGCAACGTGCTCGGCGACGAACTCGAGGCGCTGGGCGAAACACCGCACTGGCTCAGCGATGCGGTGGCCGAAACCTATTTCCCCGGCAATGTGCGGCAGCTGCGCAACCTGGCCGAGCGCGTGGGCGTGATCGCGCGGCAACTGCACGGCTGGGACCAGAACCTGATCCAGCGCGCGATCGCGCTGACGCGCGGCACGCCCGCGCCGGCGATTTCGGCCGACCGGAATGGCGTGGGCGGCGGAGGCGTTGCTCGAGATGCAGAGCGCACCCCGCAAGCCGTCTTCGGTCAGCACCGAGCGGTTCGGCGCGCCGAACATGCGGTCGAGCCAGCTGTTGCTGGCGTCGGGCTCGATGCGCAGTTCGCCCGTCGTGCGCGCCAGGCGCAGTTCCGAGATGCGCAGGTCGAAGACGCCGTCGACGTAGTCGAACAACAGCGTGTAGTAGTCGAGCTGTGCGTCGAGCACCTTGGGCAGGGTCTCGCGGCCGAACTCCATCAGGCGGCGGCGGCCGCGGAAGGCCTGGCCGGATGTGCTGACGGCCTCCATGAGCTACTTCTCGCGTTCGCGTCCGGAAACGGTGCGAGCCCAGGAAGCGGAGGTGAGTTCGAACAGGTTGTTCTTCACGCCTTCGAGCTTGGCTTCCTGGTTCGCCACTTCGGCAAGCGCCGACTTCAGGCGCAGCTAGCGGTCGAAAGCCGTTGCCGAAGTTCCAGTTGAGTTCGAAGGCGGCGCGCGTCGGATCCTGCGGCGAAACGCCGCGCGGATCCTTGCTCTTGACGAGCACGGCGTCGACCGTCGGGTAGAGGCTGGCGTCCTGCTGGTCGACCAGCGCCCTGGCGCGATCGATGCGGCCCTGGGCTTCGGCGATCTCGGTGCTGCGCGCTTCGGCGCGGCGCAGCGCCTCTTCCTGCGAGCTGATGCGCCATTGCGGCAGCGCCGCGAGCACGGGCAGCGAATCGGTGTTGGGCGAGAACTTGAAGTAGTCGCGGAACTTCGCAAGCGCCTCGTCGCGCTGGGCTTCGAAGTCGGACTCGCGCGCGGCCACGAGGGCGCGCCGCGAGGCGGCCATGTTGAGGTCGTTGTCGCCCGAAACGCCGAGCGCGACGCGGCGGGCCTCCGCCTTGGAGAGATCGGCCACCACCTCGGTGGCCTTGTGGGCGATCTGCTTCTTGAGGTCGAAGCGCTGCACCTGGAGGTAGGCGGTCAGTGCATCGAGCACCACCTTCTGCGAGGTGGTGACGACGGCCTCGTCGTCGGCCTTGTTGGCGGCCTCCGCGGCCCGCTGCGCGGCGCTCATGGCGCCGCCGTCGATCAGGCTCACACGGGCCTCCGCCGTGAGAACGGTGTAGCTCAGCGTCTTGGCGTTGGCCGCGCCGCTGTTGTAGTTGCCGGACGAGGTGCCGAGCTTCAAGCGCGGATAGCGGGCCTGCTTGGCGGCATCGACGCCATAGCTGCTGGTGTTGGCGGCGGCCTGGGCCGTCTGCACCTCGGGGTATTCGGTCGAGAGCGCGATCAGCGCCTGCTTCACGCGCTGGGCGTAGCTCGCGGCGCCGATCGACGGGGTGGTGAGGCGGCGTGCGAGCATGAGCTCGGGCGCCGCCTCTTCCCGCTGCTGCGCCAAGGCGGCCGGCGGGAGCGCAAAACTGGCGCACAGCGCCGCGCAAAGAACACCGGGACCCATGCGGGGCGCCGGCCTGCGGAAGTGCGGTCCTTCATGGCTCGCGGAAGGCTTCGCGCCGCAGCTTGAGCACAGGACGCAGGATGTACCAGATGAACGGATCGGTGCCCACGCGCAGATCCACTTCGGACTCCATGCCGGCGGTGATGCGGTTCTCGTCGCGCCCCACGTGGGATTGCGACATGCTGATCAGCAGCCGGTAGTACGGCGCACCGTTGGAGATGGCCGGGTCGCGGTCGGCGTCGGCCGCCACGAGCTTGACCTTGCCTTCGACGGCACCGTAGCGCAGGTAGTCGTAGGCGGTGATCTTCACGCGCGCCGACTGCCCGATCTCGATGAAGCCGCGGTCGTTCGGATTGAGCCGCGCCTCGATCATGATCTCGTCTTCGTCGGGCACGACCTCGAGGATGGATTCGCCGGGCTTCACGACCCAGCCCGGGCTGGAGTTGCGCAGTCCCTTGACGATGCCGTCGGACGGCGCCTTCACGACGGTGCGCGAGCGTTGGGTGCGGGCACGCGCCAGGTCTTCGCTCAGGCTGGCGAACTGGCGCTCCACGGTGGCCAGTTCGTCCGACGCGCGACGCCGGTAGCGGCCTTCGGCCTCGGCCATCTTGGCCTGCGACTCGGTGATGGCGGCGTTGGCGGAGATCACGCCCTGGCGCGCCACCGCGAGTTCGCTGCGCACGCCTTCAGCCTGCCGGCGCTTCTCGAGCACCTCGACTTGGCCGACCAGTTTCTCGCTGAGCAGTTGCTCGGAGATTTCGAGCTCCTTCTGCATCAGCACGAGGCGGTCGCTCAAGCCCTTCACCTTGGCCTGCTGCTCGAGCTGCTTGCTGCGCGCCTGCTCCAGGCCCGAGACGGCGCCGGCCATGACGCCGCGCTGCTCGAGGGCGCGGGCCTGGTAGGCACCGGTCTCGCCTTCGAACACGCTCTCGTCGATGTCGGCGGCGAAGGATTCGCGCTTGAGCGGTTGGCCTCGGCTTTCGGCCATGAGCCGGATGCGGGTCGCCTGCGTGGCCGCATAGCGGGCCGTGAGTTCTTCGAGGTTCAGGCCGCTGCCGCCCAGATCGATCTCGACCAGCGACTGGCCCTGCGTGACCTTGTCGCCTTCCTTCACCAGCACGGAGCTGACGATGCCGCCTTCCAGATGCTGGATGGACTTGACGCGGTCCGAGGGAATCACGCGGCCCGGCGCGACGACCACGGTCTCCATCGGAAAGCCCAGCCCGACCAGGGCCAGGATGCCGATGGCGCCGCCGATGATCCACTGGCGCCGCCGCCCCTGCGGCGAGGTCTGCGCCGCGCGCTTCTGCTCTTCGTCCTGAAGAATCTGCGGCAGGTCTGATTTCAAGTTCACGGTCCCCAATCACTCGTCATGAGTCAAGCAAGCAGCATCACGCCATGGAGCGGGAGGCCGAGGCCCCCGCGTTGTCTTCCGTGTCGCCCAGCGCCACCAGCGGCTTCTTGACGCCGAAGAGCTTCGGCACCATGACGGCCGCCGTGCCCTGTTCGACGTCGCCCTGCCCGGTCACGTGGTAGACCACGGTGGCCGCCGACACGATGCGCAGCGAATGCGTGACGACCACCACGGTGCGCACCTTGGCCACCGCCAGCAGCGTCGCGAGCAGGGTGCGCTCGCTCTGGAAATCGAGGTCGTTGCTCGGCTCGTCGAGCACCAGCACCGAGGGCTTGCGCAGGAAGCTCATGGCCAGCGCCAGCTTGCGCCGCTCGCCCACCGAGAGGCCCATGCCGCCTTCGCCCACCATGGTGCGGTAGCCGTCGGGCAGGCGCGAGATGAAATCGTGCGCACCCGAGAGCTTGCAGGCCGCGACGATCTGCTCGTCGCTCTGGCCCGGCGCGGCACGGCGCATGGTGTCGATCAGCGCGCCGCCGAACCAGTAGACCTCTTGCGAGAGGTAGCTGATCCAGCGCGACAGCTCTTCGCGGCCGAACTGCGAGAGGTCGTATTCGCCGATGCTGACGATGCCGCGCGTCGGCGCACAGAGGCCGGAGATGAGCTTCACCAGCGTCGACTTGCCCGCGCCGTTGCGACCGACGATCACGTGGAGCCCGCCCGGCCCGATGTCGAGGTCGACGTTCTCCATCCCCGGCTGCTGCGAGGCTTCGGAGAAGCTGAAGCTGACGTCCTTCAGCGTGATGCGGCCCAGCGGCTGCGGCAGCGTCATGCCGGTGGGTGGCTTCTCGACCGGCTCGCGCAGCACGGTTTCGAGCCGCTTGGCGGCTTCCTTCGCGGTGTCCAGCGAGCGCCAGTTCGACACCAGCCCGGCCACCGGCTGCAGTGCCTTGAGCGCCAGCATGTTGGAGGCGACCAAGCCGCCCACCGTCATCCACTGCTCCATCACCGAGATGGCGCCCACGGTCACGACGATGACCGAGAAGACCGTCAGCAGCACCGTGGTGCCGTCGCGTGCGGTTTCGATCTGGCCGTTCTTGCTGAAGCTTTCGGTGAGCCAGGCGTTGTAGGTCTGGCGCCACATGTCGCTGATCGGGCCGTCGTTGGCCTGCGTCTTGAGCGTTTCGCGCGCGTTGCAGATCTCGGAGGTCATGCGGTCGAGGCCGCGCCCGCGCTGCACTTCCTCGACGCGGCCGGCGCGCACTTCGTCGGCCCACCACCAGGCCAAGAAAGACATGATGCCAAGGAACGCGGCCACCATCGGCACCATCGGCACCATCGGCACCATCGGCAAGGCGACGATGCCGATCACGGCGAGCGCGAAGATCGCCATCGGCAGGTCGAAGATCGATTGCGCCAGCCCGCCCGTGACGGTGCCGCGCACCGAGCCCACGTCGCGGAAGTACTGCTGCCAGACCGAGGCCGGCCGCGCCTCGAGCGCACGCAGCGGGCGGCCCAGCATCGACTGGAGCAAGGCGCCCGACACGCCGTGGTCGATGATCGCGCCGGCGTTGCGCAAGAGGCGCGAACGCCGCGTGCGCAGCCAGAACTCGATGCAGAGAAAGAACAGGATGCCGCTCACGAGCGCAGCGAGCGTCGAGGTCCCGCTGCGCGACAGCACGCAGGTCATAGACCTGCAGCAGAAAGATCGAGGGCAGCAACCCGAACAGGCTGATGGGCAGCGAACGCCACGCGGCACTTTTGACAAGCGGGTAAGCCGCGCGGAAAGCCGTGTTCAGTGCACCCGCGTAGGGACTGGCACCCGGCTCTTCCGGCGTATCGGCAATCAACTGACTGGGCAAGAGAAACTTGATCATGAGAAAGGGCCGGTCCGTCGTGCAATGACGCATGCGTCATTATCAACTGTTACCCAGCTGTTACAAGGCAAAAATTCGCCTTCTGTGCACCTCAACATGCAGGCGCGCGGCCCTTTGTCGGATCGACCTGTCTCACATGCTTTGCATCGGTTGGCGCGGCGATGGCAAAAGCCGTGCAACCGGCGTGCTTGTCCACCGTCGCTTCGCCCCTGACCTCGGGCAAACCCTTTGCCAGCACCAGCGCGATGTTGGCGCACAGCACCCACGCGCACAGCAGTTGAAGCCAGCCCAGCCACCAGCGGCGCGGCTGCTCCACGTTGGGTTCATAGGGCATGTGCAAAAGGGCATTCCATCTCATGGCAGTGCTTTCAAAACCCGGGCCAACCGGGACAAACCGACACCCGCCGAACTCTTCGCCAGCACCCAGTCGCCCGGTTGCAGCAGACCGCCCAGCGCGGTCGACAGATCCGATACATCGACGAACCAGTGCGATCGCACCTTGGTGCGAATGCGCGCGTGCAGTGCCCGCATCAGCGGGCCGCACAGCAGCACGCGTCGGGTTGCGACGCCAGCAACTCGGCCTCCAGATCGAGGTGATGGCGTTGCGCCGCAGGACCTAGCTCCTGCATGTCGCCGAGGATGGCCACGCGGCGCGCAGGCTCGCATGGGGCTTGTGACAGCAACTCAAGCGCCGCCCGCATCGAACTCGGGTTGGCGTCGTAGGTTTCATCGATCAGCTTGAAGCTTCCGCCGCCGATGTGAATGGTGTGCAGCGCACCGCGTCCGCCGGGCGGCTCGAAGTGCGCAAAGGGTTCGACCGCTGCGGCCAGCGGCAGGCGCAGCGCCTGCAATGCAGCGAGCGCAGCAACGGCGCTCGCGCCCATGTGGCGGCCCGGCGCATTGAGCCGCAGCTGGAACGGTTCGCCCGCCACCAGCGCCTGCACCTCGCCATGGTCGAAGGCGAGCAGCCGGATGTCGGCGTCCTTGTGTTTGCCGTAGGTCACGATCTGCAGCTGATGCGCCATCGCGGCTTCGGCGAAGGTCGCGAACTCGGGCATGTCGCGGTTCAGCACCACGCTGTCTCCGGCGGCCATGCCCTGGAAGATCCGGCTGTCCATCCGCGCGGCGGCCTCCGAAGGGCCGCGGTGCTTTTGCGATGCGGCCGAGAGCCCCGTCACGACGACCAGCGAGGACCGCACCAGCTGCGACGAGGCGGGCATGTGCGAGGTACCCATCTCCAGCACCCAGTAGGCCGCGTACCGCGGCATGCAGGTGAGGTTCCAGGCGATGCCGGAGGGCAGGCTGATGTTGCCTTCGGGCTGGCCGACTTCGCCCCACACCGTCAGTGCGCCGGCCAGCATGGCGGCCACGGTGTTGCTGCTGGTGCCGTTGCCCAGCACGCCGCAGACGCGGCCGGCGAACTCGGTGCGCGCATGCTCGCCCAGCAGCAGGACCGCCTGCAGCACGTTCGCCACCTTGAGCACCGGCACGCGCTTGTCGAGGTGCGGCTTGGGGTCGGTGCACAGCACCGCAGCCGCCGGCTGCAGCACGCCCTTGAGCGTGACGGCCGCCAATGGCGTCTTCGACGGCCGCGTCTGGTTTTCGAACACGACGCGGCCCTTGCGCATGAAGGAGCGCTGCGTCACGCCGCTGGCGCGCCAGCCGTCTTCCGGCCGCACCACCCATTCGCCGCTGGTCACGCGCGCCATTTCGCTCGCGGTCCAGGTGGCGCCGTCATCCCTCGGTCCGGCGTTGGCGCTGCTCACGCCGAGCGGAACGCGGCGCTCCAGCAGGTAGCGGTGGTAGGCCGCGAAGCCCGAGAGGTACTGCTCGACGTCGTCGATGCGCACCCGGAACGAGTGATGCCGGATGAAGAAGGCGCCGACGATGGTCGACGGCCGCCGGAAGTACATCGCCATCTCGGGCCAGAAGAAGCCGTTGAGCAGGTAGTGGGCGCGGTAGTCCAGCGCGCGGTAGAACTTCTCGGTGTCCAGCTCGTCGAGCAGGTGCCGCATCGCGGGCATGCCTTCGAGCCGCTGCAGCATCTGCTGCGCGGCCAGCATGAGTTCGAGCAGGGTCGGGAAGGTGGTCTTCCGGTCGAGCACGAAGTCCAGGTAGCCCGCGACGTTCTGCAAGCCGAAGCGGAAGTATTTCTCCTGCGGGCTCCAGTGCGTGAGCTCGTTGACGCAGCAGCTCAACCAGTGGTCGTGCGCCTGCCAGTGCTGGCTGGCAATGAAATGGTCGAAGGCCTTCTCGACCACGGCCAGCCAGCGCCCGTCGCGCGTCAGGCCGTAAAGGCGCATGAGGCTGAAGGCCGCCTCGCCGTCGTAGTAGATGATGCGCGAGGCCTGCTTGAGCGTCAGGTCGGTGGCATGCAGCACATGGTTGAAGCGGCCCGTGGCCGGGTCCTGCAGCGACACGATGCCGAGCGCCAGCTTCTCCAGCAACGGCAGCCAGCGGCGCGTGTCCGTGAGCTCGCAATACTTTACCAGCGTGAGCACGCAGGCCGCGTTGCCGCCCAGCTTGATTTCTCCGCCGGTGTCGACAAGGAACGCGACATCGCGCCCGTCCGCGAGCTTGTAGTCGCGGATCAGCCAGTTGGTGAGATGCTCGAGCGAGCGGTCGATGGCCGAGCGCAACGCCTCGTCGCGCGTGAGCTCCCAGGCCTCGAGCATCGCGTAGATCGCGCTCGCATGGCGCATGGCGTCATAGGTCGGAATGCGGCGATCGAAGCACGGGAAGTAACCGTAGACGAACAGCCCGTCGCCCTGCACCTGGCGCGAGAGGTAGGCCGAGCCGCTGCGCACCAGGTCGAGCACCGACTGCGGGTTCAACGCCAGCATCTGGCGGCGCCCCGCATCGAGCCCCGTGCCGACGAGCTTGTGCACCACGCCGTCGGGCTGGCAGAACACGCCCACCATCGCGAGCAGGTAGACCGGCTGGTCCGTCGGCATGTCGAGCCCCAGCGTGCGTTCGAAACGCGCCTGGCCGTAGACCTCGAAGTTGCGCTGGTTCACCACCGAATGCGCGATGGTCGAGTCGCCGCACAGCATCGCGTTGGCGTTGAGCTCTTGCTCGGTGAAGGCGATCTCGAAGTCCTGGTCGAAAGCCAGCCCGAGACGAAAGTAGTTGCGCTTGACGGCCGTGAGCTGGGTCTTGAACTGCACCCAGTCCATCGGGCTCGCGCCCTCGACCCAGTCGATGCGCAGCCACGGCGACACGATGCCGTGGTCGCGCACCCAGCGCTCGACGATGTCGGAGCCTTCGCGCCAGGCGGTCTCGAATTCGGCGGCCCGCGCATGCACGACGTGCGCACGCTGGGAACCGTCGCTGACCGAGAAGAAAAGCGTGAAGGCCGGATAGGGGGCAGGCAGCGCCGCGCACACCGACACCAGGCGTTCGTGGCAGGCGTGGAGCTGGTCTGGGAAGGACATCATTCGGCCCCGATCAAATGCGGGAGACCGGTCGCGCCCGTCATCTGCTCTCGCTTCGACGTGGTCGCTGACCGGAAACTGCCGTCGAAGTCATCGCCGTTCTCCGTTTTCAACGGTAGCTGAACTCGGCTCGGCGATTGAGCTGATAGCCCTCCTCGGTGGTTTCGAGAGACGCGGGTTTTTCGATGCCCCAGCTGATGACTTCGATGCGTTCGGCCGGCACGCCGAGCTGCGTGAGCGCCCGTTGCACCGATTCCGAACGGCGTTGCCCCAGCGCGAGGTTGTATTCGCGGCCGCCGCGCGCGTCGGTATGGCCTTCGATGACCACCTTGCTCGACGGACGGTTCTTCATGAAGCTCGCATTCGCCTCCACGATGTTGCGGTCCTGCGGCCTGATGTTGTACTTGTCGAAGTCGAAATAGACGATCTTCAAGGCCGGGCCGTTTTGCACCGGCGGTGGCGGTGCCGGCTCCACCTTCGCCACGGCGGCTGCACCCTTGTTCGAGTAGTAATAGGTCGCGTCGTCGCGACCGGCCTTGGGTGGTGCGCAGGCGACAAGACTTGCCCCCAACGCGACGACCGCCAATATTTGATAACTGTTGTGCTTCATACCGATTCCTTTCAAGGGACAGGCCGGTGGTGGCCTGTCCCTGGTGCTGCCGCGATTCCCCCTTCTCCTCCCGTCGTTCTCGTTCAACCCAGCAAGCCGTGCAGGATGTTCGTCACGGGCGAGAGGGTGTGATCGACCAGGCTGGTGATCGGAGTCACCACCTCGGTCACCAGTGGGGTGACCACATGGTCGACGCTGTCCACCACGGTGCTCACCGTGTCGACCACCGGCGCCACTGCACCGGTTGCACCGGCCAGGATGTCGGTCACCGGCGCCACCACACTGGTAGCGGCACCTGCCACGGTCGAGACGATCGGTGCGACGGTGTCCGTCAGGCCGCTCGCCACGCTCGTCACCGACTCCAGGATGTTGGCAACCGGACCATCGCTGCCCAGGAGACCGCCGAGCAGGCCGCCCACGAGACCCTCGTCGCCCAGCAGACCGCCAACCAGACCGTCGCCGCCCAGGCCGTCGTCGCCGAGGACGCCGCCGAGCAGGCCGCCATCACCGCCGAGTACACCGCCCAGGAGGCCGTCGCTACCGAGCAGACCATCTTCACCGAGCAGGCCGCCGAGCAAGCCGTCGACGCCGAGCAAGCCGCCTGCGAGGCCATCTTCGCCCAGCAGGTTGCCGAGCGCGCCGTCGTCGCCCAGCACGTTGCCGAGCAGGCCGCCAAGGGCGCTGCCTTCGCCGGTCAGGCCACCCAAGAGGCCATCCGGGCCCAGCAAGCCGCCCACCAGACCGTCGTCGCCCAGCAGGCCGTCGAGCAGACCACCGACCACACCGTCGTCGCCCATCAGGCCGCCGAGGCCGAGGCCACCGAGCGCACCGTCACTGGCCAGAAGGTTGTGAAGCCCGTCGGTCACGTAGTCGATCTGGCCCTCGAGCTGATGGATCAGCGCCGCGGTCACGCCGGTGCCGAGCAGGCCGTCCACGATCGGGGTCAGCGTTCCGCCGAGCGGGTCGAGGACGTTGTCGAGGACGTTGTCGAGGACGTTGTCGAGGACGTTGTTGAGGGCGTTGTCGATCGGGTCGAACTCGTTGGGGTCGTTGGGCGTGAATTCGGAACCGAGTAGCGGAGCCAGCACGCTGTCGACGACATCGGTCACACCGTCAACCAGCGGAGACACCGGGGCGAGCGCGCCGCCCAGGCAGAGGGTGCCGTCGAGGGCACCGATGGCACCGTGGACGAGGCCGTCGGATGGGTCGAGCAGGTGGTCGGCGTCGGCGTCGGCGTCGGCGTCGGCGTCGGCATCGGCGTCGGCATCGGCATCCGCATCCGCATCCGCATCCGCATCCGCATCCGCATCCGCATCCGCGTCGGACTCGCCAACACCCGGAATGAAGAACGGAACAGCGCTGCTGTCGCCACCACCGCCGCCGCTTAGCGCGGCACCCAGTGCGGCAGCACCCAACGCACCCAGCGCGAATTCGCCTAGGCCGATGCCGCTGCCTGCGGCGAGCTTCTTGGTCACGGCCAAGGCAGCTGCGTCGGCATCGCTGTCCGGCGGGGTCACTTGCAGGTCGCCCGAGGCGACATCCACATTCACTTGTTCGAGACCACCGGGCAGCTTGGTCGAGCCGATGGTGGCGTCAGTGCCGCCCGTGAAGACACCGGCCAGCGGCGCCTTGTTGGTGGCCGAGCCGGGGAACATCACATTGGCATGACCGTCTTGCGGAACGATCACGCGGTCGCCCGGGATCAATGTCTGATTGCCATCGACCGGAATGCGGACACCGTCGCGCATCACTGCAACGCCCGGCGTAGCATTGGACAATGTGCCCACGCTGGTAGGCCCGGAGGGGGCGGCAGATGCCATCGAACTCATCGGCGCGGGAGCGCCTAGCGGAGTGACGGTGGCTTGGGCAATGACCACAGGGGCTGCGCTGGTTGCGGCAAATCCCTCGGTCGAATTGTTCGATGCTTGTTGAGCGGTCATGGCAGCCTCTGTGACAAAAGATGCATGTACAGGGGCAACTTGCGTGCCGCTTTTCCGCCGCTCTGCAAACGAGTCCTCGCCAACGATTCAAGCCATTGATTTCAATGAATATTTTTCTGAAAAACGCTTCACGGACCGCGCATCGAAACAGCTCGTAAGGAGGTCATTTCGCGATTCGTTACGTAACGATGTAACGCCACGTACCCGGAACGCCGGACTTGTTCTGAGGTCATCCAAACGCAGATTCGCAGTGGGTCGCAGCAGCCTTCGCTCCCTCCTCTTTCTCCACTTCTTTCTTCCACTCTCTCTATATATGTTCAACCCCTCCCAGGAAGACGTGCGCCGCTTCTTCTGCGACGTGTACGCCAAGCACCGGCAGGGCCTTCCGATGGAAGCGCTCGAGACCATCGCCGCCGGATGGATCGACGAACACCCCGAGTACCACGAGGACCTTGTCGATGCCGAGGCGGCGGTGGCGCGCGTGTACGACGGATCGAACGGCCGCGAGAACCCGTTCCTGCATCTGTCGATGCATCTGTCGATCAGCGAGCAGTGCTCCATCGATCAGCCGCGCGGCATCCGCCAGGCCGTCGAGCTGCTGGCCGCGCGCCGGGGCTCGCTGCTCCATGCGCATCACGAAGCGATGGATTGCCTGGGGCAGATGATGTGGGAGAGCCAGCGCGCGGGACGCCCGCCGGATGGCGAAGGCTACGTGGCCTGCGTGCAGCGCCGCGCCACCAAAGACTGATCAGGGTTTCTGCCTACTTTGCGGCAGACCGGCGGCGCCGAACAGGCGACACGCCCTGCTGCTTCTTCGCGCCTTCGCGCAGCAACGCTGCCATCGCGCCGCGCAACGCCGAAGCCTCGGCCTCGCTGCGCAGCAGCAGGCCGACCGGCTCTTCCGTTCCGGTGGTGTCGATGCGCAGCCGCACGAGGCGGCCGTCGGCCAGCTCGTCGCGCGCGGCGCCGAGCGGCGTGATCCAGACCGTATCGGACACCGCCACCAGCGCGCGCGCCACCGCCACGTCCAACGTCTGCAATGCGTGGGTCGGCAGCACCAGGCCGCGCGCCGACAGGAAGCTCTCGGTGTTGTGGCGCGGGATCGTGCCCTCGCCGTACACCACCAGCGGATAGCCCAGCACCGCCTGCACCGGCGCGGCCTTGAGGGCGAGCGGGTGGCCGGTGCGCACGGCAAACACCAGCGGCTCGGTGTACAGCAGCTCGAAGCTCAGGCCGCCCATCAGACGCGGATCGCTCATGCGGCCCACCACCAGATCGAGCTCGCCGGCACGCAGCTCGTCGAGCAGCACCGCGTTGGCGGCGCTCTTCACTGCGATCTGCGCTGCCGGCCAATGGTCCCGAAGCCGTGCCAGCGCCAGCGGCAACACGGCCGGCGCCACCGCTTCTGCGCTGGCGTCGAGCGCTTCGAGCACGCGCAGCGCGTGCTCCAGCAGCTGCTCGCCGGCCGGCGTGAGCCCCTGCACACCCCGGCGGCCGGCCTGGCTGCGATCGACCAGGCGCGTGCCCACGATCGCTTCGAGCTCCGAAAGGGTCTTCGACACGGCCGGCTGGCTCAGCGCAAGCCGCGCCGCCGCGCGCGCCAAGTGGCGCTCCTGCGCCACCGCGACGAAGGCGCGCAGATGCCGCAACTGCACGCTGCGCACGAAGTCCTAGCGAAGGTCGGCGGGCTTTTTCAATGACTACTGGTTATGGAAACTGGATCCATCTTCAATTTACATCATAGAACGACGCTTCTAAAGTCAAGGCTTCCGGATTCGTCCCACGACAGGAGACAACGCACATGTTGACCAAGACCAAGGGCTCTCTGCCCACGCTCACCCCACGCGACTGGGAAGCCCACCCCGCCTACGTCTACCCCGGCTACAAGTCGACGGTGAAGCGCGGCCCGCAAAAGCCGCTGATCCCGCTGAAGGCCTCGCTGGGCGAGCTGCAGCAGCCGGTGTACGGCCACGACAGCATCGGCAAGTTCGACCACGACCTCACGCGCAACGCGCGCCGCAACGGCGAGCCGCTGGGCGAACGCATGATCCTCACGGGCCAAGTGCTCGACGAGCGCCGCCGCCCGGTCGCCAACACGCTGGTCGAGCTGTGGCAGGCCAACGCCTCGGGCCGCTACGTCCACAAGGTCGACCAGCACGACGCGCCGCTCGATCCCAACTTCCTCGGCGCCGGCCGCTGCCTGACCGACAGCGAAGGCCGCTACCGCTTCCTGACCATCAAGCCCGGTGCCTACCCCTGGGGCAATCACCCGAACGCCTGGCGCCCGCAGCACATTCACCTGTCGCTGTTCGGCCAGAGCTTTGCCAGCCGCCTAGTCACGCAGATGTACTTCCCCGGCGACCCGCTGATGCAGTACGACCCGATGATCACCGGCACGCCCGAGCGCTACCGCAACCGCCTGATTGCCGACTTCAGCCTCGACATCACCGAAGAGGGCTACGCGCTGGGCTACCAGTTCGACATCGTGCTGCGCGGCGCCGACGAAACGCCGTTCGAGAACCGCTGAGCCGCAAGGAGACACCCACCATGTTGATGACCGCACAGGAAGCCGACTTCGGCCAGATCCCTTCCCAGACCGTGGGCCCCTACTTCGCCTATGGCCTCACCGCCACGCAGTACGGCTACGACTTCGACCAGCCCTTCGACGCCGTCTTGGCGCTCGACGGCGCCGCGGGCCAACACATCCGCCTCGAAGACCGGGTGATCGACGGCGACGGCAACCCGATCAACGACGCGCTGGTCGAGATCAGCCAGGCCGATGGCGAAGGCCGCTACCCGCAAACGCCCGATGAAGCCCGCGCGCTGGGCTTTCGCGCCTTCGGCCGTGTCGGCACCGGCACCGATGCGCAGAACCGCTTCGTGTTCCACACCGTCAAGCCCGGTGCCGAGACGCCCGGCGAGGCACCGCACATCAATGTGATCGTGCTGATGCGCGGCCTGCTGCTGCATGCGTTCACGCGCGTGTATTTCAGCGACGAGGCCGAGGCCAATGCGAAGGACGCCGTGCTGCAGAGCGTGCCGGCCGACCGCCGCCACACGCTGATCGCCGAGCGCGTCGAACAGGGCGGCGCGGTGAGCTACCGCTTCGACAGCCGCATGTAGGGTGCGAACGAGACGGCCTTCTTCGACGTCTGATCCCAGTCAGGGAAATCCCGGACACAAAAAAGCCCGCATCGCGCGGGCTTTTTTGCTTGGAGCGGAACGCTTGTTCGTTACTACGCGCCGTGATGGATGCGCGACTCGGGCACCGTCTTCAGTTCGCCGGGCACCGAGCTGATGTAGCTGGCCAGCGTCTTGAGTTCGGCGTTGGTGAACTTCTTGGGTTCGACCTGCCCGGCCATCACCGCGTTCGAGCGGCCGAGGTGCGGGTTGTTCTTGACGCGGTACGACTTGAGCGCCACGAAGAGGTAGTCGGCGTGCTGGCCGGCCAGCTTGGGCACGGTGCCGTCGTTCGGCGTGTTGAAGTTGGCGCCGTGGCACTTGGTGCAGCTGTTGTCCTTGTCACGCGAGATGAGTGCCTGGATGTTGTCGGGCGTGGCCTTGGCCAGCGCGACCGGCGGTGCATCGCCTTCCTTCACGCCCAGCTGGCTGTAGTAGGCGGCCAGGTCGGCCATGTCCTGCTCGGTGAGCGTGTCGGCAATGGCGCGCATGGTGGGGTGCTTGCGGTCGCCGCCCTTGTACGCGGTAAGCGCGGAGACGATGTAGGTGGCGCTCTGGCCAGCGATCATCGGCACCTTGTAGATCTCCGGGAAGCTGGCCTGGTAGCCAATGATGCCGTGGCAGCCCACGCACATTGCAACCTTCCTGGCGCCGTCCTGGGGCTTGCCCGTGACTTGCTGGGCTTCTGCCGAGAGCGTCACGCAAGCGACAGCAAGGGCAAACATCGTGGTCAACAGCTTGTTCATTTTGCGCGCACAATCTCGTGGAGATACAGTTTTTCGAATCAACATTCGATTATATGCAAGGGTCCCAGGGGAACCCGCAGAGGCCGCCGAAGAGGCTGTGCAATGCGAATCGAGTGTGTTCTTTTCTCCACCCTGCCTTTCCACCTCGCTTCTCGTTCACTCATGAAATTCAAGGGCTCAGACAACTACGTCGCCACACAGGACCTGATGCTAGCAGTCAACGCCGCCATCACGCTCAAGCGCCCGCTGCTCGTCAAGGGCGAGCCCGGCACGGGCAAGACCATGCTGGCCGAGGAAGTGGCGGAGGCGCTCAAGCTGCCGCTCCTGCAGTGGCACATCAAGTCGACCACCAAGGCACAGCAGGGCCTGTATGAATACGATGCGGTGAGCCGCCTGCGCGACTCGCAGCTCTCGGGCGTCGAGGGCGGCGAACGCGTCAAGGACATCAACAACTACATCGTCAAGGGCGTGCTCTGGCAGGCCTTCACGGCCGACCAGCCAGTGGCGCTCTTGATCGACGAGATCGACAAGGCCGACATCGAATTCCCGAACGACCTGCTGCGCGAAATCGACCGTATGGAGTTCTACTGCTACGAGACGCGCGAACTCATCCGCGCCAAGCACCGGCCGGTGGTGTTCATCACCTCCAACAACGAGAAGGAGCTGCCCGACGCGTTCCTGCGCCGCTGCTTCTTCCACTACATCAAGTTCCCCGACGCCGAGACGATGAAGCACATCGTGGCCGTGCACTTCCCCGGCCTCAAGCAGGAGTTGCCCACGGCCGCGATGAAGACCTTCTACGACGTGCGCAACCTGCCGGGTCTCAAGAAGAAGCCCTCGACCTCCGAGCTGCTCGACTGGCTCAAGCTGCTGGTGGCCGAAGACATTCCGCTCGAAGCCCTGCAGAGCAAGGACGACAAGGTGGCAGTGCCGCCGCTGGTGGGCGCGCTGCTCAAGAACGAGCAGGACGTGACCCTGTTCGAGAAGCTCGTCTTCATGCAACGCAACAACCGATGAGCCAGACGCCGCACTCCACGAGCCAACTGCTCAGGCTGGGCGTGGCCCAGGCGGTGCTGTTCGTGGCGGGTGCGCTGCTGGGCCGCGGGGTCGGCCTGTTGCTGGGGCTCGATGCCTTCGGCGCCGGCGGCTACGGCAACAAGGAGATCTTCGGCATCCTGCTGATCGGCCTGGGCGGCGGTGGCGGGGTGCAGTTGGCACGCGCCTGGTATGTGCGCAAATACGGCAATCCCAGAAGCTGAAAACACGGAGAGTCCTGGAAATGGCGTTCGTCGAACCCGTCACGCTGAAGGCCCGCGACCTGGCCCTGGTGCCGCTGTCGCTGGACCATGAAGAGGGCCTGCGCGCCGCGGCCGCCGATGGCGAGCTCTGGAAGCTGCGCGTCACCTCCGTGCCCGAGCCGGAGAACACTCGCGCCTACATCGAGACCGCGCTGAAGACGGCCGACCGCTTTGCCTTCGCCGTTACCGAGGCCGCCACCGGCACGGTGCTCGGGAGCACCAGCTTCCACGACATCCTGCCGGGCGTGAAGCGCGTCGAGATTGGCTACACTTGGTACGCCGCACGCTGCCAGCGCACCCACGTCAACACCACCTGCAAGCTGCTCATGCGTGAGCCACGCCTTCGACGCGCTGGGCTGCAGCGTGGTGGGCTGGCGCACCGACAATTTCAACTTCGCCTCGCAGCGCGCCATCGAGCGCCTGGGCGCGAAAAAAGACGGCGTGATCCGCGGCAACGCGATGCGCCGCGACGGCACCATCCGCGACACCGTCATGTACAGCCTCCGCGCAGGCGAGTGGCCCGAGGTGAAAGCCCAGTTGCTCTACCTGCTCGACAAGCCGCGAAGCTGAAGGAAAAGCCCGCCATGCTGATCGATTTCTTCTACACCCTGCGCTCGGCCAAGCTGCCTGTGTCCGTCAAGGAATACCTCACGCTGCTCGAAGCGCTGCAGGCCGACGTGGTGGGCCCCAACTCCGACGGCGCCTACGGCATCGACGACTTCTACTATCTCTCGCGCACCGCGCTCGTGAAGGACGAGAAGCACTACGACAAGTTCGACCGCGCCTTCGCCGCCTACTTCAAGGGCGTCGAGATGCTGGCCGACTTCACGAAGGAAGTGCCGCTCGACTGGCTCAAGAAGACGCTCGAACGCGAGTTCACCGCGGAAGAAAAAGCCAAGATCGAGAAGATGGACTGGGACGAGCTCATGGACACGCTCAAGAAGCGTTTCGAAGAGCAGAAAGAGCGCCACGAGGGCGGCAGCAAGTGGATCGGCACCGGCGGCACCTCGCCCTTCGGCAACGGCGGCTACAACCCGCAGGGCATCCGCATCGGCGGCGCCGGCAAGAACAAGAGCGCCGTGAAGGTGTGGGACCAGCGCGCCTACAAGGACTACGACGACAGCCAGGAGCTGGGCACGCGCAACATCAAGGTCGCGCTGCGGCGCCTGCGCAAGTTCGCGCGCGAAGGCCACGAGGAAGAGCTGGACCTCGACCACACCATCCACTCGACCGCGGCCAATGCCGGCTACCTCGACATCAAGATGCGGCCCGAGCGCCACAACAACGTCAAGGTGCTGCTGCTGATGGACGTGGGCGGCACGATGGACGAGCACATCCAGCGCGTGGAAGAGCTGTTCTCGGCCGTGAAGACCGAGTTCAAGCACCTCGAGTTCTACTACTTCCACAACTGCGTCTACGACTTCATGTGGAAGAACAACAAGCGCCGCTTCTCCGAGAAGTTCGCGACCTGGGACATCCTGCGCAAGTACAACAAGGACTACAAGCTCATCTTCGTCGGCGATGCGACCATGAGCCCGTACGAGATCCTGCAGCCCGGCGGCAGCGTCGAATACAACAACGAAGAGGCTGGCGCCGAGTGGATCCAGCGCCTGACGCACACCTTCCCGAAGTTCGCCTGGATCAACCCGGAGCCGCAAGGCGTGTGGCAATACCGGCAAAGCATTGCAGTGATGCAGCAGCTGATGTCGAACCGCATGTACCCGCTCACGCTGCGCGGGCTTGAGGACGCGATGCGCATGCTGTCCAAGTAGGACGGCACCCACCTGTATCCGGAAGCTTCAGGAACCGGCGGATCTTGCTGTCAGAATTCGCCCATGGTCAGGGTGGTTTCTGTTTTTTCGCCGGCGTGGTGGCCGGCTTTGCTTTTTTCCGGCGTCCTTCTTTTGTAAAGCTGCAGCTTGCTGCCGAAAAAAGAGGCCACCGAAGGCAAGCCCGTCGCGGGCCTCGTGCGCAGCGGCGATGCTGACAGCACCTCCGCCAAGGACAGCAAGGACGAGAAGAAAACCGACAAGCGCGACGCCTTCACCGTCGATGTGCGCGGGCCTGAAACGGTGCGCGACTACCTCGCGCTTCACCTCGAAATCCAGCGCTACCGCGAACTCGACGACCTCGGCGCCACCGAAATCTCCCGCCTCATGGTGGCCGCCGAAGCCAATGCCCGAGAGCTGCTCGGCACCCTCGGCTACTTCACACCCACGCTGACGCTCGAACTCAACGAGACGCCCGAGAGCGCCAAGGCCCCGCGCGAAATCGTCATCACCGTCGCGCCCGGCGAGCTCACCAAGGTGAGCAACGTGCAGATCAGCTACGCCGGCGCCATCGCCAACGACGCGACCGCCGAAGCACAGCGCGACTCGATCCGCACCGGCTGGGCCTTGCGCGCCGGCCTGCCCTTCACCCAGCAGGCCTGGGACGACGCCAAGACCATCGCGCTGCGCAGCCTCACCGCCAAGCGCTTCCCCACCGGCAACATCGAGGTCAGCCGCGCCGAGGTCGATGCCGACCGCAGCGAGGCGCGCCTGAGCGTCACCTACCAGTCGGGCCCCGCCTACAAGTTCGGTCCGTTGATGCTGCGCGGCATCCAGCGCTACGACCCCGACGGCGCGCGCCGCATCGCGCGCCTGCCCAGCGGCACCGACTACGACCAGCAGAAGCTGCTCGACGCCCAGCAGCGCCTAGCCAGCAGCGGCTACTACGACTCCGTGTTCCTCACGCTCGACACCGAGAGCGGCAACCCGCTGGCCGCGCCCGTGATCGCGCAGCTGCGCGAGGCGCCGCTGCAGAAGGTGGTGATGGGCGCGGGCTTCACCACCGACAACGGCCCGCGTCTTTCGATCGACCACATCCACAACCAGATCCCGCTGCTCGGCTGGCGCGCGGTTTCGCGGCTCTCGGTGGACAACGACGTCAAGTCGCTCGGCACCGAGTGGAACGCGATCCCCGACGACCGCGGCTGGCGCTGGTTTTCCGGCGCCGAGCTCAAGCGCGAGACATCGGGCAGCTACATCGTCGACAGCGGGCGGCTGCGCGGCGGGCGCAACAAGGCTAGCGACCACATCGACCGCAGCTACTTCCTGCAGTACGACTACGCGCAGCACCGCGGCATCAACGCGCCGCCCTCGGCTTCGGCGGTCACCGCCAACTGGGGCTGGACCGGGCGCTACTTCGACAACAACGCCGCACCCACGCGCGACCATGCCCTCGCGCTCGAAGTGGCGGCGGGCTACACGCTCACCGGCGAGCGCCTGCCCTTCACGCGCACCTATGCACGCTGGCTCGGCGTCGTGCCCATCGGCTCGGCCGAAGACACCGAAACGCGCGCGCGCCGCAGCCGCCTGCAGCTGCGCATCGAGGCCGGTGCGGTGGCAGCCAAGGAGAGCGCGCAGATTCCCTCCACTCTCATGTTCCTGACCGGCGGCGACACCACCGTGCGCGGCTACAGCTACAAGCAGATCGGCACCGTGCGCGCCGATGGCCAGACCGTCTCGGGCCGCTATCTCGGCGTGGCGAGCGTCGAGTGGCAGCGGCCCTTCGTCTACAACAACAAGCTCACCGAATGGGAGAGCGTGGTCTTCGTCGATGCCGGCGCCGTGGCGGACAAGCCCGGCGAGCTCAAGCCCAAGGTGGGCGTGGGCGTCGGCGCGCGCTGGCGCAGCCCGGTCGGGCCGGTGCAGGCCGATCTCGCCTATGGGCTGGACTCGAAGAAATTCCGGCTTCACCTTCTGATCCTCTGTGCCACCGATGTCGACAGCCCCCGCCTCCACGCCCACGCCGCCCGTCGCCATGCGCTCGCGCGTGCGCCGGGTGATGCGCGCGCTGGCCTGGACCGTGGCGGGCCTGTTCGTGGTGGTGCTCCTGCTCGGCGCGGGTGCCTGGTGGTGGCTGGGCTCGAACCAGTCGCTGGCCTTCGCGCTCGCACAGGCGGCGCAGCGGCTGCCCGCGGGGCAGTCGCTCGAGAGCCGCGACGTGACCGGATCACTGCGCACCGGCGGGCACATCGGCTGGCAGCTCGCGCCACTCTTCAAGCGCAAGGTGCAGCTCGGCGAGGTGCATGCGGTGCAGGTGCTGATCGAGCGCCGCGGCCCGCCAAGCGACAAACCCGTCGAGCCGTTGCAGCAGCTGGTGCTCCCGGTCGACGTGGACGTGCCCTTCCGCATCGACGAGCTGCGCTGGGCCGGCCCGCCCGCGCTGCAGGCCAAAAACCTCACCGGCAGCTACATCTACAAGAACGCAGAACAGGCGCTCGAAGTGAAGGGCGTCGACATCGCCGACGGCCACTACAGCGCGCGCGTCAAGCTGCAAGGCCCCGCCCCGATGGCACTCGATGCTTCGCTCGACGGCCGCGTGAAGGCGCCGCTGGCCGAGGACCACAGCATCGACGTGCTGGCGCAGGCGACGGTGAAGGGCACGCTGTCGGGCACGGCGGCGCGGCTGCAGGTCGCCGCCGAACTCAAGCCCGCCGAAGAAAACGCCGAGGCGCCGATGGAGGCCACGCTGCAGGCGCAGATCGCGCCCTGGCTGCCGCAACCGGTGATCGATGCCAAGGCCGACCTTCGCAACGTCGATGCATCGAGCCTGTGGCCGGGCGCGCCTGAAACGCAGCTCACCGGCACCGTCTCGCTCCAGCCCGATGCGGACGCGGGCCCGGCCGCATGGAAGGCTTCGGCCGACATCCGCAACGCCGTGCCCGGCCCTTGGGATGAAGCGAGGCTGCCGGTCGAACAGGTCCAGGGCCGCGTGGGTTTCGACGGCACCAACTGGACCATCCCCGCAGCCACGGTGCGCGCGGGCGGCGGCCGCATCGAGGCCGAAGGCCGCTGGAGCCCTGCCCCCTCGCCCTGGCAAGCGCGCGCCACGGTGCGCGGCGTGCGGCCCGGCGCGCTGCACAGCGAACTCTCCGGCGCGCCCGTCAGCGGTCAGGTCACGGCCCAGCAGCGCGAGGACACGATCTCCTTCGACGTGGCGCTCAGGGCCGAGGGCGGCGCCAGCAGCAAGGCCTTGCCCGGCTTCGCACTCGACCGCGCGCTGACCCAGGGCCAGTGGAAAGACCAGGTGCTGGACCTGCGCACGCTGCGCATCGAGGCCCAGCGCGCCAGCATCGACGGCAAGCTGCAGGTGCGCGTGGCCGAGCAGGCCGCCAGCGGCAAGCTGAACCTCACGCTGCCGGGCGGCGGCGCGCAATTCGAAGGCCGCATCGCGCCGTCGGCGGGCAGCGGCGACATCAAGGCACGCATCGACGACGCCGACGCGGTGCAGCGCTGGGTCGAAGCCCTGCCAGGCCTCTCGCGACGGCCAAGGGCTCCGCCAGGCTCGATGCCAGCTGGCAGGGCGGCTGGCAGACCATCCAGCGCCGGATCGAGAACGCGAACGCACCGGCGCAGCGCGGCACCGCGAGCGAGCGCACGATGAACTCCGCCAGCGCCGGCGCGGAAGCGCCGAGCACGCCCGCCGGCCTGCGCCAAGCCGAGCTGAAGCTCGATGCACAGGGCGACGCGGTGCGCGCCACCCTCGCGTGGGACAGCGAACGCGCAGGCCAGATCAACGCCGACCTGAACACGCGCGTGCAGCAGCGCGCAGGCGGCTGGCAATGGGCACCCGATGCGCCGCTGGGCGGCACCATCAAGGCCGCGCTGCCCAACCTCGGCGTGTGGTCGATGCTCGCGCCGCCGGGCTGGCGCATCGCCGGCACGCTGGACGCCAACGCCGCGCTCTCGGGCAACCGCGCGGCGCCGCGCTGGAACGGCACGCTCGGCGCCGACAAGCTCGCATTGCGCGCGCCGGTCGAAGGCCTGGACATGCGCGACGGCCGCCTGCGCGCCACCATGACCGGCGAGCGCGTCGAGATCACCGAATTCACGCTCAAGGGCGGCACCGGCAGCTCCGCCCGCATCGGCGGCCAGAGCGGCAACCGCAGCACCGCGGCGAGCGAAGCCACCACCGACGGCGGATCGCTGTCGGCGCACGGCGATCTCAGCTGGGGCGCATCGGGTGCCTCCAGCCCCAGCATCCGCATGGCGCTGCAAGGCGAGCTGCACGCGCTGCGCGTGCTGGTGCGCACAGACCGGCAGGTCACGCTCTCGGGTGAACTGCAGGCGCGGCTCGACAACGGGCAGTTCACCGTGCGCGGCAAGCTCAAGACCGACCGCGCCGTGATCATCCTGCCCGACGAAACGGCGCCCAGCCTCGGCAGCGACGTGGTCGTGCGCTCGGCCGCCAAAGAGCGCGAGGCGGCCGAAGCCGTGCAGCGCGAATCCGCGCGCGCCGACGCCCAGGCCGCGAAGCCCCAGACCGCCAAGCCGCCCGACATCGTGGTGAACTTCGACCTCGGCGACGACTTCGCGGTGCAGGGGCGCGGCATCACCACGCGGCTCGAAGGCAACCTCGAGATCCGCAGCACCAAGCTGAACGCGCCGCCGCGCATCACCGGCGAGGTCAAGACCGTGAAGGGCCAGTACCGCGCCTACGGCCAGCAGCTGGACCTGGAGACCGGCATGGCGCGCTTCAACGGGCCTTTCGACAACCCGGCGCTCGACATCCTCGCGATCCGGCCGAACCTCTCGCAGCGCGCCGGCGTGCAGATCACCGGCTCCGCGCAATCGCCGCGCGTCAAGCTCTACTCGGAGCCGGCGCTGTCCGATGCCGAAACGCTGTCGTGGGTGATCCTGGGGCGCGCCTCGGCCACCAGCGGCGGCGAATCTGCGCTGCTGCAGCAGGCCGCACTGGCCGTGCTGGGCAAGATCGGCAAGAGCGGCAGCGGCGGCAGCCTGGCCAGCCGCTTCGGCCTCGACGAACTCGGCTTCAAGGGGCCCGGCAGCGGCGGCGACCTGCGCGAATCGGCCGTGACGCTGGGCAAGCGGTTGTCGAAGGATTTCTACGTGACCTACGAACGCAGTCTGGGCGGCACCTTCGGCACGATCTTCATCTTCTTCGACCTCACGCAGCGTCTCACGCTGCGCGGACAGGCCGGCCAGAAAAGCGGGCTGGACCTGATCTACACGGTGAAGTACGACTGAGCCTTGGACCGAGGTACCAAGGGACTTCGATCTTGACCGGGCCGTGAGCACGATCAAGAATCATCGACGCCTTCACCGAGGAGCGACGATGAACAATGATGGAGACAAGGGCGACCTCAGCCCCGCACCGGATCCGGCATCATCCCCGCGGATCACGCTCGTGCGCAGCGCGCTGCATGTGGTGATCGCGGTCATCGCGCTCGTTGCACTGGCCACGTCGATCCCTCACTGGGGCGGCGATGAATTCCCCGTGATGAGCCTGGTGATCTATGTGGCGGGCATGGTGTTCATCGCCATGCCACTGTGTCTTTGCTACGAGGCGCTGCTCAAGTCGTATGCGGCGCGGATGGCGGGCGCGAACCTCACTTAGAGCCTGTTCGCGGTCTATTCAGGGCCATGCAGATGCTGGTGGTGCGCGGACCCGTTCGGGGTGCGTGCGCAGGACACGCTGCTGGTGTGCGGCCGATCAACCAGTGCTCTGAACGCTCACGCCGGCGGTGTGCTCTGCGCAGCGAAATACAGGAGGAGCGAGGCGGGGGACATTCGCGGAGCAGAGTACACCGTCGGCGTGAGCGCGCCCTGAACAGCAGCACGCCAAGCTCCGAGCCGCTGCCGACTCAGGACAC
>CAMATD010000014.1 GCA_945860785.1 Variovorax sp. YR752 | reverse complement strand
TGGTCGTAAGCCTTGGCTTCGCCGCCGAACTTGGCCGACAGAACGGTTGCGATTGCAGCCGTCAGCGTGGTCTTGCCGTGGTCAACGTGACCGATCGTGCCCACGTTCACGTGCGGCTTGGTGCGGGTGAACTTACCTTTTGCCATTTTCTCGACTCCGAAAAAAACGATTTCAACGTATGCAGATGGGTTGCAAACCTGCCGTTGCAACCCCCAAAAACTGGTGCCCTTTGCGGGAATCGGACCTGCGACCTCCCCCTTACCAAGGGGGTGCTCTACCACTGAGCCAAAAGGGCTTTGTCTAACCAATCGCTTTTCCGGCGGTGAACCGGGTCTCTGGAGCGGGAGACGGGAATCGAACCCGCGTCATCAGCTTGGAAGGCTGGGGTTCTACCATTGAACTACTCCCGCATCGGGGGCACTTCAAGGCACCCAAAGCGCTAGATCCAATCGCTCTTAGAAACCAAATTCATCGCTGGTGGAGAGGGCTGGATTCGAACCAGCGTACTCGTAAGAGGGCAGATTTACAGTCTGCTGCCATTAACCACTCGGCCACCTCTCCGGCGAACCTTGAAATATAGCACGGTTTTGTGACTACACAGAACCCCCAGCACCAAGAAGAAGCGGGAGAACTGCACGAGGCGGGAACCGCGCGGATTATCCGCGAATTCAGCCGCCCGCCTGGTGCGCCTCCCGCCAGGCGCGTGCTTTGCCGAAATGCCCGCAACCGATGAACGGCACGGGTGGCCGCAACGCGGAAAGCGGCGACGGATGATTCGACATCAGCACCTTGTGGCGCTTAACGTCGATCAACGCGCGCTTACTTTGCGCATGCGAGCCCCACAGCATAAAAACAACAGGTTTTGCGCCGTCGGATACATGTCGGATGACGGCATCGGTCAGCACCTCCCAGCCACGGCCTGCATGGTTCGCCGGCTGGGCTTCTTCGACCGTGAGACAGGTGTTGAGCAGCAGCACGCCGTGGGTCGCCCATTTCACGAGGCTGCCGCCCGGATTCGGGAACGGCGGCGGCGGCGTGCCGAGATCGCGCTGAAGCTCCTTGAAGATGTTGCGCAGCGACGGTGGCAGCGCCACGCCGGGCGCCACCGAGAACGCGAGCCCTTCCGCCTGGCCACGCCCGTGGTACGGGTCTTGGCCCAGGATCACGACACGCACATCTTCAGGCGGCGTGAGTTCCAAGGCCCGCAGCGGCTGCGGCGGAAAGATCACGGCGCCCGCATCGAGGCGCTCGCGCAGGAAACCCTGCAACTTCTGCCCGACAGCGCCCGCGAAGAAGTCATCGACCAGCGGCTGCCAGCCCGGCGCCACCGGCCAGTCGGCAGGGTCGCTGCTCGACAGCTGATCCTGCCGGCTCATTGGAACAACGCAGCGAGGGCCTCGCCGGGTTCCTTGGCGCGCATGAACGCTTCGCCGACCAGGAAGGCATTGACGCCGGCCGCACGCAGCGTGGCGACGTCTTCGCGCGTGGCGATGCCGGATTCGGTCACTGCCAGGCGATCGGCCGGCAGCCTGGGCAGCAGATCGATGGTGGCCTGGATCGACACCTCGAAGTTGCGCAGATTGCGGTTGTTCACGCCAATGAGCGGCGTCTTGAGCTTGAGCGCGCGGTCGAGTTCGGCCGCGTCATGCACCTCGACCAGCACAGCCATGCCGAGCCCGCGCGCAATGGCCTCGTAATCCTTCATCTGCGCATCGTCGAGGCAGGCAGCGATCAACAGGATCGCGTCGGCCCCCATCGCGCGCGATTCGTACACCTGGTACGCGTCGACGATGAAGTCCTTGCGCAGCACCGGCAGGTCGCACGAGGCCCGGGCCTGCTTGAGGTAGTCGACGCCGCCCTGGAAGAACTGCTTGTCGGTCAGCACCGAAAGGCAGGCCGCGCTGACGACACCGTCGCCCTCGGCATAGCTCTGCGCGATGTCGGCCGGAATGAAGTCTTCACGCAGCACGCCCTTGCTCGGGCTGGCCTTCTTGACTTCGGCGATCACGGCGGCCTGGCCGGCAGCGATCTTGGCGCGCAATGCGGCTTCGAAGTCACGCGTCAGCACGCGGCTTTCGGCGTCGAAGCGGACAGCTTCGAGCGAGGTGCGCTTCTGCGCAGCCGCGCTCTCCTGGTGCTTGACGGCAACGATCTTGTCGAGGATGTCGGACATGGCTTTTAGTGCTTTCGGTTTTCTCTGGGCTCAGACGGTCGCCGAGGCCTTGACCAGCTCGGCGAGCTTGGCCTTGGCAGCGCCCGACGCAATGGCCGTGCGCGAGCGTTCGACGCCCGCAGCCACCGAGTCGACCACATTGGCCGCATACAGCGCCGCGCCGGCGTTCAGCAGCACGATGTCGAGGGCCGGGTCGGCCTGATTGTCGAGCACCCCCAGCAGCATCGTCTTCGATTGCTCGGGCGTTTCCACACGCAGCGCGCGGTTGCTCGACATCGCAAAGCCGAAGTCCTCGGGGTGCAGTTCGTACTCGCGGATCTCGCCGTCCTTGAGCTCGCCCACCATCGTGGCGGCGCCCAGCGAGATTGCATCCATGCCGTCGCGCCCGTAGACCACCAGCGCATGCTCGGTACCGAGCCGCTGCAGCGCGCGCACCTGGATGCCCACGAGGTCGGGGTGGAACACGCCCATCAGGATGTTCGGAGCCTCGGCCGGATTGGTCAGCGGCCCGAGGATGTTGAAGATGGTCTTGATGCCCAGTTCCTTGCGCACCGGTGCGACGTTCTTCATCGCCGGATGGTGGTTCGGCGCGAACATGAAGCCGATGCCGCACTCCTCGATGGAGCGCGCGATCTGCTCGGGCTTCAGGTTGATGTTCACGCCCAGCGACTCCAGCACGTCGGCACTGCCCGACTTGCTCGACACGCTGCGCCCGCCGTGCTTGCTGACCTTCGCGCCGGCCGCGGCCGCGACGAACATCGAGCAGGTCGAGATGTTGAAGGTGTGCGAGCCGTCACCCCCCGTGCCGACGATGTCGACGAGGTGCGTGGTGTCCTTGACGGGCACCTTGGTCGACACCTCGCGCATCACCTGCGCGACGGCGGTGATCTCGCCGATGGTTTCCTTCTTGACGCGCAGGCCGGTGATCAGCGCGGCCATCATCACGGGCGAACACTCGCCGCTCATGATGAGCCGCACGATGTGCAGCATCTCGTCGTGGAAGACTTCGCGGTGTTCGATGGTGCGCTGCAGCGCTTCCTGGGGGGTGATCATGGTGAGTCTCCTCGGTATGTGTCAGTGGCCGACGCGAACGGCCGGTGCGTCGGTGAACGCGAGCTTGAGGCCGAAGCCGATGAAGAGGACGCCTGCCGCGCGATCGAGCCAGTGCATGCCCTTCTGCACCGCGCTGCGGCGCGCCATCCAGCCCGCGAATGCGGCCCATCCCACGATGACGGGAATGGACTTGAGGTTGAACAGAATGCCCAGCAGCACGAAGTACAGGCCCTTGTCGTCGGCGTCGGGTGCGATGAACTGCGGCACGAAGGCCAGGAAGAACAAGGCGACCTTGGGGTTCAGCACATTGGTCCAGAAGCCGCCGAGAAAGATGTCCTTGAGTCCGCGCTCGGCCGGCGCGGCGGCTGCCGCTTCTTCCAGGTCGGTCGGCCGCCTGGCGCGCGACAGCACCATGCGAACGCCGAGGTACAGCAGGTAGGCCGCGCCGACGTACTTGAGCACCGTGAAGGCCGCCGCCGAGGTGGCCAGCAGCGTGCCGACGCCGATCGCGGCCGCGAAGATGTGGACGAAGCAGCCTGCGAGGATGCCGAGCCCGCCCACGATGCCGGCGCGCACGCCCGAACGCAGCGAGTTCGCCACGATGTAGAGCACGTCGGGCCCCGGCGTGAGGTTCAGCAGCCAGCCGACGGCGATGAAGGCGAGCAGATGGGGAAGATCGGGCATCGCGTCCTCGCCGGGTTCAGGATTTGAAGAAGGCGCGGATCGCGGCCACGGCGCGGTCCACGCCGGCCGCGTCGACATCGAGGTGCGTCACGAAGCGCAGGCGATAAAGCCCTGTCGCGAGAATGCCCTGCTGGTTGAGGCTCGCGATCAGTTCCGACGAACGCGCCTGTGCCGCGCCCGTGAGATCGACGAACACGATGTTCGTGTGCGGCGCCTCGACCTTCAGTCCTTCGACTGCCTTCCAGCCCCTGCGCCAGGCGCTGGGCCAGTGCGTGGTCGTCTGCGAGGCGATCGACGTGGTGATCAAGCGCGTGCGAGGCAGCAGCCGCGAGCAGCCCGGCCTGCCGCATGCCGCCGCCTGCCATCTTGCGGATGCGGTGCGCTCGCGCGATGAACTTGAACTCGCGCGAATCGACCAGCGCCGAGCCGATGGGTGCGCCCAGGCCCTTGCTGAAGCAGACCGAGACGCTGTCGAAGCACTGCGCGATGCGGCGGGCTTCGGCGCGGATGTCGCTGCGCGTGTTCTGCGCGGCCTGCGCCGTGGCGGCATTGAAGAGGCGCGCCCCGTCCAGATGCCGCTGCAGCCCCTTGCTCTTTGCCAGTTCCGTTGCCGCCTGCACATAGTCGAAGGGCAGCAGCTTGCCGCCCAGCGTGTTCTCGAGCGCCAGCAAGCGCGTGCGCGCGAAATGCGCGTCATCGGGCTTGATGGACGCCTCGATCTGCGCGAGCGGCAGCGTGCCGTCGGGTGCATGGTCGAGCGGTTGCGGCTGTACGCTGCCGAACACCGCGGCACCACCGCCTTCCTAGCGGTAGCAGTGCGCCTGCTGGCTGACGATGTACTCGTCGCCGCGGCCGCAGTGCGAGAGGATCGCGCACAGGTTGCTCTGCGTGCCGGTCGGCACGAAGAGCGCCGCCTCGAAGCCCAGCAGCGCTGGCGATCTTTTCCTGCAGCGCGTTGACGCTCGGGTCGGTGCCGAAGACGTCGTCGCCGAGCGGCGCCGCCATCATGGCCTCGCGCATCGCGGGCGTGGGTTGGGTGACGGTGTCGCTGCGCAGGTCGACGAGGGTGGTGCGATCGGTCATGGTGTGGCTCAGTCCAGGAAGTTCTTGAGCATCGCGTGGCCATGCTCGGTGAGGATCGATTCGGGATGGAACTGCACGCCTTCGATGCGCACATCGTGCGCAAATCCGGTATGCCGCACGCCCATGATCTCGCCGTCGTCGGTCCAGGCGGTGACAGCCAGGGCTGATGGGCAGCTCTCGCGCTCGATCGAGAGCGAGTGGTACCGGTTGACGATGAATTTCTCGGGCAGCCCCGCGAACACGCCTTCGCGCGTGGTCGTGATCTCGCTGGTCTTGCCGTGCATCAGCTGCTGCGCGCGCACGATCTTGCCGCCGAAGGCCGCGCCGATGGCCTGGTGGCCCAGGCACACGCCGAGGATCGGCAGCTTGCCCGCGAATTCCTTGATGGCCGCCACCGAAACGCCCGCCTCCGCCGGGGAACAAGGTCCGGGCGAGACAACGAGCCGAGTCACGCCGGCAGCGATCAGCTCGCCGATCTGCGCCACCGTGATCTCGTCGTTGCGATGTACCTGCACATCCACACCCAGCTCGCCCAGGTACTGAACGATGTTGTAGGTGAAGCTGTCGTAGTTGTCGATCATCAGCAGTTTCATGGCTTGCTCACAATCCGGTGCACGCCCTTCACGACGGGGAACACGTTGCAGTTGATCAGGAGGCCCAGCTTGAGGCCCGAGAGCCGCAGCGCGGCGAGCACCTGCGCACGGTGCAGGTCGGTCAGCACATCGACGGCCTTGAGCTCCACGATGACCGACTGCTCGATCACGAAGCCCGCACGGTACACCTCGCCGAGCGAGCGGCCCTTGTAGGTGGCCGACAGCGCCACGTCGCGCGTGAAGCCGATCTCGCGCTCGGCGAGTTCGATGGCCAGCGCCGCGGCGTAGGCCCCTTCGTCGAGCCCCGTGCCGAGCACGCGCTGCACCTCGACGGCGGCGCCGATGATCTCGTGCGAGAAGTCGTTCTGAATTTCGGGTGCGGTGCTCATTCCAGGCCTTCCTCGACCAGTTCGGCGGCACGCAGAAGTGCGCGCGCCTTGGCCTCTGTTTCTTTCCATTCCAGCTCGGGCACCGAGTCGGCGACCACGCCGGCGGCCGCCTGCACGTGCAGCATCTGGTCCTTCACGATGCCGGTACGGATCGCAATCGCCACGTCCATGTCGCCCGCGTAGCTGATGTAGCCGCAGGCGCCGCCGTAGAGGCCGCGCTTGGTGGGTTCGAGCTGGTCGATGAGTTCCATCGCATGCACCTTGGGCGCACCGGTCAGCGTGCCGGCCGGGAAGGTCGCCTTGAGCACGTCGATGGCGGTCATGCCGTCCTTCAGCGTGCCTTCGACATTGCTCACGATGTGCATCACATGGCTGTAGCGTTCGACGGCGAAGGCTTCGGTGACCTTGACGGTGCCGGTCTTCGCGATGCGGCCGATGTCGTTGCGCGCGAGGTCGATCAGCATCACGTGCTCGGCGCGCTCCTTCGGGTCGTTGATGAGTTCGACTTCGGCGGCCTTGTCGAGCTCCAGCGACGCACCGCGCGGGCGCGTGCCGGCCAGCGGACGGATGGTGATCTTCTGTTCGCCCTCCCCCGTGTTCTCCTGGCGCACCAGGATCTCGGGCGAGGCACCGACCACGTGGAAATCGCCCAGGTGGTAGTAGTACATGTAGGGCGAGGGATTGAGCGAACGCAGCGCGCGGTACAACGACAGCGGCGACTCGGTGTAGCGCTTGCTGATGCGCTGGCCCACCTGCACCTGCATGAAGTCGCCGGCGGCGATCATTTCCTTGGCGCGCTCCACGGCCGCGATGTAGTCGGCCTTGGCAAAGCTGCGCTCGGGCGGATGCGGCTGCGTGGGCTTCACGACGGGCGCGCTCACCGAGTACTTGAGCTTGTCCTTCAACTCGCGCAGGCGCCGCTTGGCGCCGGCATAGGCCTCGGGCTGCTTCGGGTCGGCGTAGACGATCAGGTAGAGCTTGCCCGAGAGGTTGTCGATGACGGCCAGCTCTTCGCACTGCAGCAGCAGAATGTCGGGGCAGCCCAGCGTGTCGGGTGGACAGGTCTTTTCAAGCTTGCGCTCGATGTGGCGCACGGTGTCGTAGCCGAAGTAGCCGGCCAACCCGCCGCAAAAGCGTGGCAGGCCGGGCCGCAGCGCGACCTTGAAGCGCTTCTGGTACTCGGCGACGAAGTCCAGCGGATTGCCGGTGGCCGTCTCGACGACCTGGCCATCGGTCACCACCTCGGTCTTCGCATCGGCGCCGAAGCCGGTGGCGCGCAGCAGCGTGCGGGCCGGCAGTCCGATGAAGCTGTAGCGACCGAAGCGCTCGCCGCCGACGACCGATTCGAGCAGGAAGCTGTGCTTGCCGCCGCCCTGCGAATGGGCCAGCTTGAGATAGAGGGAAAGAGGCGTTTCGAGGTCGGCAAAGGCCTCGGCCATCAGCGGAATGCGGTTGTAGCCCTGGGCGCTGAGGCTCTTGAATTCAAGTTCTGTGATCACGGATTCGTTCTCCAATTGCCTACCGACGCTCCTTTGGCCGGTGGCAAGGTCATTCACTGGTGGTCCGGATTCGGTGCAATCGATCCGGAGCCGCGGGCGCACAGCGTGCGCCGTGCAATCAAACAGTCAGCGAAGTATGGCTACGCCAGGGCCAGGCTCCCCGGCTGCCTTCACCTGTTTGAATGATGTGATGAACGAACATGAAAGCCGAGTTTAGCCCACGAAAACGGGCAAATGCGCAATAGAGCCGGTTTCAGGGTTCCCCCGAAGGTCCGCAGGTAAAACAAAAAGATACATTCGCACGACCGTTCGCAAATACAAGGAGACTCACTTGCTCGCACTCTCAATCCCGGCCGTGTTCTCCCGTTTTGCCGCTATGGCCTGCCTGGCCACGGCGCTCGGCGCCTCGGCCGCGCAGGTCGATGTCGCCGGCATCAAGCTGGACGATCACCTGGATTTGCGCGGCACGCCGCTGCAGCTCAACGGCGCAGGCGTTCGCTACAAGGCCATCTTCAAGGTCTACACGGCCGGCCTGTATGTGGGCAAGAAGGTCTCGACCACGGAAGAAGCGCTGGCCGCGCCGGGCCCCAAGCGCGTGGCGATCACCATGCTGCGCGACATCGATGCCAACGAGCTCGGCAAGCTCTTCACCAAGGGCGTGGAAGAGAACTCGCCCAAGAGCGAAATGGTCAACCTGATTCCGGGCCTGCTGCGCATGGGCCAGATGTTCGCGGACCAGAAGCAGCTCAAGACCGGCGACACCTTCACGATCAACTGGGTTCCAGGCACGGGCACGGTGATCACGGTGCGCGGCGTGCCGCAGCCCGATCCGGTGAAGGAGCCGGCCTTCTTCAATGCGCTGCTGCGCATCTGGCTCGGCCCGAGCCCCGCCGACTGGAAACTGAAGGACGCGCTGCTGGGCAAGTCCTAGAGACCAGCCAGCGAATCCACGAAGCCGTCCGCATCCACGGCACGCACCGGCTCGCCGTGGTTGTAGCCGTAGGTTACGAGCACCACCGGGCAGCCGGCGGCGCGTGCGGCACGGGCGTCGTTGCTCGAGTCGCCGACCATCAGCGTGCGTGCCGGCGTGCTGCCCAGGGCTTCGCAGGTCTTCAGCAGCGGCAGCGGGTCGGGCTTCTTGCGCTCGAAGGCATCGCCGCCGAACACCTGCTCGAAGAAACCGTCCAGCCCCTTCGCAGCCAGCAAGGGCTTGGCGAATGACGTCGGCTTGTTGGTCAGGCAAGCCAGCCGCAGGCCGCGCGCACGCAGTGCCTCCAGGCCTTCGACCACGCCCGGGTACACAGCCGAGTACTGGCCGTTGATGCCGAGGTAGTGATGCTGGTAGCGCTCCCAGGCGCGGTCGAACAGCGACTGCGCCTTGACCTGGACGCCTGCCGCGTCGGCAGCACCGGCGGGCGTCATCACATGCACGAGCGCCGAAAGAATCAGGTGCTCCGAGCCCTTGCCCACCATCAGTTCGATCGCATCGGACGACACCGGCGGCAGCGCGAGGTCGCGCAGCATGCGGTTGAGCGCTTCGGCGAAGTCGCCGAGCGTGTCGACCATGGTGCCGTCGAGGTCGACGATGGCGGCGTCGAAACGGGAGAGATCTGCGCGAAGGGAAGTCAAAACGGGCTGCCTGAAGAAATGACGGAAGAAAAAAGAGCAATGCCGAGAGGCGCGCATTCTGCCTCGTGTCCCTGCGACGCCCGGTGTCGGCCCGATGACGTGGCACCCCTCCAGGCTCGGCACCGCATTCACAATAGCGCCGCATGAACGCCACGACTCCCGCTTCTCCACCGCGCCCGATCCGTACGGCTGCCACGCTGGTCGTCCTGCGCGACGGCAGCGAAGGCCTCGAAGCCCTGATGCTGCGCCGGGCCGACAAGGCCAATGACCAGAACAGCGGCGCCAGCGTCTTTCCGGGCGGCGTGGTGGATGCGCACGACCGTCATCTGCATCCGCTGTGCACGGGTCTCGACGACGCTGCGGCGAGTGCTCGCCTGACCGTGGCCGAGGGCGGGCTCGACTTCTACGCGGCCGCCATGCGCGAGTGCTTCGAGGAGGCGGGCCTCCTCTATGCGAACGATGCGGAAGGCCGCCCGGTCCGGCTGCTGGATCTTCCGCCCGGCGAACTCGCAGCAATGCGCGATGCCGCCGAACAAGGCACCGATGCGCTGCCCGCGCTGTGCGGGTCGCGAGGCTGGCATCTCGCCGGCGACCGGGTCGTCTACTTCGGCCACTGACTGACCCCGCCAGGGATGCCGCGCCGCTTCGACACGCGCTTCTTCGTCGCGCTCATGCCAGCCGGGCAGGCGGTGCGCCCCGACGGGCGCGAAACCGTCGAGCACATGTGGTTGAGGCCGGCGGATGCGCTGGACCCGGTCCGCGGCCTCAAGCTGATGAACGTGACGCGGCGCGTCCTCCAGCAACTGGACGCGTTCACCCGCGCCGACGAATTCCTGGCCCATGCACGGCAGCTGCGCGAGATTCCGCTGAACATCGAGGAGCCCGCGTACGAAGAGGTCGGGCACCTCGACCCCGAGGGCCGCGGCGATGCCCGCTACGCGCTCGAAGCGGGCCTCGTCACGCGGCTGTCCGACAGGGTGCTGCGCGTGACGGACGGCACCGGGGAAGCAGTCGGGCTCAACAACAGCTACCTCGTCGGCGGATCGGAAGGCTGGGCGTTGATCGGCCCCAGGCCGCTCGACGACGCCCTTCGCGCCGCAGCACCCGGCCCGGTGCGCTGGACCGTCTCGACGCAACCGGGCGTGCACCCCTCATGGCCCGGCGGCACGCTGGACCTCGGCGGCGCCACCCTTCAGGTGCTGAAGGACGACGATGGCGTGCCGTGCTTCCTGCTGGTCGAAGAGCGCATGCTTTTCGCTGGCCCCGGCGAAACGGCAGTCACCGCCGCAGTCCACGCCGTCGAATGGATCGCCCCGGCCGGGGGCTTCATCCGCCGCCCGTCCGCAGCGTCGCGTGCGGATGCAGCGGGTGCGCCAGCGTATCGGCGATGAGCCGCAGCGCCTGGTCGCATTGCTCGCGCGACATCGGCCCGCCGAGGCAGATGCGCACCGCATCGGGCAGATCACCGTCGGTGGAAAACGCCGCACTGGCCACCACGCCCACGTTCTGCGTGCGCAGGTAGGACGCGAACTCCACCGGACTCCACCCCGGCGTGAGCGGCAGCCAGGCATGAAAGCCTTCGGGATGCGCCTGCAACCCGCTGTCGCCGAGATGGCGCATTGCGAGCAGCTGCCGCGCCACCGATTCCGCGCGCACGGCCTGCAGCATGGCCTCGGCCGTTCCGTCTTCCACCCACAGCGTGGTGAGCGCATTGGTGATTGGCGACGCCATCACGGTGGTGGCGCGCATCGCACTGGCCAGGCGCTGCGACTGCACCACCGTCGGTGAACACACGTACGCGCTGCGCAGCCCCGCGCCGAAGCATTTCTAAAAACCGCTCACGTAGTAGGTGAGCGCGGGCGCCAGCGTGGCGATCGCGGCGGGTGTCTGCCGCGGCAGCATGCCGTAGGCATCGTCCTCGATGATCGGAATGGCGTAGCGCAGCGCCACGTCGGCCAGCGCCTCGCGCCGCGCGCGCGACACGGTGGCGGCGGTCGGATTGAGCAACGTGGGGTTGCAGTACAGCGCCTTGGGCTTGAGCGTCTTGCAGGCGTGCTCGAAGGCATCGGCGATCGGGCCGTCGTCGTCGAGCTGCAGCGCATGCAGTTGCACCCCGAGCTGCGCCGCGATGGCCTTCACGCCCGGGTAGGTGAGCGACTCCACGCAGATCAACTCGCCCGGCCGCGCGAGCGGCGAGAACAGCGCGGTCAGCACGCCATGGATGCCGGGGCACACGAGGATGCGGTCCACGCTCGCATGCGGCACGAAGGGCTTGAGCCAGTGCATTGCCACCTCGCGGTCGTGCGCGGTGCCGCCGAAGTCCTGGTAGCGCAGCAGGTCGTGGAAGTCGATCTCGGCAAAGGCCCGGCTCGCGCTGTCGTGCAGCCGCGCCATCAGGTGCTCGTCGTCGGGCTCGGGCGGCATGTTCATCGTCATCTCGGCGCCGCTGCCGCCGCGCAGCCGCAGGCTCGGGCTGCCGGAGCGAATGAAGGTGCCGGTGCCGGCGCGCGAGTCGATCAGCCCGCGCTTGCGCGCCTCGGCATAGCCGCGCGCCACGGTCGTGTAGTTGAGCTCCAGGTCGGCCGCGAGCTCGCGCAGCGTGGGCAGGCGGTCGCGCACGCCAAGGCGCCCGGTCTTGATGTTGTCGGCGATCAGCTCGGCCAGCAGCAGGTAGGCCGGCCTGGCGCTGTTGCGCAGCTGCTTGCGCCAGTGGTTGGTGATCGTGTTCATCGGTGGAGTTGATTGCATCCATTGATTGCATCCGGCTACCGATCAACACGCATAAACCGCGCCCACCCCGGAGGGCCGAAATGCCTCGATCAGGTGCGATCAAGTCCATTGATCGGGTGCATTGATCGCATGCCGCATGCGTCGTCCCGGTGCAAAAACCGCCTTGCCGGTCACCCGTGCACCCTCATTTCCGGCTGGCTGAAATTTTTTTATCCGCACGCGGGCCGCACCGCTGCGCATTGATCGCGACTTGATCGCACGACATCGGCCGCGCGCTGGCACATCGCCTGCGAAGAGAAAGGCACGCAAGACCTGCGTGTCCAACCACCTCAACCGGAGTCCCCCATGCCCAAAGTCACCCGCCCCCGCAACGAGAAAGGCGAGTTCCTCGTCGACTACGAAGAGAAGGTGTTCGAAGACGTCAAGGCCGAGCCCGGCGAGAAGGCGCTCGTCACCTTCCACACCGTGGCCTTCGAAGGCTCGATCGGCTTCGTGAACCTGCTGCAGGCCACGCGGCTCAAGCGCAAGGGTTACGAGACCTCGATCCTGCTGTACAGCCCCGGCGTGACGCTGGGCGTGCAGCGCGGTTTCCCCACGCTGGGCGATGAAGCCTTTCCGGGCCATCAGAATTTCAACAAGCAGATCGCCAAGTTCATCGAGGAAGGCGGCAAGGTGTATGCCTGCCGCTTCGCACTGCCGGCGCTGTACGGCCATGGCGAAGGCGCGCTGATCGAAGGCATCACGCCGATCAACCCGCTCGACGTGCTGGACCTCGTGCTGCTGCACAAGAAGGCCGGCGCCGTCATCCTCGACACTTGGACGCTGTAAGGCAAGGGACCCGGCGATGGCTTCCCCACCCCGCATCGTGCGTGCCGCGGCGATCCAGATCGCGCCCGACTTCGAGCGCCCCGACGGCACGCTCGAGCGGGTGTGCAGCGCCATCGATGAGGCCGCGGCCAAGGGCGCGCAGATCGCGGTGTTCTCCGAGACCTTCGTGCCCTACTACCCCTACTTCAGCTTCGTGCTGCCGCCGGTGCTGCAAGGGCCGCCGCATCTGCAGCTGGTGGAGCGCGCGGTGGTCGTGCCCGGCCCGGTCACGCAGGCAGTGGCCGAGCGGGCCCGAGCGCGCGGCAGGTGGTAGTGCTCGGCGTCAACGAACGCGACCACGGCAGCCTCTACAACACGCAGCTGGTGTTCGACGCCGACGGCACGCTCGCACTCAAGCGCCGCAAGATCACGCTGACCTACCACGAGCGCATGGTCTGGGGCATGGGCGATGGCGCCGGCCTCAAGGTGGTCGACACTGCAGTCGGCCGCGTCGGCGCGCTCGCCTGCTGGGAGCACTACAACCCGCTCGCACGCTACGCCCTGATGGCGCAGCACGAAGAGATCCACTGCACGCAGTTCCCCGGCTCGCTGGTCGGCCCGATCTTCGCCGAGCAGATGGAAGTGACCATCCGCCACCACGCGCTGGAGTCGGGCTGCTTCGTCGTCAACGCCACCGGCTGGCTGACCGACGAGCAGATCCGCTCGGTCACGCCCGACACCAACCTGCAGAAGGCGCTGCGCGGCGGCTGCCACACGGCCATCGTTTCGCCCGAAGGCAAGCACCTCGCGCCGCCGCTCACCGAGGGTGAAGGCATGGTCGTCGCCGACCTCGACATGGCGCTGATCGCCAAGCGCAAGCGAATGATGGATTCGGTCGACCACTACGCGCGGCCCGAGCTGCTGTCGCTCGCCATCAACGACCGGCCGGCGCAGACCACGGTGCCGATGCACGCCACGCCATCCCAACCCCTCGTTCAACGGAGCCCCGACCATGACCACCACCACGACGACACAACCGGATAGCCGGCAACTGATGACCGAGCTCCAGTCCTTCGGGTTGCGGCTGGTTGATCCTTCGGCGGGTGTCTCCAGCCGCCGCGGCGGCGCAGGCCCGTCCGATCACAAGGCGGTGACGGTGGATGGCCACACGATCATGGTGCCGGTCCACACCTCCACCGCTTGGCACTCGCCCTTCACCGCCGAAGCGCCCGACGCGCAGGGCATGAGCCGCGTGATGCGCGGCAGCATCCCCATCGCCCGCATCAGCTTTCCGAAGCAGCCGCGCTTCTACGCGATGCAGACCTTCGACGGCGTGCCCTACTCGCACATCGCCACGCTGCACGGCAGCGACGTGCTGGCCACCACGGTGCTGCAGACCTGCATCCGCTACGAGAGCCGCAGGAAGAGCTGCAAGTTCTGCACGATCGGCCAGTCGCTCGCGGCCGGCCGCACCATCGCGCGCAAGACGCCCGAGCAGCTCGCCGAGGTGGCGCGCGCCGCCGTGCTGCTCGACGGCGTGAAGCACATGGTGATGACCACCGGCACGCTCAACGCGACCGACCGCGGCGCGGCCATCCTGTGCGAGAGCGCCTTCGCGATCAAGGCCGCCGTCGACATCCCCATCCAGGGCCAGTGCGAGCCGCCCGACGACGACCAGTGGTTCCACCGCATGAAGGCCGCGGGCATCGACACGCTCGGCATGCACCTCGAAGTGGTGACGCCCGAGGTGCGCGAACGCATCATGCCGGGCAAGGCCACGGTGCCGATCTCGCGCTACATGAGCGCCTTCGAAGCGACGGTGGGCGTGTTCGGGCGCGGGCAGGTCAGCACCTACATCCTGGCCGGGCTGGGCGATACGCGCGAGGCCATCCTCGACATCAGCGACCAGCTGCTGGCGCGCGGCGTGTACCCCTTCGTCGTGCCCTTCGTGCCGATCAGCGGCACGCCGCTCGAAGACCACCCTGCGCCCTCGCCCGAGTTCATGAAGTCACTGCTCGCGCCGCTGGGCGAGCGCGTGGTGGCCGCGGGCCTTCGCTCCGCCGACATCAAGGCGGGCTGCGGCAAGTGCGGCGCCTGTTCTTCGCTGTCGGTCTACGAAAGCTGAGCATGCTGTGCATCGACGATCTCAGCGAACTCGACATGCACTACGCGCCCGTCGAATACCTGGTGCGCGAAGCCGCCCAGCAATGGGAACGCGACGAGGCCATGGCCCTGCGCCGCGCGGTGTTCTGCATCGAGCAGGGCATCTTTGTGCGGGACGACCGCGATGCGACCGACGACCGGTCCCAGTTGCTGGTGGCCATGTCATGCAACGGTGGCATGCCGGAGCAGGTGGTGGGCACGGTGCGCATCCACCGCGGTGACACAACCGGCGAATGGTGGGGCTCGCGCCTCGCGGTGCACCCCGCGTTCCGCAGCCAGGGGCATCTGGGCGTCACGCTGATCCGGCTTGCCGTGTCGCGCGCCAACGCGCTGGGCTGCGACACCTTCCTGGCGCAGGTGCAGATGCAGAACGTGCCGCTCTTTCGCAAGCTGGGCTGGCAACTGCTCGAAGAGACGTCCGTGCACGGCCGCCCGCATGCGCGCATGCAGGCCGACCTCGGCTGGTACCCGCCCTGCCACGACCCCGTGAGCGGCTTCGTCACGCGCGCCAAGGTGATGGCATGACCCCTGTCCACGAGATCGCCGAGGCCCTGCGCGCCACGCGCGGCTTCGCCCATAAGCGCGACATCAGCGACGTCGTCTCGGCCCTCGGCCGTTCGCTGCCCGGCGGCCATGCCGCGCTCGCGCAGGCGGTGCCCATCGGCGACGACTGCGCCGCGATTCCCGATGGCCACGGCGGCTACCTGCTGTTCGCCATCGAGGGGCTGGTCGAGGACTTCATCGTGCGCATGCCCTGGTTCGCAGGCTACTGCGGCGTGATGGTCAATGTGAGCGACATCTACGCCATGGGCGGGCGCCCGACCGCCATGGTCGATGCGCTGTGGAGCACCGGCATGAACCCGGCGGACGACGTGCTGCGCGGGCTGGCGGAAGCAGCGGTGCGCTACGGCGTGCCCATCGTGGGCGGCCACAGCAACAACCGCAGCGAGCGACCGCAACTCGCAGTGGCCGTCCTCGGCCATGCACGCAAGCTGCTGACCAGCTTCGACGCGAAGCCCGGCGACCTGCTGGTGATGGCGGCCGACCTGCGCGGCGCCTACGAGGAGCCCTTTCCCTACTGGAACGCATCGACCACCGCGCCGGCAGCGCGCCTGCGCGCCGACCTCGAAGTGCTGCCGGCGCTGGCCGAAGAGGGCCTGTGCCGCGCGGCAAAAGACATCAGCATGGCCGGCGCGGTCGGCACGGCCCTGATGCTGCTGGAATGCTCGGGCGTCGGCGCGCGCATCGACATCGAGGCGCTGCCGCGGCCCGAAGGCGTGCCGCTGATGCGCTGGCTCTCGTCCTTTCCGAGCTACGGCTTCGTGCTCAGCGTGCCGCCCGCGCAGGTCGCGCCGGTGCTAGGGCGCTTCGCCGCGCGCGACATCGCCTGTGCGGTGATCGGCGAGGTCGATGCCACGCGACAGGTGCGGCTGCAGGCGGGCGGCGAAGAGGCCCTGCTGTGGAACTTCGGCAGCGACGCCTTCATCCAGTCGCACACGCCCGCCGAAACCGGAGAGGCGGTGTATGTCTGAGTTCGACCTCTCCTTGCGCATCGGACTGCTCACGCATTCGGTCAACCCGCGCGGTGGCGTGGTCCACACGCTCGAACTGGCCACCGCGCTGCACGAAGCCGGTCATGCGGTGACCGTGATGGCGCCGGCCGCGCCGGGGCAAACCATGTTTCGTACGCCGCCGTGCAGGGTCGAACTGGTGCCGGTGAACGGCAAGCCGCGCGACACCGTCGGCATGGTGCGGTCGCGCATCGACGCTTTCGTCGGCCATCTGCAAGGCTTGCTGCAACACGAATCTTTCGACGTGCTGCACACGCAGGATTCGATCGGCGGCAACGCACTCGCGCAGTTGCAGGACGCCGGCCGCATCGCCGGCTTCGTGCGCACCGTGCATCACCTCGACACCTTCGAAGACCCGCAGCTCACGCGCTGGCAGCAGATCGCTTTCGAGCGCGCGAGCCTGGTGCTGAGCGGCAGCCGCCTGTGGTGCGAACACCTGCAAGGCGAGTACGGCATCGATGTCCACGAGATCAACAACGGAGTCGACACCCTGCGCTTCTCGCCGTTTGCAGAGGACGGCGACGCGCCCCTCGCGCAGCGCCTCGGCATCGCCACCGGCGCGCCCGTGGTGCTGGCCGTCGGCGGCATCGAGGAGCGCAAGAACAGCGCGCGCCTCCTGGCCGCCTTCGCCCTGCTGCGCGCCGCCCATCCCCGCGCGCAACTCGTGATCGCCGGCGGCGCCAGCCTGCTCGACCACGCCGCCTATGCCCAGGCCTTCCGCGCGCAGATGCAGGCGCTCGGCTTCGACGAAGGCCCATGGCAGCCACTGCGCGTGACAGGCCCGCTGCCCGATGCCGACATCACCGCGCTCTACCGCCCGGCCGATGTGGTGGCCATGCCCTCGCTGCGCGAAGGCTTCGGTCTCGTGGTGCTCGAAGGGCTTGCCAGTGGCGTGCCGGTGGTCGTTTCGCGCATCGCGCCGTTCACCGAATACCTGGCCGAGACGGACGTGAGCTGGGCCGACCCGGACGACGCCGCATCGATTGCCGAGGCGCTGGCCCACGCACTCGTGACCCGCGATTCACAACGCATTGCCGCCTCGGCCGCACGCCTTTCCCGGCGCTTCAGCTGGGCTGCGAGCGCCGAGCGCCATGCCGCCCTCTACCGCGCCCACCTGAAAGAGAAAAAACACCCATGCCCGTGATGCATTTCCAGGTGCGCTGGCCCGATGCCAGCGAAACGCGTTGCTACTCGCCCTCGCTCGTGGTGCAGGACTTCCTGGCGCCCGGTCAACGCTATGCACTGGAAGACTTCCTTCAACGCACCCGAGACGCATTGAGCATTGCCTCCGAACGCGTGCGCGCCAAGTACGGCTTCGCGTGTTCGCAGGCGATGGACCAGCTGGCCGAGATCGCGCACATCGCCGCGCGTTTTGCCGATACGGCCGATGCCGAAGTCACCGTCGTCGCTTTCGACTGACGTCTCCCCTCCTCCAGAGAAAGAAGAACCCCATGTCCTATCCCTGCGGCGGGCGCAGCCACTACAGCGTCGTCATCGTCGGCGGCGGCCAGGCCGGCCTCTCGCTGAGCCACTGCCTGCAGCAGCGCGGCATCGACCACCTCGTGATCGAGAAGCGCAGCCTCGTGCACAGCTGGCGCACGCAGCGCTGGGATTCGTTCTGCCTCGTCACGCCCAACTGGCAGTGCCAGCTGCCGGGCTGGGGCTACCTCGGCAGCGATCCGCACGGCTTCATGGTCAAGGACCAGATCAATGACTGGCTGGCCGGCTTCGTCGCGCACGTGAAGGCGCCGGCCATCGAAGGCGTCACCGTGGAGCGGGTATCGCGCGTGCCGGGCACGGGCGAACGCGACCGCTTCCTCGTGCAGACCGACACCGGCCTCTACACCGCCGACCAGGTGGTGGTGGCCTCGGGCGGCTACCACCGCCCGATCGTGCCGCGCCTGGCCGAGAAGCTGCCGGCCACCGTCGTGCAGTACCACTCGGCGCAGTACCGCAACCCGGCCCAGCTGCCCGAGGGCGCGGTGCTGGTGGTGGGCTGCGGCCAGTCGGGCGCGCAGATCGCCGAAGACCTGCACCTGGCCGGCCGCAAGGTCCATCTGGCCACCGGCAATGCGCCGCGCTGCGCGCGCTTCTACCGCGGCCGCGAGGTAGTCGACTGGCTCGCCGACATGAAGTACTACGAGATGCCCGTCACCGAGCACCCGCTGCGCGAGGGCGTGCGCGACAACACCAACCACTACGTGACGGGCCGCGACGGCGGCCGCGACATCGACCTGCGGCGCTTCGCGCTCGAGGGCATGGAGCTCTACGGCCTGCTCAGCGGCTTCAACGGCGGCAGCTTCGAGTTGCAGCCCAATCTGCGCGACAACCTGGACAGCGCCGACCGCACCTACAACGGCATCAACGCCTCCATCGACAGGCACATCGCCACCCAGGGCATCGAGGCGCCGCCGCCCTCGGTCTACACGCCGGTGTGGGAGCCCGCGGAAGAACGCATCCGGCTCGACCTCGCGGCAGCGGGCATCACGAGCGTGATCTGGTGCATCGGCTTCTCGCCCGACTTCGCCTGGGTGAACGCGCCGGTCTTCAACGGCCGCGGCGCGCCGGTGCACCAGCGCGGCGTGACGAACGAACCCGGCCTGTATTTCCTCGGCTTGCCGTGGCTGCACACCTGGGGGTCGGGACGCTTCTCGGGGGTGGCGCGCGATGCGGAGTTCCTCGCCGAGGCGATCGAACGGAGGAAAGTGGGGTTGCGCGGTACCGGCAGCGGCGCCATGGAGGCATCTTCGGCGCCTGCGCTGCGCGCCGCCTAGCGGCGGACCGGCAACCCGGTGAGAGTTGGGGCGCGCTCACGCCGACGGTGTGATCGCTCAGCACAGCGCTTGATCCGCCGGCACAACGGCAGCGCCCATCGTGCACAGGGCACCGAGTGCTCCCCGCAGCGAAATAAAGGAGGAGCGAAGCGGGGGACATTCGCGGAGGGGAGCACCCGGTGTCCTGTGCACGCACCCCGAACACACGCGCGCCACCTCACCCCAACAGGCGTCTCATTGGTCCCGAATGGATCGCAAACAGGCTCTCAAGCCTGCTGCGCCTCAGTCAACGCCTGCGCAGCCACCACCGCCTCTGTGCGGTTGCGCACATTCAGCGCGCGGAAGATCGCGGCCAGGTGGATCTTGACCGTCCCCTCGCTGATGCCCAGGCTGCGGCCGATCAGCTTGTTGGGCTTTCCCTGTGACAGCAGCTGAAGCACTTCGACCTGCCGCTCGGTCAGCACGCTGCGCAGGTGTTCCAGGGTCTGGGTGCCGCCACCGCCGCTGCGCGTCAGCGCTTCGGCGCTGGCCTGCGTGGTCACGCCGGCCACGATGCCCGGCGGCAGCGCCGTCAGCATCATCGGCGGCACATAGACGCCGCCGGCCAGCACCAGGCGCACCGCCGAGAGCATGACCTCGGGCGAGTAGGCCTTTGGAATGAATCCGAGCACGCCGCGCTCGAGCGCGCTGCGCATGATGGCCGGGTCTTCGTAGCCCGACAGCACGATCACAGGCACGGCCGGGTGGCGGCGTCTGATCTCGTCGATGTGGGCCTGGCCGTCTGCGCCGGGCATGTTGAGGTCGATCAGGGCCAGGTCGAGGTCGTCGGTCGCCCCTGCAAGCAATTCGTCGACGCTCATCGCCAGAACGAATTCGATGCCGGGCTCCAGCTCCGACAACTTGGCTTTGACCGCCTCGATGACGAGCCGGTGGTCGTCGGCGATCAGCATTTTCATGGCTTATCCCATTGTCCGCATGCATTGAACGGAGCGACTGCTGAAGATACCGGCGATTGCCCCGCACAGCAAGGCCAGTCTGCCCTACCAACGGCATAGACCCCAAGCGGTATGGCGCCTGCCGCAAGGCGTTTGAAAGAATGAACGCCCACTCGAAGGAACCGGGGACATGGTCATGTGCCATCGCTGCAGACGCCGGTGCAAGGCATCCTTCGCAATGCGCGATTGAGCGGGCACAGGTCATGGCCCGCCTGCTCGACTGCTTTTCGGCTTTCATTTCGTTCGGTTTGTCCCTCGACGCGTCGATCGCGGCCGGCCATCCCGCGCTGTCGCACGACGCCGCGCAGCAACAGGCCCGCCGGCTGCTCGATGCGGCGCGCGCCGACGCCGGCGCATCGGGCGCATCCGCGGCGCAGGTCGAATCGGCAGCCTTTGCCATGGTCGCGTGGATCGACGAGATCCTGGCGCGCCACCCAGGCGTCGACGGCGGCGCCGCGCCGCTGCAGGCGCAGCTCTTCAACTCCAGCAACGCTCACAGCGAGTTCTTCCATCATCTCTCGGCACTGACCGCGCAGGACAACGAGGTGCGCGAGGTCTACTGGCACGCCCTCGCGCATGGTTTTTCAAGGGCCAGTACTACTTCGAGGACGGCGACCAGGGCGAGCTCGGCAAGCTGAAAGACCTGCATGGCCGCCAGCTGGGGCTTCGGCCCCTGGCGCTCGGCAGCCTGGTGCAGGACCACATCACGCCCCAGCCCTACGGCGTGCCGGACCCGCGCGGCCCCAACGACACGCGCCGGCGCGGCGCTCGCGCTGCTGCTGCCCCTGCTCTACCTGCTCTGGCTGTTGCTGGCCGGCCCGCCGGCGGCCGGGACGGACCTGACCCGGCGCATCGACCAGCACCTGCAAAGCTACGCCTGCGCGGACCTCGCGGCCTCGGTCGACAAGGAGGGACGCACGCAGGTGACCGGCTTCGTCTCGCTGCCCGACGACCTGCCGAGGGTCGAGCGCGAGGTGGCCGCGATGCCCGGCGTCCAATCGCCGCGCTTCGACGTCGGGCTGCGCGTGTGGCCGCACTGCGAGGTGTTCGCCATCCTCAAGCCCTACCAGGCCCGCAACGAGGAAAAGGCCTACGGCCTCGACGTGGACGCCCCCTCGGCCAGGAGCCACCAGCTGCGCGAAGGCGACAACGTGCGCGTGCAGGTGGTGGCACCGCGCCACGACAGCTACATCTGGGTCGACTACTACACCGTCGACGGCTCGGTCATGCACCTCAACGCCGGGCACGCACCCACGCGGCTGCAGGCCGGCGAAACACTCGAGCTGGGCCGCGACATTCCGTCGAGCTGGCTCGTGAGCCCGCCGTTCGGCAGCGTGCTGATCACGGTGCTGTCGGCCCCGGTGCCGTTCAGCGAAACCTCGGACCGCCCGCCCTTCGAACTGGCCTCCGCCTACCTGCTGCGGCTGCGCGAAGCACTCGCGGCCAGCAAGAACAGCGAGCGGCTGATCGCCGATTTCGTGTTCCTCGAAACGATCTCGCGCTGACCCCCGGACCGCCCCGCCATGACCGCCATGCTGTCGCCCACCCATTTCTTCTGGTTCCTGCTGGCGCTGTGCCTGCTCGGTTTCGCGCTGCTGTACGTCATGGTCCACGACGCGGGCCGCGGCGCGCGGCGCCGTGCGCTGCAGCGGCGCATCGACACGCTCGACGCGCCGGCCGACGAAACCGTCGTCGATGCCCTCAGGGAGGCCATGTCGCAGGCGCGCCAGGCCGTGCGGCAACAAGCCCCGCGGCCACGGACCCCGGGCAAGCCGGCGCCCCCCGTGCCGTGGCTCCTGTTCCTCGGCGATGCGTCGGCCAATCTGCCGGGGCTCCTGGCAACCGCCCGGGGCGAACGCCTGGACCCTTCGGGCAACGAGGTTTCGGGCGGGGTTTATTGGCGCTGGTGGCTGACCGGCGCCATGGCGGCCATCGAAGCCCATCCGGACGCGGTCGGTGAAGCCTCAAGCTCGCCGCACGCGCGCAACCTGTGGCTGCAGGCGCTGCTGACGCTGGCAGAAAGGCGCGACCGCCTGCCCCTCAACGGCCTGGTGGTGTACTTCGCCGCCGGCGAGCTGCTGCACGCGGATGCCGTCGATTTGAAGTCCATGGCCACACGGATGCGCCGATTGCTCGACGAGGCGGGCGACACCTTGCGCCTGCAGTTGCCCGTCTACCTCGTCGTGACCGGGCTCGAAGCGTTGACGGGCTACGCGACGCTGCGCGGCGCACTGCCGCCCGAGGTGCTGGCCCAGGCGCTGGGTCACCGCCTGACGGACCCGTTCGCCGCGCCCGGCACGGCCGCCGGCGAGCGCCTGGATGCCGTGTTCGGCCCCATCGCACTGCAGCTGCACGGGCTGCGCATGACCCTGTTGCGCGAGCAACCGGGCGCCGCGGGCCGGCTGGCGATCCATGAATTCGTCGAGGCGGTGCGCGCATTGCAACCCGCGTTGCGGCAGGTTGCGGATGCCTTGTTCGAGAGCCATGGCAAGAGCGCGCGCGCGCCGCGCTGGCGCGGTCTTTACTTCACAGCCACCGCGTCGGGGGCCATGGGCGGGGCTTTCGTGAACGACCTGTTCGAGCGCTTCCTGCCGGCTGACCAGCCACTGGTGCGGCCAGGACGCCCGTCGAACACAACGACGCCGCCGCCATGAACAACGATGCGCCGACGCTACTTGGCGTCTACACGGATCTGCCGGGCGCCGAAGTTGATGGTGAGCGTTTGTGCCTTGCCCGGCTCCACCGCACGCACTTCGCGCCAGCGCGCGCGGTCGAGGTCGCGGAACGCGGCCATCACGCCGATGGCCTTGGCGTCGGCCGGCAAGGTGAGATCGAGCTTCTTGCTCTCGCCGGGGCGCAGCAGCATCTCTTCGCGCTGCACCAGCTCGGCGCCGAGCGTGGCCTGGTCTTTCTCGAACAGCGAGAAGAAGTCGGCGCCCTCGAAGGGTCCGGGCGACTTGAGCACGTAGACGCGCACCGTGAGCGGCGATGCGCGGCCGCGCGCATCGGGGTTGGCATCGGCGCCGGCCACGAGCGTGATGCTCACCGGCGTGACCACCGGTTTGCTCGCGCAGCCCGCGACGAAAAGGCCTGCCGCCGCGAGGCCGAGGGCCGCCACGCGGCGCCGCGATGCGGCAGCAAAGAAGCCTTCATAGGACGAATGGTGTGTACCCAGCGTGCGCATGCTATTCCCTTCGTTGCATTGACCGGTTCCGACGCATCTTTGATTATCACCAGCGAACTCGAACAGGCAACATGCTGACTCACGAACTTGTCGAAGCACTGCTCACGCCCATTGGCGAGGCATCGCCATGCGGGGACGATCTGGAATACGATGCGGACTTCACCGCGCTGACCACGTCTGCACAGGGTAAACCCGAACAGCAGTTCGGCGACACCGTCATTGCGGCGGTCGAGCCGGAGTAGCGCGAGGTGGCCGAGCAATCCGACGCGCTCCTGCGCCGCAGCAAGGACGTGCGCCCCGCCGTGCTGCTGCTGCGCGCCTCGACACGGCTGCAGGGCCTGACCGGCTTCGTCGCCGGACTCCAGTTGCTGACCGGCCTGCTCGACACCTTCTGGGACGGCATACATCCAAAGCTCGATGCCGAGACGACAACGACCCCACCATGCGCCTGAACGCGCTCGCGCCGCTCGGCGACGAAAGCATGGTGCTGCGCGACCTGTACGACGCGCAGGTGGGCGTGGCGCCCGGCGTGGGTGCCATCCGCGTGCGCGACATCGCGATCGCGAACAACGCATTGAACGCGGTGGGCGGCGAAGCCACCTATTCGCCGACACAGATCCAGGGCGGCCTCGAAGCGCTCCACGCCGAGCGGCCCGAGCTGATCCAGGCCGCGATCGGGGTGCCCGCGCTGATCGAGAAGCTGCAGGCCCTGCTGGTCGAGCGCACCGGCCGCTCCGACGTGATCGACCTTTCGCCGCTTCGCGGCATCGGCCGCACGCTGCAGAAGGCCTGCAGCGCCGCCATCGGTGCGCCTGAAGAGGCCGATGCCGGCGCCGAAGGCGATGCCTCGCAGGCCGGCGGCGGCACGGCCCGGCCCGCCGCCGCGCGCGGCGAGATCCAGAACCGGCAGGACGCGCTGCAGACGCTGGACCGCGTGATCCGCTTCCTCGAGCAGACCGAGCCCGGCAATCCCGCGCCGCTCCTGATCGACCGCGCCAAGAAACTCATCGGCGTGAGCTTCCTCGAAATCATGGCCAACCTCGCACCCAACGCGCTGGACACGATCGAGACCGTGACCGGCAAGCGTCCGTCCGAGTGAGCCGCCCGCCCTTCTTCTTTTTTTGTTGTCGATTGAACCGCCCCATTCACCCCCGCAAGGAGCATCGTCATGGCCAAGAGCAGTCAGAAATTCATCGCCCGTAACCGGGCGCCACGGGTCCAGATCGAATACGACGTGGAACTCTACGGCGCCGAGAAGAAGATCCAGCTGCCCTTCGTGATGGGCAAGCTGGCCGATCTGTCGGGCAAGCTGGCCGATCTGTCGGGCAAGCTGGCTGATCCGCTCGCGCCCGTGGCCGACCGCAAGTTCCTCGAAATCGACGTCGACAACTTCGACTCGCGCATGAAGGCCATGAAGCCGCGCGCCGCGTTCGCGGTCGAGAACTCGCTCACCGGCGAAGGCGAGCTCAAGGTCGAGCTCACCTTCGAGAACATGGAAGACTTTTCGCCCGCCGCCGTGGCCCGGAAGGTCGGCGCACTCAACAAGCTGCTCGAAGCGCGCACGCAGCTGTCCAACCTCGTGACCTACATGGACGGCAAGAACGGCGCCGAGGAACTGCTGGCCAAGGTGCTCGAAGACCCGACCCTGCTGCAGTCGCTGGCCGCCACCGCCAAGACCGACGACGCCGCCAAGCCGGCCGCCTGATCCCAATCGCCAGACACACCGGTACACGAGGAGAAACCACCATGGCCGAAGCACTCGAGCAGGGCGCACTCAAAGATGTCGCCTATGCGGGCAGCGATTTTTCGTCGCTGCTGCAAAAGGAATTCAAGCCGCGCAGCGACGAAGCCAAGAGCGCCGTCGAAGCCGCCGTGCTCACGCTCGCGCAGCAGGCGCTGAGCAACAGCACCGTCATCGGCAAGGACGTGACCAAGTCGATCCAGGCCATGATCGCCGCGATCGACGCCAAGCTGACCGACCAAGTCAACAAGATCATCCACCACGCCGACTTCCAGAAGCTCGAGAGTGCGTGGCGCGGCCTGCACTACATGGTGAACAACACCGAGACCGACGAGCACCTGAAGATCCGCGTGATGGACATCTCCAAGGTGGACCTCGCCAAGAGCCTGAAGAAGTTCAAGGGCGCGGCCTGGGACCAGAGCCCGATGTTCAAGAAGATCTACGAACAGGAATACGGCCAGTTCGGCGGCGAGCCCTTCGGCGCGCTGGTGGGCGACTACCACTTCGACCAGAGCCCGCCCGACATCGAGCTGCTCGGCGAAATGTCCAAGATCGCGGCCTCGGCCCACGCCCCCTTCATCACCGGCGCGAGCCCCAACCTGATGCAGATGGAATCGTGGCAGGAGCTCGCCAACCCGCGCGACCTGACCAAGATCTTCCTCACGCCCGAATACGCCGGCTGGCGGTCGCTGCGCGATTCGGACGACGCCAAGTACCTGGGCCTGTGCATGCCGCGCTTCCTGGCGCGCACGCCCTACGGCGCCAACACCAACCCGGTGGAAGAGTTCGACTTCGAGGAAGACACGGCCGGCGCCGACCACAGCAAGTACGCCTGGGCCAATGCCGCGTATGCCATGGCGACCAACATCAACCGCTCGTACAAGCTCTACGGCTGGGGTTCGCGCATCCGCGGCATCGAGTCGGGCGGCGCGGTGGAGAACCTGCCGCTGCACACCTTCCCGAGCGACGACGGCGGCGTGGACCAGAAGTGCCCGACCGAGATCGCCATCAGCGACCGGCGCGAAGCCGAACTCTCCAAGGCCGGCCTGCTCTCGCTCATCCCCCGCAAGAACTCCGACTTCGCGGCCTTCATCGGCGCCCAGTCGCTGCACAAGCCCGCCGAGTACGACGACCCGGATGCGACGGCCAACGCCAACCTCGCGGCGCGCCTGCCCTACCTCTTTGCCTGCAACCGCTTCGCGCACTACCTCAAGTGCATCGTGCGCGACAAGGTCGGCAGCTTCAAGGAGCGCGACGACATGCAGCGCTGGCTCAACAAATGGATCATGAACTACGTGGACGGCGACCCCGTCAACTCCTCGGAAGAAACCAAGGCCCGCAAGCCCCTGGCCGCAGCCGAGGTGGTGGAAGAGGTCGAGGGCAACCCCGGCTACTACACCTCCAAGTTCTTCCTGCGTCCGCACTACCAGCTCGAAGGCCTCACGGTTTCGCTGCGGCTGGTGTCGAAGCTGCCTTTGGGCAAGGGTGCCAAGTAACGGGCGGCATATGCCTTCGGTGGGCCTTTGAAATCCGGGCCCATTGCTCGTTCTCTCCATAGCTCCCGGGCACACAACGCTTCGGCACCGCACGGAAGCCCTGTTTTTTCTGACTCACACACAACTGAAAGGTAAGCATCATGGCTGCAGACATGTTTTTGAAGCTCGAAGGCGTCGACGGTGAATCCAAGGACGATTCGCACAAGAAGGAAATCGACGTTCTCGCATGGAGCTGGGGCGCCAGCCAGTCCGGCACCGGTCACACCGGCGGCGGTTCGGGCGCAGGCAAGGTCAGCGTGCAGGACGTCTCGGTCACCAAGTACGTCGACGCCGCCTCGCACCTGCTGTTGCTCGACTGCTGCAACGGCCAGCACATCAAGAAGGGCACGCTGGTGGTTCGCAAGGCCGGCGCCACGCCGCTTGAATACATCAAGCTCACGATGGAAGACATCATCGTCAGCGGCATCCACAGCGGCGGCAGCGGCGGCGAAGACCGCCTGACTGAAACCATCACGCTGAACTTCTCGAAGTTCAAGTACGAGTACACGCCGCAGAAGGCCGACGGCTCGGGCGACGGCACCAAGGAAACTGGCTGGGACATCGCCGCCAACAAGAAGGTCTGAGGCGCTTCTCCGGCTGCCGCAAGCGGCCGGGGGCCGCTTCAACCCTTCAGCCGGAGATTCCGATGGCAACACTCAACCCCAAGGTCCTTCAGTGGGCCAGCGGACAGGTCGGCAAGCAGATCGGCGCGGGCGAATGCTGGGACCTGGCCAACAAGGCCCTGCTCCAGGCCGGCGCCGGCACCTCGTCGGACTTCGGCTCGATGGACGCCGACGCCGACTACGTCTGGGGCGACGAAGTCGCACTCAAGGACGCGCTGCCCGGCGACATCCTCCAGTACCGCGACTACGAGATGACGACCACCACGACCACCGACGTCACCTTTGCCGACGGCACGGGTTGGTCGGACGTGGATGACCCACACACCGAGACGATCGGTCACCCGCACCACACCTCGATCCTCTCCAAGAATCCAGGCACCGGTGGCATCACGGTGCTGGAGCAGAACTACAAGGGCAACAAGGAGGCGGTGCGCTCGAGCACGATCCGCTGGAAGGATTTGTCCACCCAGACGACCACCACCCGCAAGCAGATGAAGCGCCAGGACAACGGCAAGATGGAATCGGCCGTCGTGGTGATGACGGTGGGTGTGAGCATGACCGGCACGCTCAAGGCCTACCGGCCCAAGAAGCCATGACGCCTGCGGACGAACAGGAGCTCGAGGATGAGCAGCAACTGGAACAGCAACGACTACCTGCCCTACGCAGATGAGGTCTACCCCCTGAGCAAACACTACGGCGGCCCCGGGTCTGCCGGCTTGATGAAGAAGACGAGCATCAAGGGGCTCATCGTCCACATCACCGACGGCAACAGCCTGCTCAGTTCGCTCAAGACCGTCTGGGAAAACCGGTCGGCCTCGGCGCACTTCGCGGTGGACAAGGGCGGCACGGTCGCGCAGTACATCCCCCTGTCGCAGCGCTCCTGGGCCGTCGACGGCTGGAAGGTCGACAACCTCTGGTACAGCGTGGAGAACGTCGCCGTGCTCGGCGAAACCCTCACCGACATGCAGATCCGCATGTGCGGCTATCTGCTCGCATGGCTCAACGGGGAATACGGCGTTCCGCTGAAGGTGGCAACCACGCCGGACGAGAGCGGCCTCTCGTACCACGCGATGTTCACCAAGTCGAAGCCATGCCCCGGCAAGTCCGTCATCGCGCAACTGCAAGACATCGTGGACGCCGCCGCCGGCTTGAGCGGGTAGGCAGGCCGGCCCGGCACCTACTCCGCCGGCTTGTCGGGCGCCGAAGAAGGCTCTTCTTCGATCGGCGCCGACATCGTCTCTTCTTCTTCTTCTTCTTCTTCTTCTTCTTCCGCGCTCGCCGGCATCAGCCGCGTCGCGTCATCCTCGTTGTCGTCGATCACCCAGAGCGTGAGCGCCGTGTAGTTGTCGTGCCCCGGCTTGGCATGCGCCTTGATCTGCGTGTCGAGCTGCTCGGTCCACTGGCTGGGCGTGCGCGAGGCGTGCAGCGTGTCGACCAGGCACTCGTCGCCCAGCGGCTCCCACACGCCGTCGCTGCACAGGAGCAGCACGTCGCCCGGTTCGAGACGCATGCGGTCCGACACCGTGATGTCTGGCGCCTCCTCGATCGAGCCGAGCGCCGACAGCAGCATGTTGCGCTGCGGATGCAGCCGCGCGCCCTCTTCGTCGAGCATGCCGCCGGCGACCATCTGCTGCACTAGGCTGTGGTCGGTGGTGCGCGCCACGATGGCGCCGCCGCGAAACAGGTCGGCCCGGCTGTCGCCGCTGTGCACCCAGGCCAGCGCCTGGCTTTCGAGATCGATGGCCGCGAAGACCACGGTCGATCGCATGCCGGCCAGTTTGCCGCCTTCGGCCTGGCGCGCCACGTCGAGGTTGGCCTTCTCGACCAGGCTGCGCAGGGTGACCTCGTCCAGGCCCGACGCGACCGAGAAGCCGCCCAGCACGCTGCTGCGCGCCGTGGACGTCCTCGTTGTAGGTGCGGCCGCCCTGTCGGGACAGCGTGACGATTTCGATTTCCCAGCGGGGTGCCTCGCTTTTGCTGATGCTGTTGCAGTTGTGCCTGAGGGGGTGTTCAGGTGTCGGACTTGAGGCGCGCCATCTGCTCTTCGTAGAGCTTCGAGGAAAGCCTTGCCGAAGAGGTTGTGGAAATCGTCTTCTGCCTCGCTCGCGATGCCGCCGTAGAGCGCCACGAACTGGTCCCAGAGCTTGGCCTTGCGGTTGGCGCTGAAGAGCGCGTCGAGCGCCGACTTCGCGCTGATCTTCTTCTCGAGTTCCGCGGGCTCGAAGCGCGTGATGACGTGCGCCAGCGCCGCGCGCATGCCCACCATCACGCCGAACTGGTGAGCGCGCAGGTCGTTGAAGGCGTCGCGCATCGCGGCCTCCGGCGGCATGAAGCCGCGCACACCCGGCCCCAGCAGGTGCGCGAGCGCCACTTCCACCGTGGGCGAGAACTTGAGCGGGTTGTTGGCCTGCGCCGCGATCATCGTGACCTCGGCGCGCACCTCGCGCTTGAACTCCTGGCGCGTGAGCAGCAGCTGCAGCGTGCCTTCGGTGGCGCTGCGCAGCATCGAACCGATGCGTTCCATGAGGCCGGGCGTGAGCATCTCGGGCGGCTGGTGCGTGCTGGCGAGGCCGCGCAGGAAGGCGGCGAGCAGCTCGTCGTCGGAAGCGATGCGCTCGGGGCGGGGCGCGGCGGGCGCTCTCTGGACCGGCGGCGGGGGCGCAGGCGGCAGCGGTGGCAACGACTCCAGCGGCTTGCTGGCGACATCCGGACCGCTGATGCGTATCGGCTGCCCCGTCATGTCGTCGAACTGCGGCAATGCCTCTGCGGCCGGTGGTGGGGGTGCCGGTTGAGGCGGAGGCGGTGGCGGCGTGACAGCTCTCGGCGGCGTGAAGCCGAACTGATCGATCGGCACATGGTCGGAGCGGGGCGTCGGCGTGGACGGCGCCGCGCTCTGCAATGCAGCCAGCGGATCTGCGGAAGAAGCCGTGTTCGGCTGGAGCAAAGGATCGGCCAGCGGCGACAGCGCGAGCGGATCGCCACCGATGCCGCCCCCACCGCCCATGCCGCCGAACAGCTCGTCGATACCGGCCGCCTTGCCGTGCGCGGGCGGCCCGCCCAGGTCGGAGAAATTGTCGAGCGCGCCCAGACCCGCAGCGGGCGCGGACGACGGCGTGGGCCCCAGCAGGTTGGCGAAGGGATCGACCTGCGCGGCCTGCGCGTTGCGCGAGCCGCTTTCCATCGGGTCGGGGAACAGCAGCGAGTCGGCACTGGCGGGAGCGGGGGCCTTCGCGCCGGGCGCACCGGCAGCAGGCGCCGGCGGCGATCCGAGCCCCGCGAGCAGATCGGCGAAGGGATCGTCGCTGCTGCTCGCAGCGACGGCGGCGCCGCGGCGGCCGTCATGCGCACGCTGAGCTCGAAGCTGCCGACCACCAGCCGCGCGCTATCGGTGAGCGCCGCTTCCTTGCCCGAGCCCAGCGACACGCCGTTGCACTGCATCGGATTGCTGCCGCGGTCGATGACGAAGTACTGGCCATCGCGGCACAGCACCTGGGCATGCACGCGCGAGACCGTGCGGTCGGGATCGTCGAGCACCAGCGTGTTGGTGTCGGCGCGGCCGATCGTGCCCCCGTTGGGCCCGAAATCGGCGGCGATGGGCTGCCCCGCCGGAGTGCCTTGCCGGGTGATGACAGCATATGGATCATGAATCGGCCCCCGAGGCTCTACGCCCTTCTATGCCCGAACACAGCCCGCGCGCGCACGGGCGAAAAAACTCAGAAGGAGTATTCATTCCGTAGGGCGGGTTGGCAATCTCGCCTTAAGAGGTATGCCATTGCAGCCAGGCGGCGACGGCGGTGAAGATGAGGGCGATGAGGAGCCAAGTGCGGGCGGCGGGGTCGCGTACGGCACCACCGCGCCGCAAGCGCCAGGAGGCGGCCAGCAAGAAGGCCAACGCGAACAGCATGAGGATGCAAGAGGCGGCCATGCTGCAGTCAGGCGCCCGCCGCATCGAGCCAGCGTTGCTGCCGCCATGCCGGCGCACTGGTGGGAAACAACGGTGTACCGGGTTGCAGCAGGGCCAGGTGCTCGGCTGCGGCGATGCGCTGGCGCTGGAGGCCGTGCCGCAGCACACGCTCGCCATTCCCGACACCGGGCGGCTCGCCCATGAAGAAGCGCTGGCCGACGGGGAATCGGTAGCTGTTGGATTGCCACCATCCCGCAACCTTGTCCGGGTCGGGCCAGGGCAGGTCGTTGTCTTCATCCATCGCGACATCGAGGTCGTCCAGCGCATCGGGATCGTCGCGCAGCTCCGGCTGCGCATCGACGGGCTGTGCACCGCCCAACCCGGCATCGACCAGGTCCACCCCGGTGAGAAGGCTGAAGGCCTCTCCCGCCAGCCGGCCGTAGGCAGGCTCGCCCAGGAGGCGAATCAGTTGGGGCGCATCGTGCGGATCGCCCAGGACTCCCATCGCCTGGATGGTAATCCGCGCCATCGACGGGTCTTCCATCAACGGCTGCAGCACCATTCGGCCTTGCCGTACGTCCAACGCCTTGAGCAGCAGCGCGGTGGCCAACCGCTGGCAAGGACTGGCGGCGAGCGCGATGTCCGCCAGCACCTTCAGCGACAGATAACGGTCCCCCAGCAGCAGCGCCGATCGCGCCGCGTGCAACTGGTCCCACCCCTGCGCAGTCTGCAGTGCCTGCAGGCATGGCTCCCGCAGGTCCATGCGCCCCAGCAGTCCGGCGACGCGGACCGCACGCACGTGCGCATTGCCGGCCGCTTCCGCCAGGATGGTGTCGAGCCATGGACCGGGGTCCGCCCGGTGCATGCTGCACGCCGCCAACGCGACTTCGCGCCGGAATGGATCGCCCGAACCGAAGAACTCGATGGCCATGCCGCGCAACTTTCTTGGCGACACCCAACCAAACGCGGAGCCCACGCCCGACATGGCCAACCGATGGCTCGAGGAATGCGCCAGGAGTTCGTCGAGCCTGGCCGCATTGCCGCTCTCCAACGCACCGACTGTCGCAACGAACCATGGCCCGGTGTCGGGCGCCTCCAGTGCGGACTCGATGAAGTGATCGCCGAAGCCTGCGGCCACCGCGATGCCATCCAGGTGCGCCGCGATCCGGTCGTCGAACCGGCGCAGCAGGTGAAGCCCGATATGCGGAGCCGCGACCATCCGGGTCCGCGTGCCGCGCAGGATGGCGGCCTCCTCGACATGGATCTGGACCACGTCGATCACGGGTTCGGCGCAGGTCATCCACATGGCGGGGACTCGCTTCGCGTCACTCGCCATCGTCCGCGTGAACGACCTGCCAGTAACCCGGCGCCATGACACTCACGCGCAGGATGCGATTCTCGATATTGCTGTAGACGACAACGAGCGAATACGCCTCCAGATGCCATGCCACGATGCCGCTTCGGTCACTGTCGATGCGCTCGTCCGGCGCCTCGCCCACCCTCGCCACGAGATCCGATTGCGCGTCGGAAAAAGACAGGTTGCACGGCAGTTCGCCGGCCCATGCGCGTGCGTCCATGTCCCGGCTCGAGTGGAAGGTGGCGACGGCCAGGGCCAGTGAGCGGGGATAGCGTGGATCGCCCATCGCCATTTGGCGGCTCGGTGCAAAGGTCAGCTCGAGCCCGTGCGTCAGCAGGAAGTCCGCCATGTGCTCGCTGCGCACGCCCGCCATCGCTTCGGCATAGCCGAGCGGCGCCAGGATGGTCCTCAGGCGTTCGTCCGACCACCGCAGTCCGAACAGGCCCGCGAACAGGTTCGGCGGGAACGCCTGTGCCAGCGCCGCTTCGTCGCGCAGCGGCAGCCATGGGTCGTGGGGGATGTGGCAGTAGATCGATTCGAGCAGGTTCGTGTCTGCCCGGTAGGCGGTGGTGACATCGAAAGCCGGCAGCGTCCATGCATCCCGGATGTAAGTCCGGCAGGGCCCCGCGATCGCCGCCAGCTTGCGCTGCACCGCATGCCGGTCGTCCCGGAAGTCCAGGCCGAACGGCAGCGGGTAGGGAAAGGACCGCGTCCTGGGCGTGTCACCGTAGAAGTACAGCTGCGTCAGGACCAGCCGGGTGTGCCCGCGGCGCTCCGGGTCCCACGCACGAACAAAGGCTTCGTCCTGGAATCCGTACTCCAGGCCGATCTCGTTGACGGTCACCCAATCGACGAAAGCGCCGTCGTCGTCCGCGTCGACTTCCGGCTGCATGCCGCGCGCGAGCTGGTCGAGCGAGGCCTGCACGGCCGGGTCGTCGACGGCCCGGGCCAGCAACCGCAGCAGGTCATCCCCGGTGACGGTGCTTCCAGGTGTCACTTGCGGTCCTTCCTCGGGAATCCGCGAAGCACATGGGCAATGCCGTCGAGCGGCTTCGTATAGCGCACGGTCAGCTGGCGACCCTCCGCAATCCAGTGATCGAGGCGAAAGTCCTTCATGATTTCCGTGGGCTTGCCCAGCTTGGCCCGTGCCTGTGCCGGCGAATCCGAAAACGTCAGCCCGCCGGGCAAGGCGCCCGCGAACGTCGTGAAGCCTTCCTCCACGTCGGCGTAGAACTGCACGCCGGAAAACACCAGCCTGCTGCTCTTGGGATCCTCGGGAACGAAGGACAGCAGCAGTCCCTGGCTTGCGAGGGTCAGCCGCACATAGCCTTCGCTGGAGAGCTTGAGTTTTTTCTTGACCCCCAGCGCGGCTGGCATCGCCGTCACCTCGGGCGTGTCTTCGGTCTTGCCGAGACAGAGTTCGAATTGGGAAGCGTCCATGGAATGTCCTCGTCGAAAGGTAGGTCAGCAGTCCGCGATGATCTTCTTGATCCAGTTCGTGTACTGCCGGTTGGTGATCTTGCGCACCTTGCGCGCCGCCTTTTTGTAGGCCTCCTTGCAAGCCGGGTCGTAGTTCTCGATCTCCTTCTCCAGCGTCTTGGTGTCCCGCTCGGCGGCGCCCTTCAGGTTATCGGCCTCGGCCTCGGCCATCGTCTGGCCATAGGTCTCGCTGCACTCCTGGTGCGCCCGCTTGGGAATGACGATCGCCAGCGCGCCCGCATCGATCTTCTTGGCCACGCAGTCTGGAAGGTCGGGCGTGGCCACCTTCATCAGTTTCGCAGCCTTGGCCTTCATGCCGCTTTCGACGGAACGTGGTCGCGGTCGGACTTGCCCGAGACCTTCTTCTGTTCGCCGTACTGATTGAGTTCGCCGCACTTCATCTTGACGACGTCGAGCTCGACGACGACCACCAACGGAACGGTGCCTGCGGCATCGACGGTGTTCTCGTCGTTCTGGAACTTCTTGTCGGAGAACCGGCAGGCGTTCTTGCCGTCGATCTTCACGTCGAACGAATACGTGATCCAGGTGGACGCCTTCTTGAAGGTGCTGGACTTCACGCCTCCCGCAGTCCCGGGCTCGTCGCCGATGCTCGTCGCGAACTTCGAGCCCTTGATGGCCGCCATGTTGCCGCCGTCGACCTTCACGGTCGTCGAACCGTTGGTGAGCGAACCCAAATCCGATACGTTGGGGTACGGCATCGGCACCGGGCCGCCGGGCGTTGGCGTCTTGCAGACGTCGGGCATGGTCGCTGGAGACGCCCACGAGCCACCCTTGTGGACTAGGCCGTTCATGGTGCCGTTGACCTTGACCGTGGCCATGGCGGCTAGTACCCCTCGCTCGCCGGGAACACCGACGTGCGGATCACCACCGCACCTCGCTCGCCGGTGACCGAGCTGGCCCACACCAGCGCGCTCGCGCCATTGGCATAGCCCTTCAGTCCCGCGATGCAGGCGAGCATGACGAGCAGGACCGCTGAGGCCGCGCCGACATCGCCCCAGCAATCGGCAGGCGCGACGCAATCCGAGGCGGCGACAAAGCGTTCCCGCGTGCGCAGCGCAGCAAAGGCGAACTCATCGGCACGGTACGGTTCGCCGTTCAGGTCACAGTACACGTCGGTGAGCCGCTCGTCTTCCGGCAGCCCGCTCAGGGCACCGCGCATGGCAGCCGTCAGTCCCTCGCCGATACAGACCGACTCCGTGCGAATCAGGTGGGCCTCTCGCCCCAGCCCCTGGCCCTCGATGCGGTCCATCGGCTGCAACCCCATCCGCGAGGCCGTATCGGCCGAAACCAGCAGCATGGCGCCCGCTCCTTCGCCGGGCACGAAGCCTTGCGGATTGTTCCGCTCCCCCGCACTGTGGAGCTGGTCCGTGTCTTCGATCCACTCCAGCGCATCGGGGTCCAGGTAAGAGTCCGCGCCGGCGACGATGCACACCGCCGTGGGTGTCGCCCTCAGGTACTCCGATGCGGAGCGCAGCGCCATCATTCCGCCCGCATGACCCAGCGGCGCGACGCCGATCCGCTCGATGCCATGCGGAAACTCGCGCACCAGATGTTCACGCACGATGTCGCAGAGATCGTCGGGCAGCCCCGGCCGGGGCGACGGCAGATTGACCAACAGCGAGAACGTCGGAGCCCCGTCCGGTCCGGCCGTGGCCTGCAACGGCAACAACGACTCGCGGATCGCCGCGGCGAGGCTGTCGCCGATGCGGCTGGCAACGTCCTGCGCCGCCGACAGCCACGGGAACGCAGCCACGCACATCGGCTTGCCGGCGGCATCGACCATGAAGCCATGCGGCCCGAAGCCGGAAATGCCCGCCCTCACGGCCGCCCTCACGGCCTGGGCCGCGGCCCAGGCGCTGCGGCCCACGGGCGTCACAGCGCCGAGCCCGGCGACGACCGGCCCATCGCCATGCTCAGACCAGATCGAGGAGGCTGTCCACGGGTTCATCGTCTTCTTCGTCCGGGGTGGTCTTTCGAACGGTCACGCGGGTGTCCTGCAGCTGGTACACCTTGGCGTGACATGCCAGCGCGCTGTGCCAGACCATCGACACGCGCGGGAAGTCGGGCTCCAGGAGCACGGTGTGCAAGCGGGGCGGTTCATGTTCGCGCCGCTCTCCGTCGGAAAAGCGGGTCTGCATGTCGAACTGCAGCGCAGGCAATCGGAACTGCATCTGGCTGGCCGGCGCAAGATTCAGCAGCATGACCTGCTCGCCGCCCACCAGGAACTCGCGCGCCTGCTGGTCGGTCGGTGCGCACTGGAAGAAGCGCGCGTCGAAGTCTTCGGGGAGCAGCGGCTGCCGCGTTGCCATCCAGTGGTCGTCGTAGGTGCCGGCGTACGAAGCGCGGGGTTGCCAGTGACTGCAGATCGCACCGAAGCCTGCCGAGTCGGGCCGATCGTCCCACGAACGGATCGGGCGATCGGGCCACTCGACGTTCGGCAGCGGCAAACCATGCAGGTTCGAAGCCTTGACCGCAAAGCCGCAGCCCACGGGATTGCGCCAGTCCCAAGCCGTTCCGGGATCGGGTGCGTGGACATCGACGCCGCCCCACGCACGCTCGTAGACCAGCGGCATCCTGACGAAGAGCTCCGGTTTCGTGGGCCCCAGGGTGCCCCATTCGCGCGGTCCCAGAACGCGCAACACCTTCTGCATCGACCCCACGCGGAAGCCGACATCCAGCGTCGTTACCGGCTGCCCCCCGGGGGCGAACGCATGGCCGACCACCAGCACGTCCGTCGTGGTCTTTGTCAACACCATGTCCGACTCGTAGCGGATGCTGCTCTTGCCGGGCTCGCCGAGGTATTGCGCGGCGCGCAACAGCGGCACCTGCTCCCGTGCGATCTCCAGCGAACCGTCGGGCATCACGTCGAAACTGGCCTTGACGGCCACCAGCCAGACTTCGGCGCCATCCCGATCGCGGACCTAGCCCTGCCCGACGGCGAACGGCGTGCGGTTGTCGATCTGCCACATGGTGCGTGCCCGTCTAGTTGATGTCGACCGCGGAGCCCTTGATCCTGTTGTAGCCCTTGGCGTGGCTCAGGATGTGCGCGCCCTTGATCACGACCTTGCCCGCGCGGGTCAGCGTGATGCTCGCCTCGCCGCACTGCAGGACGATCTCGCGCTCCGCGCTGATCAGGATGCGTTCGTCGTCGACCCGTGCCGACACCGGGTTGCGCACCGTCACCACGGGAGCGCAACCCGTGCGCTGGACCACGCCCAGAACGATCGGACGCTGCCTGTCGCCGCCTTCGAAGACCACGACGACGGTGTCGCCGATCATGTCGGCCTGCAGCGGCACCGTCGTGCGGGCGGGCACGGCGGGCGCCTGGAGGTCGGCCGTGTCGCGCACCAGCGCCTGGCCTTGCGCGTCGAAGCCTTGCAGCAGGCCAAGGCATGCACCGGGCACACTTGCGGCCCCGGACGGGCCCGCATCGCCTTCGCGGCGATGCCCCGCAAGCGCGTCGGCGACAGAAAGCTGGACCGGCGTGGCCTCGAACGGATCCATCTCCAAGAAGAGTTCGCGCCGCATCAGTTGATCCCCACCTTGGAGCCCTTGATCGTCACGTCGCTGCTGGCCTTGACGGTGATCTTTCCCGATCCTTCGATCCGGATGTCCTTGCCCTTGATCATGATCGTTCCATCCTTCTTCATGGTGATGCTCGCGCTGCCGGTGGTCAGCTGGATCGAATCGCCGGCCTCGATGACCAGGTTCTTTCCGACCTTCAGGCCTTCGTCCTTCGCCACCTGCGTCGAGCGACCGCCGCCGACCTTGCGCGATTCGTCCGCGCCGACCTGGGTCGAGAGCTTGGAGCCCACGGTGACCGCCTGGTTGCTCCCTACGCTCGTCGACTGGCTCACACCCACGCTGATGCTCTGGCTCGCGCCTACCGTCACCGACTGCATCGCCCCGATCGCCACTTCCTGCGCTGCACCGATCGCGATCGGTCTCGTTGATCCCCACCGTGTGCGTGCGCTGCAACGCCACCGTCGCCGTCTCGCTCGCCCCCACCGTGATCGTGCGGTTCGAACCAATGGAGATCGTCTCGTTCAGATCCACCGTCTCCGTGCGGTTCTGATGAATCGTGATGGTCTCGTTGTTGTCCACCGTTTCCGTGCGCTGCCCGTGCACGGTGATGGTCTCGTTGTTGTCCACCGTCTCGGTGCGGTCGTGCTTGACGTGCGTGGTCTCGTCGTGGTCGATGGTCTTGGTGCGGTCGTGGCCCACCCAGTGGTGTCTCGTCGTTCTCGACCTCGATGTCCTGGTTCTTCTCCGCATGCAGGTACACCTGCTCCGAACCCTTCTTGTCCTCGAAGCGGAACTCGTTGCAGTTCGAAGCGCTGCCCTTGGGCGTGGAGCGTGTGCGAAAGCCGCTCTGCGTGTGGGAGCCGAAGGGAATCGGCTGGTCGTCGTTGTAGACGCGGCCCACGATGATCGGGCGGTCGGGGTCGCCGTTCAGAAAGTCGACGATCACTTCCTGGCCGATGCGCGGAATGAAGTACCCGCCCCAGCCCTTGCCCGCCCAGGGCTGCGACACGCGCACCCAGCAGGTGGATTTTTCGTCGCTCTTGTCGTAGCGGTCCCAGTGAAAGTGCACCTTCACGCGGCCGAAGTCGTCGGCATGGATCTCTTCGCCGGCAGGCCCCACGACGATGGCCGACTGCGGTCCGGGCATGACCACGCGCGGCGTGAGGCGCGGCGGACGAAATGACACGTCGACCGGCAGCGCCGTCAGCAGGAAGGCGCTGGTGCCCTGCGGGCTGGTGCGCAGCGCGGGCGCATCGGCAATCAGCGCTTCCAGGGTCGGCAGCGCCTCGGCGTTCACCGCGTCGTCGGCCAGCGCCTCGCGCAGGACCTGTTCGAGCGGCACCGTCGGCTGGCTGTGGGGAATGCTCTCGTAGCCGGGGTGGCTCGCCACGAAGGTGCAGGCTGCGATGATGTAGTCGCCGTCGCGCGTGCCGTCGGGGTCGCCCTCGAACTTGAAGCTGCGGCCCGCGGCCACGTCGGGCCAGGCGGTCAGGGCCCAGTGGCGCTGGCGGCGCGCGACGATCTCCTCGCCGCGCAGCTTGCCCTTGTCGTCCGCGTCGCCGCCCGAGAAATACCCGCCCGCGAACTCGAAGGCCTCGAACTCGGCCAGCTCGTTCTTGTCGGGCTCGCCGCCCGCGGCCTCGAGTTTCTTCTTGATGGACTTGAAGTTGCTGTCGTGCGAGGCGTACTTGCCGGTGTCGAACTGGCGCGCGCTCACCCAGCGCGAGATCTCGTTGTGGCGCGCCTCGGTGGCGTCGGTGGCCACGTAGCGCAGGGTGTCGGCCACGGGCAGCTTGTCGTGCGCCATGTCGCTGGCATCCGACAGGTGCATGGTGCCGGGTGCGTCGTGCGAATCGAACCAGTAGTAGATGCCCTCGTCCTCGAGCAGGCGCGAGAGGAACCGGTAGTCGGTCTCCTGGTGCTGCACGCAGTAGCGCCGGGGGGTGTGGGTGCCGATCACGTTGCCGGCCTTGGTCTTCTTGAAACGCTTGATCGGACTGTCCTCGAACACCGCGTCGAGCACCTCGAGCACTTTCTTGTCCTGAAGGATGCGCGAGTTGGTGCGCTTGGTGAGCAGCCAGAACCAGGAGCGCAGCGTGATGCGGTATTCGAAATGCCGGCCCACATGACCCGCGCGCACGAAGCGCGTCGCATGGCCCTGGCAGTGCCGTTCGTGCTTGCCGCCCTCCGCATCCTGGAACTCGATGACGACGTCGAAGGCACGGCCGAGGATGTCCTTGGCGTCGAGTGCCTTGTTCTTCGACAGCACCGTGAGCTCGTAGGCCGACGGGCGCGCGAGCGCTTCGTGACCCACGATGCGCCAGAACATCAGATCGTCCTTGGCGGGTGAATCTGTCTCGATGCGGAACTCGTGGTCGGCCATTTTTTTCTCTTGAAGGGTGGGGGCGTCTCAGCTCGGCTGCCGGGTTCGGGTGGTCGAGGTGAGGCGGATTTCTTGTTGGGGGCGCGTGTGTTCGGAGTGCGTGCACAGGACACCGGGTACTCCCCTCCGCGAATGTCCCCCGCTTCGCTCCTCCTTTATTTCGCGGCGGAGAGCACCCGGTGCCCTGTGCACGAGAGGCGCGGCTGTCGTGCTGGCCGATCAACAAGTGCTCTGAGCGATCACGCCGGCGGTGTGCTCTGCGCAGCGAAATAAAGGAGGAGGCATGCGGCCTTAGGCCGCGCCGGGGGACATTCGCTTCGCTCCGCACACCGTCGGCGTGATCGTGCCCTGAACAGCAGCCCCTCAACGTAGCCCAATAGATCGTAGACACGCCCTGAAAGCATTGGGGCGCGTCATTGGGCAGTCACGATGCGGCTTCAAGCACCAGCTGTGTCTGGGTGACCAGCGCGCAAAGCTGGCCATCCGCGTTGGTGATCGAGGTCTGCCAGACCATGGTGGTGCGCCCGCGGTGCACAGCCACCGAGGTGCCCGTGACGGTGGTGCCGAGGTGCGCGCCGGCAATGAACTTGGTGCTCGAATCCGTGGTCGTTGTCCGCTTGCCCTCGGCCAGATTCACGATGGTGCCGACAGCGCCCAGCGTGTCGGCGAAGGCCATGTACGCGCCGCCGTGCAGGATGCCGCCGGCGGTGCACAGGTCGGGGCGTACTTCCATCTCCGCAACCACGCGGTCGGGCGCCAACGCGGTGAGCCTGACGCCCATCAGGCCGGGAAACAGGTTGTCGAGCAGCTTCTGCATGGCGTCAATGTCGGGCATCGGGTTCTCCTTGGAGGTGCGTGAAATTCGTGAATGCTTGCGGATTAGTTCCTGCTGAAATGCAGACCGGGCGACTATTCTCGACCCTCCCATGGAC
>CAMATD010000013.1 GCA_945860785.1 Variovorax sp. YR752 | reverse complement strand
AGGCACGGCGACGATGGGCAACACCGGCAGTTCGCGGCCGACGATCTGCTGGATCTGCTTGAACTGCGCGGCGCGCTTGCCCGCATCGACCTCGACGGCGGCCTGGCGGAAGAGGTCGTCGACCTGCGGGTTGTCGTAGTGCGCGGCGTTCACCCAGATCAGCGGGTTGCGCACGCCGTCGCCCCAGTAGATGCGCTGCACGCCCACCGTGGGATCGAAGAGGCGACCCAGTCCGTTGATGTTGATATCGAAGTCGCGCGTGGTGTAGACCCGCTTGAGGAACGTGGGCAGATCACCGTCGACGATCTCGACCTTGATGCTCACCCGCGCGAGCGCGGAGGTAGTCGGCCGTGCGCTTGAACTCCGCGCCGGGGATGTAGCTGAGGCGCAGCGAAAAGCGCTGGCCGTTGGCTTGCTTCGGCTGGCCCGCTTCGTCGAGCAGGCGATTGGCCGCGGCCACGTCGAAGCTGTCGCGGAAGGTGCTGTCGTCGTAGTAGTCGGCGAGCACGCGCGGGATCGGCGAATTCACCACTTCCACGCGCTTGTAGTAGATGGTGTTGCGGATGAAGTTGCGATCGATGGCCTGCGCGATGGCGTGGTGCACCGTGGGGTTCGCGAGCACCGGGTTCTCGACATTGAACTCGAGGAACGAGGCGTTGTTGAGGAAGCCGTCGTAGCCGTCGTCCACCTTGAGCTTCGGGTTCGCCGACAGCCGTTCGAGGTCGGCCAGGCTCACGCCTTGCGCAACGTCCACTTCACCGGTCTCGATGGCCGTCGAGATCGCGGCCGGGTCGCGCACGAACTTCACGATCACGCGGTCGATGTGCGGGGTGCCCTTGCGCCAGTAGTTGGGGTTCTTGCGCAGCACCAGGTGGCTGCCGCGCACCCATTGCTCGAAGATGAAGGGACCGGTACCCACCGGGGCTGAAATGTTCGGATTGCTCAGCGGATCGCCGTCGCTGTAGCGGTGGGCCGGCACGATCGGCAGCTCGGCCGACGACAGCGCCTTGATGAGGAAGGGCGCGGGCTTGGCCAGAACGATCACGGCGGTGAGCGGGTCGGGCGCATCCACGCGTTCCACGTTGGCCAGTGTGATGCGGCCGCGCGGGCCTTGCTTCTTCTGGACCAGCACCGAGTAGCGCACGTCCTCGGCAGTGAAGTCGTGGCCGTCGTGGAATTTCACGCCGGGGCGCAGCTTGACGGTGTACTTCAGGCCATCGGCGCTGACCTGCCACGAGGTGGCCAGCAGCGGCTGCGGGTTGAACTTCGCGTCGTAGCGCAGCAGGCCTTCGGTCACCTTCGCACTGATGAGGCGGTTGTCAGTCTTGGTGTCCAGGAAGGACACGAGCGAGGTGGGTTCCTGCGACACGGCATAGGTCAGCGTGCCGCCGTCCACGGGCGTTGGCGCTTTGTCTTGCGCGACGGCGGTGAAGGGCAGGGCGGCCAGCGCCAAGTGAAGCAGCCGCTGGCTGAACTTGAATTTCTTGAGAAAAGAAGAAAGCATGGAGTGGGTCACCGTGTCCGCAAGTGGCGCAAAAGGGCAGACGATGGTCTTGGAAATCCAGTTCGGCGCTTAGTATTTTTCGATCTTGGAAATGCGGTCGCTACAGGCGCCTGGAGCGCACCCACGCCGTCCGCCGGTGATGCGCGAAAACCGGATTTCCCTTGGCCCGTGTCGCGGGCAAGACTCGAAGGCTCTTCGACAACCCTGTCTGCTCCGGATGCCCGGCATTTCCCATTCCCCGCGCTTCTCGCGCCCCCTTCGTCTCGGCTTTTTCAGCCGCCTGCTCGACGACACCTCCGCCGCCGAGCGCTTGCGCCTCGTCGCCGCGCCGATCGCCCATGCCGAGGCCTTCGGCTTCGATTCGGCCTGGGTGGCGCAGCACCACTTTCACGAACACGAGGGTGGGCTGCCGTCGCCATTCGTCTTCCTGGCCTACGTGGCCTCGCGTACCAAGCGCATCCGCCTGGGCACGGGCATCGTCACGCTGCCGCTGGAAAACGCGGTGCGCGTGGCCGAGGACGCAATCGTGCTGGACCTGCTCTCGAACGGCCGGCTTGAGGTGGGCGTGGGAACGGGCGGCACGCCCGAATCCTTTGCGGCCTTCGGGCTGGACGGCAACGACCGCTCGGCCATCTTCGCGCGGCAGCTCGCGGCGGTGCGCGCGGCCTGGGCCGGCAAGCCGCTGGCAGGCGGAGACACGCTGTACCCCGCGGCCTCGCAGCTGCTGGACCGCATCTGGCAAGCCACGTTTTCGGTGAGTGGTGGCACGCGCGCGGGGGAAGCCGGTGACGGGTTGATGCTCTCGCGCACGCAGCCGCGTCCCGAGCACGCGTCCGACGCATCGCTCGCCGATATCCAGAACCCGATCGTCGACGCCTACCTGGCCGCGCTGCCGCCCGGCCGCGCGCCGCGCATCGTGGGCTCGCGCAGTGTCTTCGTGGCGGAGACCCGCAAGGAGGCGCTGCGCCTGGCCGACATCGGGCTGCGCCGCTCGGCGGCCCGCTTCGCCGCGTCGGGGCAGATCGGCCTCGCGGACCGCGCGGGCCCGGATGCGCCGCTCGAACAGCTGATCGCCGCGTACGACGTGCATGTCGGCTCGCCCGACGACGTGATTGCCTCGCTGCGCGCCGACAGCACGCTCGCACGTGTGACCGACCTGGTCTGCCAAGTGCACTCCGTCGATCCGCCGCACGAGGCGATCCTGCGCTCCATCGAACTGACCGCCACCGTGGTCGCACCGGCCCTGGGCTGGGCACGCGGCGAGGGCGTGTCGGATCTTCAATCCTTTGCACTTCTCTAGGCTGGACTCCACACATGAACGCCACTGTTTCTTCTTCCGCATCGGCCGTGCCCGACGTCATTGACCGGCTCGTCGGCATCGCGCCGGGCAGCCACCTCGACCAGATCCGCGCGCAGCGCGAGCAGGCGCGCACGCATGCACAGCAGAGTTATCTCTCGCTGTTTGCGCCCACGCCGCCCGTGTTCGGGCATTTCGAGATCGCGGACCGGTTCGCGGTCGCGGCCTTCCTTGCTGGACTGCATGGGCAGGCCGAGGTGGCGCACTTCTATGCTGACGCGCTGGCCGGGCAGGGCGCGCGCGCCGGCGTTGCCGATGCCATCTCCGCCGAAACGAAGCGGGGCACTGCCGAAGGGCCCTATGGCCGTTATCCCGCCGGTCCGCTCAGCGCCGAGGACACGGCCGGCCCCTCGTACGCGGTGAGCGACGCGCAGCGCCCGGTGCTCGGCGAGCGTCTCTCGGCCGGCCTCGCGCACGCGCACCTGCTTGTCTTCCACCCGCGCGACGCGAGCCCGGCCGCGCTGCAGTCGCTGCTCGATGCCGGATGGTCCAGCACCGAGATCGTGACCCTGTCGCAGCTCGTGGGGCCTTTCTCGCATTCCAGATTCGCGTCGTCACCGGCCTGCAGGCGCTGGCGCAACGCCCCGTCACCCTTGTCGATTGACCCCAGGAACAGCACCATGACCATCGAATCGGCCCTGAGCCATCCCCACAACACGCACCCGATCGCCTTCACGCAGGCGCAGCTCGAATGGCTGCCCTGGCTCGAGCCGCTGCCCGAAGCCGAGCTGACCGAAAGGCATTTTGCCGGCCTGGTGGACGCATCCCGCGCTAAGTCGCCGTACTTCCGCCTGCTGGCGCGCGACCCCGACATCCTGGGCGCCCGCACGCGCACCGACAAGGACATCTTCTACAACCCCGAAGCCGGCCTGCCGCGTGCCGAGCGCGAGCTCTCGGCCGCGGCGGCCTCGCGCTACAACGGCTGCATCTACTGCGCCTCGGTGCATGCGCGCTTCGCCTCGCTTTTTTCGCAGCGCACGGACGATGTGCAACGGCTGCTCGACGAGGGCGTGAAGGCCGACCTGGGCGAGCGCTGGAATGCGATCGTGGCGGCCTCGGTCGCGCTGTCGTCCACGCCTTCAACGTTCGGGCAGGAGCACATCGAGCAGTTGCGCGCACAGGGCCTGGACGATCTCGCGATTGCCGACGTCATCCACGGCGCGGCCTTCTTCAACTGGGCCAACCGGTTGATGCTGTCGCTGAGCGAGCCGCAGAAGCAAGCCGCCGCATAGGCACGAAAACCGAATATGGAAGCGCCCATCCGTTGTTTGGGTTCGGAGACAGCGCGGCTAACCTGAGACGCCACGCTTTCTCGTCCTGAAGAAAGCGGGACAACGAAATCCATCCAGAGGGAATCCCAAAATCATGTTGCTTTCTTTCCGACGCGTGCTTTCCGTGATGACGCTTTCGATTGCCGGCCTGGGCGCCGCCGCACAGGCGCAAGAGGTGTTGCGTGTGGCTGCTTCCCCGGTGCCGCATGCCGAGATCCTCGAGTTCATCCGGCCGCAGCTCAAGGCGCAGGGCGTCGATCTGCAGGTCAAGGTGTTCAACGACTACGTGCAGTCGAACCTGGCGGTGAGCGACAAGCAACTGGACGCCAATTTCTTCCAGAACCGGCCGTACCTCGAGTCCTTCAACAAGGACCGCAAGACCGACATCGTGGAAGTGCCGGGGAGCGATGTGCACATCGAGCCGTTCGGCGCGTACTCGCAGAAGATCAAGAAGGCATCGGAACTGCGCGAGGGCGCCGTCGTCGCGATTCCGAGCGATCCGTCGAACTCGGGCCGGGCGCTGGCGCTGCTGGCGCGGGAAGGGCTGATCAAGCTCAAAGACCCGAGCAACATCAAGTCCACCGCGCGCGACATCGTCGCCAACCCGAAGAAGCTGGTGATCCGCGAGCTCGAATCGGCCCAGCTGCCGCGCGCGCTGCCGGATGTGGACCTGGCACTGATCAATACCAACTACGCGCTCGAGGCCAAGCTCGATCCGAGCAAGGACGCGCTCTTCATCGAGGACGGCCGGAAGTCGCCCTATGCCAACTTCATCGCGACGCGCAAGGACAACGCGGCATCGCCGGCCGTCGTCAAGCTGGTGGCCGCGCTCCACACGCCAGAGGTCCGCAAGTTCATTCAGGACAAGTACAAGGGCGCGGTGATCCCGGCCTTCTGAGCGAACGAACATGACATGTTGGATACACGCGCGGTCGATCCCGCGCCGTGCGGCTTGGGCCGTGGCCGCCGCTTTCACCGCCTTCGCCACGCTGACCGCCTCGGCCCAGTCGCGCTAGGGCGGCACGCTGACCTGGCTGATCAATCCCGTTCCTGCCTCGATCGTTCCGCTGACGACCACGGCCGGCGGCAATGCCGAGATCGGCCCGAAGATCGTCGAAGGGCTGCTGACCTACGACTACGAACTCAAGCCCAAGCCGCTGCTGGCCACCGCGTGGTCGCAGAGCAAGGACGGCCTGCAATACACCTTCGAGCTGCGCAAGGGCGTGAAATGGCATGACGGCAAGGACTTCACCTCGGCCGACGTGGCCTTCTCGATCCTCACGCTCAAGCAGGTCCATCCGCGGGGCCGCGGCACCTTCGCCAACGTGGTGGACGTGAAGACGCCGGACCCGTACACCGCCGTCATCGTGCTGAGCAAGCCTTCGCCCTTTTTGCTGACGGCGCTCGCGTCGACCGAATCGCCGATCGTGCCGAAGCACCTGTATGAAGGCACCGACATCGCATCGAACAAGTACAACAGCGCCCCGGTGGGCACCGGGCCCTTCGTGTTCAAGGAGTGGGTGCAGGGGAGCCACATCATTCTCGAGCGCAACCCGAACTACTGGGACAAGCCCAAGCCGTATCTCGACCGCGTGGTGGTGCGTTTCGTGCTCGAGCGCTGCCGATCTCGCCAACGGAACGGGCGGCATCCCGCTGTCGGACGTGGAACGGTTCAAGAAGCTGCCCGGCACCGAGATCGACACGCGGATCTCGTCTTACCTGGGCAGCCACCAGCAGATCTACTTCAACCTCGACACGCCCGCGCTGCAGAAGATCGAGGTGCGAAGGGCGATCGCGCAGGCCATCGACGTCAACGCCTTCGCGAAGACGGTGTGGTACGGCTACGGAACGCTGTCGGCATCGCCGATCGGGAAGGGTATTTCCCGCTACCACGATGCGAGCATCCAGCCGTACCCGTGCAACCCGAAAGAGGCCGAAGCCGCGCTCGATGCAGCCGGTTTCAAGCGCGGTGCAGGTGGTACAGGCGGCACGCGGCTGAAGCTGCGGGTGCTCTACAACCCCTTCCAGGAGCGGCGCGCGGCGGACTTCGTGCGCCAGTCGCTTGGCCGCATCGGCATCGACGCCGCGGTCGAGAGCTATGACTTCGCGACCTACGTCACCAAGGCCTATACCGAACGGGCCTTCGACATCACGCTGGAAAGCCTCACGAACCTGTTCGATCCCACGGTGGGCGTGCAGCGCGTGTTCTGGTCGAAGAACTTCAAGGTCGGGCTGCCGTTCTCCAACGCGGCGCATTATGTGAACCCCGAAGTCGACCGCCTGCTGGAAGCCGCGGCGGTCGAGGTGGACGAGGGCAAGCGCCGCCAGCTCTTCACCGACTTCCAGCAGATCGTGCATCGCGACATCCCGTCCATCGAGCTGGGCGCCAACCCGGCCATCACGGTGGTGGCGAAAAAGGTGCGGGACTATGCGCCGACGGGCGAGCACATCCGGGGAAGCTTCGCGGACCTGTACTTTCAGCCCTGATCGGCCACTTGCGATCTAATTGCACTTGATTCGGCGGCCGGAAGTGCCGCCGCTCTTCTTCGTGCGAAAGGATGCCCGTTGGCCCGCTCCGACCCTCGCAACACGTCGCGGTATTGGCATGCGCCAGGCGTGCCGGGCATGGACATGCTCCATGCCGATTTCACGACGCATGACTACGCGCCCCACGTCCACGACTCCCTCGTGGTCGCGGTCACGGAAGTGGGCGGTTCGGAGTTCAGGAGCCGCGGCCGCACGGACATGGCCCACGAGCAGGCGCTTCTCGTCTTCAATCCTTCCGAGCCTCACTCGGGCCGTATGGGCGGCAGCAAGCGCTGGCGGTACCGGTCCTTCTACCTGGCCGAACCGGGCATCAAGGACGTTCTGACATCGCTGGGCATCGATCAGCCCCGGCATTTCACGTCGAACGTCTTTCGCGATCCGGATCTCGTCGCACGCTTCCTGGCGCTGCATCGCGCCCTGGACGGAGAGCCTGATCCGTTGCTTCACCAGGAGCTGTTCGTACGCAGCTTCGGCACCTTGTTCGAAAGGCACGCACAGGCAGGACAACGCGTTCCCGTCGCGCCTTCGGATGCGCGCGTGCTCGCGCCGGTGCTGGCGCTGATGCGCGATTGCCATGCGGAGCGCCTGACCCTCGAACAGATGGGTCAGGTCGCCGACCTGACGACCTTCCAGTTGATCGGTATGTTCAACCGATTGATCGGCTTGACCCCGCACACCTACCTGACCCAGTTGCGCCTGAGAGCCGCGATACGGCAGCTCCATGCGGGCCAGTCCGTCGCCGACGCCGCGCTCGCGTCGGGCTTCTACGACCAGAGCGCCCTGAACAAGCACTTCAAGCGCACCTTCGGCATGACGCCGCTCCAGTAACGTGCGCGCACGTGCGAGCTGAAAAGCCGCCATCGCCATCAATTCTGACCCATAGCTTTTCGAGTCGTCCTGCCATGCTGGCATCCATCAGCAAGGCCACCCATGACACGACTCTTCTGCCAGGACAACCCTGAAATCCTGAGGCTGGATGCCCAGGTCCTGAAATCGCGGCCCGGCGCCGTTCTGCTTTCCCAGCATCCTTTCTATCCTGGCGGAGGCGGGCAGCTGCCGGACCGGGGTATCGTCCGATGGCAGGGCGGGGAAACGCCCGTCACCGGGTTTTCCGAGGAGGGCGGCCTCGTATGGGTCCAGGTCCCCGGCAATACGGAAATCACTGGCGAAGTGCAGGCGGAGGTCGACCCGGTTTTCCGGCAGCTCATGCGGGAGCTCCACACGGACCTGCATGTCCTGAACGCGCTGGTCTTCAGGGACTTCGACGGGGCCCTGGTCACCGGCGTGCAGATGAACGACGACGGCACGGCGCGCATCGACTTCGACCTGCCCGGCGCCGACAACGATCGCCTGCGGGCACTCGAGGCGGAACTCAACGATGTGGTCACCCAGGACCTGGCCGTCAAGACGAGCTATGTCTCGCTCACTGCCGCGCACGGCGAGCAGGGCCTGCTGCGCTCCCGCTCGGTGGCCCCGCCGCCTTCGGCAGAGGGCCTCGTTCGCATCGTCGAGATCGCCGGGCTCGACCGGCAGGCTTGCGGGGGAACGTACCTCGACTCCACCGGCGCCTCGCGCCCGATCCGGATTCTCAAGATCGAGAACAAGGGCCGTTCCAACCGGCGCGTCCGCATCGGGCTGCAAGGGCTGTAGCAGATGCGCAAATCGCTCCTTGCCCTCTGGGCGCATCCCGCCTGGCTTCTCTGGGTGCCGCCGGCGTTCTGGGCTGGCAACCTCGTGTGGGGCGCGCGCTCGGGCCTGTCTTTCCGCCGGTGTCCCTCGCGGTCGGCCGCTGGGTTGTGGCGCTTGTGGCCCTGGCGCCATTCGTCGGGGTGCAGGCGTGGCGGGAGCGGGCGCTTCTGGCGCGGCACTGGCGGCTGATCGCGGCTTGCGGCGCCTTCGGCATTGCGGGCTACAACGCGCTGGGGTACCTGGCCCTGCAGACGGTGCCTACCACCAGCGTTGCCTTTCTCAACTCGACACTGCCGCTCATGGTGCCGCTCGCCGCGGTGGTCCTTGGTGTCGAGCGCATCACGTGGAAGGCGCTTCTCGGCATCGCCATCTCGTTCATCGGCGTGACCTGGATCGTGGCGCGCGGCGAGCTTGCCAGCCTGATTGCGCTGCATTTAGGTGACGGTGAGCTTCTTGTGCTGTTGGCCGTCTCCAACTACGCCGTGTATTCGGTTCTTCTGCGGCGCAAGCCTGCGGCGATCAGTCCGCTGGTATTTCTGGCCGCGACCATTGCCGCAGGGCTTGTCGTGCTGATGCCGTTCTGGGCCTTCGAGCTTCTGCGTGGTGCGCGCATTCCGACGGATGCTGCGTCGATGGGCGCAGTGCTGTACATCGGCGTTTTTGCTTCGCTCTTCGCGTTCATCCTGTGGGGCCGTTGCATCGCGACGCTCGGCGCGACGGTGACCGGTGTGTCCTTCCACCTCGTCGCGCTGTGCACCGCGCTCCTGGCCTTTGTGGTCCTGCGGGAACCCGTGCGGAGCTTTCACATCGCAGGCATCGCGCTCATCCTGCTGGGCTTCTTCGTCACGACCTTCCGCTGGGCGGGGCGCGCGACGGCGGCAGCCGATCCGTCCCTGTCCTGATTCCCTCCCATCATGAACACGGTCGAACTCCTGCGCGTCTTGGTTGGGTTCGATACGACGTCCCATCGGTCCAATCTGGATCTCATCCGCTGGGTGGCCGAATACCTGGAGGCGCATGGCGTCAAGGCACGGCTGATTCACAGCGACGACGGCGCGAAGGCCAATCTGCTGGCGACCATCGGCCCCGACGTGGCGGGCGGCATCGTTCTGTCCGGACATACCGATGTGGTTCCGGTCGATGGGCAGGCCTGGGAAGCGGATCCCTTCACGCTCGTCGAGCACGACGGCCGGTTTCACGGCCGAGGCGCCGCCGACATGAAGGGCTTCATCGCGGCATGCCTTGCCGCGGTGCCATGCTGGCGCCGCCTGGACCTGCATCGCCCGATCCACCTCGCGCTTTCCTACGACGAGGAGGTGGGATGCTTCGGCGTTCCGCGCCTGATCGTCGAGATGCGCGCCCATGTTTCGACACCGGCACTCGCCGTCATCGGCGAGCCGACACAGATGCGCGTCGGGCTGGCCCATCGGGGCTTCTTCGGCCAGCGCGTCACCTTCTGCGGCCGGCCGGCCCATTCCAGCGATCCGGCACTGGGCGTCAGCGCGATCGAGCCTGCTGCACTGCTGATCGCACAACTGGCGAGCCTCGGGCGCACGCTTCTCATGCAGGGCAATCGCACCACCTTCAATGTCGGCCGCATCAGCGGAGGAACGGCGATCAACATCGTTCCCGGATGCTGCGAAGTGCTGTGGGAGTTCCGGCCACCGGACACGGCAAGTACGGCGATGGTGAGGGGAGCGCTGGCGCGGCTTCTGGCGGATGTTTCATCCGATGTGGCCGTCGAGATGACGCAGCTGATCGAGGTGCCGGCACTCTCCGCGGAAGGCGGCAGCGTTGCGGCGGACGTGGCCAGGAATCTGGGGGCGCTGTGGCCGCCCGGCGAGATCCCGTTCGGAACCGAGGCCGGGTTCTTTCAGCAGGCCGGCATCCCCTCTTTGGTCTGCGGACCCGGCGCCATTGCACAGGCTCATCGGCCCAACGAGTGGATCGCAGCCAGCGAGCTTCATGCCGCCGACCGCTTTCTGGCCAGCGTCGGGGCGTGGGCGGCAAGCGCCTGGAAGTTGCCGAAGTAGTCGTAGTCCGCCGTCACCGAGCGGTTCTTCGTCATGCGGTACTCGGCACCGAAGCCCGCCATGAGGCCGGTCGCGCTGCCCGAGATGCGCTGGTTGGCCAGCGCACGGATGGGGCCATGGGCGATGATCGACGCATGCCAGAACAGCTTCTTCTTCCCGGAATCGATCCACCGCCGCGACCTCTGTCGCGGCCTCGCAGCAAGGTGCGCCGCAAGGAGCGGCCGCGCCATTCTCTTTTCTTCGCGATCTTTCCGCGCCCCGAAGACGTCACCTCCATCGCGGCGCTGGGCGCGCGCTTCGATGAGCGGCATGCGCTGAAAGGAACGTTGATCGAAGCGCATCGCCTGCATGTCACGCTGCATGCCCTGGGCGACCGGGACACGGTACCGCCCGCGAAGGTGCAGGACGCTCTCGAGGCCGCGGCCACCTTGACCATTCCGTCGTTCGACGTCGTGTTCGATCAGGCCATGACCTACGCGAAGAGCAAGGCTTTCGTGCTGTGCGGCGACGATGGCGTTGCAACACTCGCAGACTTCAGGCAGCGCCTGGGCGAAGCACTGGCGGATGCGGGGTTCAAGCCCGAGCGCAGCTTTACGCCGCACATGACCATCGCCTACACCAGCCGAAAGGTCGACAGGCATGCCATCGATCCCATCCGATGGCGTGCCGACTCATTCGCGCTCATCGACAGCCATGTGGGCGAGGGCATCCACGAGGTGATCGGCCAATGGCCACCGGTTCGTCCTGCATGAGCGTCTCTTTCGCTGCGTTGCTACGTCGCCTTCCGGGCGTTCCACCGGCGTTGCAATAGCTTCACCTTCTGCGCGCTCTGCGCATCGACCGGCGTGTAGACCACAAGCCGCATGTCCGGCGATTCCTCGACCATGAACGAGCTTTGCTCCAGCTCCATCTGCCCGACGCCGCGCACCTCGAAGCGCTTGGCCCGGTCGGTGCGCATGCTGACATCCTGGTCCGGCCACCATTGCCTGAACTCGGGGCTGGCGACCTGCAGCCGCTCGATCAGCGCGAGAAAGGCCGGGTCGTCGCGATGCCGGCCGAACTCCACGCGAAAGCGCGCGAGCATGGCGCGTGCATCGGTCTCCCACTGCGGAATGGCTGCCCAGTGCACGGGGCTGGCGAACACCAGCCACAGCATGTTCCTGTCTTCGGCCGCAAGCCCTGCAAGGTCGCCGAACACGGCACAGAGCGCAGTGTTCCAGGCAATCACATGCATCGATGCGGTGGCCAAGTAGGTCGGGCCGCTGACTGCGTCGAGCATGCGGCGCAGGTGCGGCGTGACCGCGAGGGACGGGCCGGGCACGATCGGCGGCGGCCGGTTGTGGGCCAGCGTGAAGAGATGGGCGCGCTCGGTCGAATCGAGCTTCAGCGCCCGCGCGATGCGATCGAGAAAATGCGCCGAGACATCGATCTCGCGCGCCTGTTCCAGCCACGTGTACCAGGCCAGCCCGACGCCCGCGAGCTGGCAGACCTCTTCGCGTCGCAGGCCGGGTGTACGCCGCCTCGCCGTCGTCGGCAGGCCGACCTCGGCCGGCTGCAGGCGCTCGCGCCGGCTTCTGAGAAACGCGGCCATCTCGACACGCGCCGGTGGGGTCTGCGATGAGGTCATGGCGTGAGGCTGGTGGTTTTTATACCCGGATAACTTCTTGTCTTGTCGAGGGATGGTAGGCCTTCTACGCTGCCTTTTTCAACCGACGAAGGACCATCGCATGACATCCGCCGCCCGCACCAGGGAACGCTTTCTCGACTTTCGCCGCAGGCTCTACGGCGCGCACGATCTCACTGCCGTCGATGACCATGTGCATCCCGAATTCTCGAGCCACAGCGAGAACGTCAGGCCGCGGCTGGAGGCTGCGAGGCAGGCGGCACTCGCGGCCGATGTCTTGCACATCGACGTGTGGCCGGCCTACAAGGAGTTCGTGAAGACCTTCTACGTCGGCGTACCCGACCTGCGGCCGGTGAGCCAGGAGATCCTGGTCGAGGACACGGGCCTCATGGCGATGACGCTCTGGGAAGCAACGCACACCGGCGTCTTCTTCGGCGTGCCGGCCACCGGCAGGGCGCTGCACTTTGCGACAGCCGACCGCTACCGTCTGCAGGACGGCCTGCTGGTCGAGCATTGGGATGTGGTGGATGCGCTGGACGCGTGGGTCGCGCTCGGCATCGTCGCTCGCCGCGCAGGTGCCTAGTCGCCATCCGCGAAGTTGTCGAACAGCAATCCGCGCAGCCACTGGTTGCCCGGATCGCGATGCACTTTGGCATGCCAGAACAGGTTGATCGCAATCTGCGGCAGCGCCACCGGGTGAGGGCGCCACACCAGCCCGAAGGGCTCGGCGATGCTCTGCGCAAGCCGCTCGGGCACCGTGGCGATCATCCCGCTCGAACGCAGGATGTGGCCGATGGCCACGAAGTGCGGCACCTTGAGCCGGATGCGCCGGTGGATGCCTTGCGCCGCCATCACGTCGTCGGCCTTGCCGTGGCCCGTGCCGGCGGCCTGCACGAGCACATGGTCGGCCGCACTGAAATCCTTGAGCGACACGCTGCGCTTGCGCGCCAGCGGATGCGTGCCCGAGAAAAGGCACACATAGCGCTGCAGGAACAGCCGGCGCTGGAACACGCCCGCCTTGAGCTGCGGCAGGAGGCCGATGGCGATGTCCACATGGCGGCTTCGAGTTCGTCGCGCAGGCTGGTCGCGGTGTTGTTGCGCAGCGTGCTGATCGTCACACCGGGCGCCGTCTGCGACAGCACTTCCATCAGCCTGGGCGTGAAGTAGATCTCGCCGATGTCGGTCATCGCGAGCGTGAAGCTGCTCGTGCTCGTGGCGGGGTCGAACACCACCTGCTGGTTGAGCGCAGTGTGCAGCGCACCCATGGCATAGGCCACCGGTTAGGCGAGTTGCAGCGCAAAAGGCGTGAGCTCCATGCCGCGCGCCGTGCGCAGGAACAACTCGTCGCCCAGCAGCTTGCGCAACCGCGCCAGCGCATTGCTGATGGCGGGCTGCGAGAGCCCGAGCGATTCGGCCACCGCCGACACGCGCTTCTCGGCCAGCATGCGATCGAACACCAGCAGCAGGTTGAGGTCGATGTCCTTGAGTTGCATGCCGGACCTTTATTCATGCCAGTGATGGGGATGATTCATCGGATTCTATTGGTCAATCTGCATCGGCCGCGCATCATCGCTCCCAAGAGACAAGCCGGTCATGGAACCGGCGCAAAGAGAGCCCGACGATGGACCTGCACATTCACCCCCTTGCCCGCACTCTCGAGGTCCGCCCCGGCGCGAACCTGCTGGAAGTGCTGCGCGAGCACCATGTGCCGGTGTCGTACAGCTGCATGTCGGGGCGTTGCGGCACCTGCCGCTGCAAGGTGGTGTCGGGCCAGGTGCTCGATGGCGGGCAGGACGCGATACGGCCGGACGGGCAGGGCGAGCGCTATGTGCTTGCCTGCCAGAGCACGCTGACCGAAAGCTGCACCATCGAGATTCCCGAGCCCGACGAAGTGGTCGTGCATCCGGCGCGCATCCTCAAGGGCACGGTGACCGGCATCGACGTGCTCACGCACGACATCCGCCGCCTGAGGCTCAAGCCGAACAAACCACTGGAGTTTTCGCCGGGGCAGTATGCGCAGCTGCAGTTCGCGCCCGATCTGGCGCGGCCCTATTCGATGGCGGGGCTGAGCCGCGATGCGGAGCTTGAATTTCATGTGCGCCGCGTACCGGGCGGGCGCGTGACAGCGCACATCTTCGAACAGCTTCGCGTCGGCGATTCGGTGCGCGTGAGTGGGCCATTGGGCACCGCGGCCCGATGCTTTGCGCGGCGGGCGGCACGGGGCTGGCGCCCATTCTTTCGATCGTGCGCGGCGCCATCGCGGTGGGCCTGAGTCAACCGATTCACCTTTACCTCGGCATGCGCTCGGATGCCGACGTCTACGGCCTGCAAGCGTTGCGCGAACTGCAGGCGCAGCATCCGGGCCTGAAGGTGCACGTGGTGGTCGTCACCGGGCCTGCACGTGGCGACCAACGACTTGGCCTGATCACCGACGCCATCCGCGCCGACTGGCCCGGCAGCCTCGACGGCTGGCGCGCCTACCTCTGCGGCTCGCCGCCGATGGTCGAGGCTGTGACGCAACTCGTGCGCGCCCGCGGCCTCGCGCCGAAGCAGACCCATGCCGATGCCTTCTACCTGCAAGGCACCTGAAGAAAACCAGAAGGAAAGGAGACCCCGATGACCTCGCAAGCCGTGTTCCCCATCGCGCTGCGTTGGGAAAGCGACAAGACCAGCCGCATTCCCTTCATGGCCTACACCGACGAGGCACTGCACAAGAAGGAGCTGCAGCGCTTCTTCTACGAAAAGCACTGGTGCTATGTCGGCCTCGAAGCCGAGATTCCGAACCCGGGCGACTTCAAGCGCACGGCCATCGGCGAACGCTCGGTGATCATGTCGCGCGACGAAGAGGGGGCCATCCACGTGTTCGAGAACGTCTGCGCCCACCGCGGCATGCAGTTCTGCCGCGAGCGCCATGGCAACAGGAAGGAATTCGTCTGCCCGTACCACCAGTGGAACTACACGCTCAAGGGCGACCTGCAGGGCGTGCCGTTTCGCCGCGGCGTGAAGCAGGACGGCAAGGTGCATGGCGGCATGCCGGCCGACTTCAAGACCGAGGACAACGGGTTCAACAAGCTCAAGGTGGCGTCGCGCGGCGGCGTGGTGTTCGCGTCGTTCGACCACGATATCGAATCGTTCGAGGACTTTCTCGGCCCCGACATCCTTCACTACTTCGAGCGCCTATTCGACGGCCGCAAGCTCACGATCCTCGGCTACAGCCGCCAGCGCATTCCGGGCAATTGGAAGCTGATGCAGGAGAACATCAAGGACCCGTACCACCCGGGCCTGCTGCACACCTGGTTCGTGACCTTCGGGCTCTGGCGTGCCGACAACAAGTCGGAGCTGAAGATGGACGCGCGCGGCCGCCACGCCGCGATGATTTCCACGCGCGGCAGCGCAGGCAAGGCTGCACAGGTGACGCAGGTCTCGAGCTTCAAGGAAAGCATGCAGCTCAAGGACCCGCGCTTTCTGGACATCGTGCCCGAGCCCTGGTGGGGCGGGCCAACCGCGGTGATGATGACGCTGTTCCCGAGCCTGATCCTGCAGCAGCAGGTCAACAGCGTGTCGACGCGGCACATCCAGCCTGTGGGGCACGATGCCTTCGATTTCGTCTGGACGCATTTCGGGTTCGAGGATGACACCGAGGAAATGACGCAGCGGCGTTTGCGGCAGGCCAACCTGTTCGGACCCGCGGGTTTCGTCTCGGCCGACGACGGCGAGGTGATCGAGTTCTCGCAGGAAGGCTTCGAGCAGAAGCCTTATCACCGCACGCCCAGCCGAGCTGGGTGGCCGCGAGGTCGAGAACACCGACCACATGGTGACCGAGACGCTGATCCGCGGCATGTACCGCTACTGGCGTGAAGTGATGGAGGCCGCATGAAGCTCGACGCCAACGCTTATCTCGAACTGGCGGGCCTTTATGCGGCTTACGCCCACGCCGTCGATTCCGGCAAGTGGGACCTGTGGCCCGCATTCTTCATCGAGGAGTGCAGCTACCGGCTGCAGCCGCGCGAGAACCACGAGCGCAATCTGCCACTCGCCACGCTGTCCTTCGAGAGCCGGGGCATGCTCGAAGACCGGGTCTACGGGATTCAGGAGACGCTGTTCCATGATCCGTACTACCAGCGCCACGTAGTCGGGTTGCCGGTCGTGCATTCGGTAGACGGCGATGGGGCGATCCACAGCGAAGCCAACTACGCGGTCTTCCGCACCAAGCTCGACGGGCCATCGACCGTGTTCAACGTCGGCCGCTACATCGACAAGGTCGTGCCCACGCCCGAAGGCCTGCAGTTCGCTTCGCGCCTCTGTGTGTTCGACAGCGAAATGATCCCGAACTCCATCATCTACCCCATCTGAGCCATGCAAGAAAAAGAACCAGAGACAAACGGCGCGCCACTTCGGCGCTTTGTCGACCCGGCCTACAAGCCGCTCTGCAACAGCCTCGCCGAGGTCCGCGAGAACATCGATGCACTCGATCGCGAGATCGTCGTGCTGCTGGCCGAGCGCGGCCGCTATGTGAAGGACGCGGCGCGTTTCAAGCGCGATGCCTTCCAGGTGTCGGCGCCGCAGCGCCAGCAGGAAGTGATCGACAAGGTCAGGGCATTGGCGGAGAAGGAGGGCGCATACCACCGAGGTGGTCGAGGCGGTCTACCGGGCGCTCATCGCGGGCTTCATTGCGCGCGAGCAGCAGGATCATCAAGGCATGGTCGATGTGGAGGCGAAGCCATGAAGCGCTCCATCGCTTTCGCCATCGTGTCATTGGCCGCTGTCGCGCACGCACAGGACTGGCCGCAGCGCCCCGTCCGCATCGTCGTTCCGTTCGCGGCCGGTTCGTCGCCCGACATCCTCGTGCGCATCGGTCAGCCGCTGATCGTCGACAACAAGCCTGGCGCGGGTGGCAACACCGGCACCGACCAGGCCAGCAAGTCCGTGCCCGATGGCTACACCTTCCTGCTCTCGGTCAATGCGCCGCTGGTCTACAACACGGTGCTCTACAAGAACCTGCCGTACGACCCGTTCAAGGACCTGGTGTCGGTGTCGCTGGCAGCCACCACGCCCAATGTCTGTGCGGTCTCGAATTCGATGAATGTCGACTCGGTCAAGGGCTGGCTTGCCGCGATGAAGCAGAACCCCGGCAAGTTCAACTTCGCATCGACGGGGAACGGATCGATCTCGCACTTGGGCGTGGAACTGATCAAGCTCAAGACCACCTCGTTCGCTGTGCACATTCCGTACGCGTCCTCGGGTCAGGCAGTCACGGCCATCATCCAGGGCGACGTGCAGTACGCTTGCCTGCCGCCCGTCACGGTGATGCCGCAGGCCAAGGCGGGGCGGCTGAAGGCGCTGGCCGTGACATCGGCGGAGCGCTCGGCCCTGCTACCGGAACTGCCCACGCTGCGCGAATCGGGCCTGCCCGACATCCAGGCCGTGCCGTGGTTCGCCTACATGGCGCCCAAGGGCACGCCACCCGAGGTGGTGCAGCGCATGAGCCGCGAGATCGCGACCGTGCTCAAGGAGCCCGAGACGCTGAAGCGCCTGCAGACTGCGTACTTCGACCCCGTGGGCAGCACGCCCGAGGCGCTGGCGAAGTGCATGGGTGAAGAGCTGACCCGTTGGAAGCCGGTGATCGAGCGCGCCGGCCTCAAGCCCGACAACTGAGCGAAGGTACAAAAATGAGCACGATGACATGGGTCGACGCAGCGGCGGTCGACGACATTCCCGCAGGCGACGTGGTCGGCATCGAGGTGCAGGGCAGGGACATCGCCTTCTACGGCACCGAAGACGGCATCCACGCGACCGACAACATCTGCACCCACGGCCACGCGCGCCTGTGCGACGGCTTTCTCGAAGGCCACGAGATCGAATGCCCGCTGCACCAGGGCCGCTTCGACGTGCGCACCGGCAAGGCGATGTGCGCGCCGCTCACCGAGGATCTGCGTAGCTACCCGGTGAAGATCGAGGGCGGGCGGGTCTACCTGGCCATCGAGCCTTAGCGAACGATCTGTTCTGCATCCGGTCCACGCGATCTGTATCTGTTCTTCCGGACAGGGCTGGCGACAATGGCGCTTCGTTTCATGGAAGCTATATGACAGTGCAAAGCCGAGACCAGATTGCCGCCGAGCTGGGCCACAGCTTCGCCGGTGAAATTCTTGCCGGCGGCCATTACGTGCCCATCGTGCGCGACGGCCGCACGCTCTACACCAGCGGCCAGGTGCCGCGCGTGGGCGACCAGGTGTCGCTCGACAAGGTCCTGCGCGTTGGCGTCTTCATCCAATGCACCGCCGATTTCACGCAGCAGAGCGAGGTGGCCGATGCGGCGTCCGATCTTCTTCACCGCGTCTTCGGCGATGCGGGCGTGCATGTGCGCACGGCGGTTGGCGTCTACGCCTTGCCGAAGAACGCGAGCGTCGAGCTGGAGATGACTGTCGCTGCAGGACGCGACGCAGCCTAGGGGCCATCGGCAAGAAGGAAGGGGGGCCTCGGCCGTTGGGAGAGTCCCGGCCGGCCTGCTACGAAAGCACTCGCAGCCATACGGAATATGGACATGTCGACGGCTGGACGCTCGAATACCAGCCTCGCAAAGGTGGCGCCGACACGCGCCATCTCCCTTCCATCTTCTTCTTTCTGCAGGAACCCCGGAATGGCCTATGAGGGTGAAATTCTGAATGCGTGCGGTGTGATCAACATCGATTTCTCGAATGCGTACATCGTCGCGGTCAGTGGAGACGGTCCCAACGTGTGCGGCCACCTGTTGATCTATTCGCCCAAGGGCGGCGGCTACTACTTCCACGTCACGGGCGACCCCGCCGGCAAGGGCCTCGGCAGGTTGCGCGGCTACCCGATGTACATGAACGACGCGGGCTACCGGCGCTACCTCACCGACACCGGCAAGACCGAGTTGCGGCGCAAGCCCGTGGACCTGCCCAACCCGTCCGATGCGCTGCTCTACGTCGAGAAGCTGCTCTCGGAGGAGTGGACCTGGGCCGTGCTGCCGCACAACTGCGTGTCGTTCGTCGAGGCCGTCATCGATGCCGGCGGCGGCAGCTGGGGTTCGTACAGCAACTGCCCGGCACTGGCCACGGCTGACACCGTGTCGCAACGCATCAACGCCTTCTATCGATGGATGGAGAGCGGCGTCTACGGGGTCTATGGCGTTTCACGCTGAGGTCGTGCCGCGCGGCGCAGACAGGTTCACGATGTCGCGCGCCAGCGAGGCGATGGTGAGCGGCGCGCAGCCTTCGGCGTTGTTGCTGACAGTGACGTAGGCGCGCTGGCCTGCGCGCGTGGTGCCGGCAATCACCTTGGCCAGCGCCTCGCGCGTTTCGGGATCGGGGTCGACGATCTTGTCGAACGGGCCGTAGAGCTTTTCCGCATCTTCATAGCCGAAGCGGCCGTAGCGGCGGTGCAGGTTCCAGCGGCACACCAGCGGCCCGGGCCAGAGCGCGCGCAGCATCGGCAGCTGGTCTTCGATCGGCGGCATCTTGGCGTGCAGGCCCATGCAGAAGGTCGCGCCCACGCTGCGCAGCATGTCGGCGAAGGCGGGGCAGAGCAGTTGCGGGTCGCGCACTTCGACGGCGATCACAGCGTCGGGCGCGGTCGGTTTCAGGCCGGGCAGTGCTTCCAGCATCTCGCCGATGCGGGCGAGCAGCGCGGGCTGGTCGGCCAGCCGTTGCCCAGGAATCGGGCTCAGCTGGAACACCAGCGCGCCGATGCGATGGTCGAGGCCTTCGAGGGCCGGCTGCACGAACTCCTGGATGGCGATCTCGCTGTTCAGGAACACCGGGTTGGCCTGCGTGCCGCGACCGCTTTCGTCACGCACGGTGGCGTCGGTCACGAGGCTGGGCGCCTTCACCACGAAGCGGAAGTCGTCCGGCACCATGGCCGCATAGCGGGCGTACTGGCTGGCGGTGAGCGCGCGGTAGAAGTTGCGGTCCAGGCTCACGGTGCGAAAGAGCGGGTGCTGCGCCAAAGCAGAAAGCCCGTTCTTCGAGAGCACGGTCTCCGCGTATTCGCCGTCCCAGACCAGGTTGGCCCAGTCGGGGTAGCTCCATGAAGAAGTGCCGAGCCGCAGGTCGGGCGGGAGCGCCGCGGCCAGTTCGACGAGTGCCGGGTCGGCGGGCGCGAGCGCCACGGTGCCCCCGCGCGACTTCTTCTTCGCAGGTGCCTCGGCTGCGGGCGGCGGCGAGGCCGCAGGCGCCTCTTGCGGGCGCGGAAGATCGGGGAAAAGGGAGTCCTGCACTTCAGCCATGTCTGGGTGCGCATTCTCGGCCAACATCGAACCGGCCCGCAGCGCCGGGCACAATCCGCGCCATGAAACAGTGGTTGCGCTCGCAGGGTGGTTGGTGGCTGGCATGGCTGGTCCTCACGGCCGTGGGTGCGGTGTGGCTGGCGCGCGCCGAGCTGCAGCAGCTGCATCAGGATTTCGAGACAGACGTGCGCATCGCGCACCGGCTCATGAGCCAGCAGGTGGTGCAGTACGACGCCGTGCTGGCCACGCTCGCATTGCTGGAGCCCGGCGCCGATGCGGGCCAGCCCGAGCAGCGCCTGCCCTCGGTGTATTCGTCGATCCTGCGCGTGCAACGGCGCGAGCGCGAGGGACCCTGGCCCGACGAGAAGCAGGCGAGCGCATTGGCCGCAGCAGAAGCGCGCTCGCGCAGCCAGCACCGGGCCGAACTGGCCGTGCTGGATCTGACACACGGCCGCTACCAGCTCGTGATGGGCGCCACGCCGTTCAGCTACGCCCTCGAAATCGACCTGGCCGGCTCGGTGCCATGGCGCGATTGGCCGATGAACCCGCAGCGCAGCCCGGTGCGCCTGAGCCTGCAACGCGATGGGCAGCAACTGGTGCTGCAACCCGGTCAGCCGGCCGCGAGCGGTTGGCGCTTCGATCTCACGAAGGCGCTGGCGTCACCGAGCCAGTCTTTCGACCTGGTGGCCGAGCGGCATGTGGGCTGGGGCGAGCTGCCGTGGCGCAGCATTGCCGGCTGGGCGGTGGCCATGGCGTTGCTGCTGGCCGGCCTGTGGGCTGCGCAGCGCCAGCGCATTGCGCGGCGCCGGGCCGAAGAGCTGCTGCGGCTCGGTCAGGTCGCGCGGCTCAATGCGTTGGGCGAGCTGTCGGCGGGACTGGCACACGAACTCAACCAGCCGCTCACGGCGGTGCTCGCCAATGCACAGGCCGCGCGCCGTTTGCTCGACGACGATCCGCCCGATCTGGCCACCGCGCGCGACGCCATGGGACAGGCCGTGGAACAGGCCCGCCGCGCGACCGGTGTGGTCGGCCGTTTGCGCCGCGTGATCGAGCGGCCCGAGGCCGGTGGCGAGGTGAAGCCGCTGGTGCTGCAGGAGGTGGTGCGCAGCGCGATGCATCTGCTGGCGCCCGAGTTCGCCCGGCGCGGCGTTGCCGCCCAGTTCGACGCAAGCGCACAAGCGCCGGTGCGCGTGCAGGCCGAAGCCGTGGCGCTGGAGCAGATCGTGCACAACTTGCTGATGAATGCATTGCAGGCGCTCGACCTCGTGCCCGCCGCCGAGCGCCGCTTGACGGTGTCGGTCGGCCGCAATGGCCAGGAGGGCGTGTTGACCGTGACCGACAACGGACGTGGCATCGCGCCCGAAGCCATGCCGCGCCTCTTCGAGCCTTTCTTCAGCACGCGGGAGGGCGGGCTGGGCCTTGGCCTGAGTCTCAGCGAGACGCTGGCGAGCGGCATGGGCGGCAGCCTGAGTGCGGCCAACGCTGCGCCGCGCGGTGCGCGTTTCACCTTGCTCTTGCCGCTGGTGGTACAGCCGGCATGAACACCTCTGCCACCCAGCAGCCGCAGTCGCCGCTGGTCCATCTGATCGACGACGACCAGGCGGTGCGCGACAGCCTGTCGCTGCTGATCGGCACGGTCGGCCTGTGCGTGCAAGGCTGGGCCGATCCACAGGCCTTCATCGACGGTTTCGACCGCGCGAGCGTCGGCGCCATCGTGCTCGACGTGCGCATGCCCGGCGTCAGCGGGCTCACGGTGCTCGACCGGCTGATGGCGCAGGGCGTCGACCAGCCGGTGATCATGCTGACCGGCCACGGCACGGTCGAGATGTGCCGCCGCGCCTTCAAGGCCGGCGCGGCCGAGTTCCTCGAGAAACCGGTGGACGACGAGCAGCTGCTCGAAGCGCTGCAGCAGGCGGTGCGCCAGCATGTGCGTTCGCGCGAGCGTTCGCAGGCCGACAACGCCGCTCGCGAACGGGTGGCGCAGCTGTCGGAGCGCGAGCGCGAGGTGCTGGCCTTCATCGTGCAGGGGCTCACCAACAAGGAGATCGCGCGCACGCTCGCGCTGTCGCCGCGCACGGTCGAGACGCACCGCGCCAACCTGTTCGCGAAGCTCGACTGCGATTCGCTCGCGCAGTTGATCCGGCGCTACGCGGTGCTTGTGACCGGGGAAGACTGAGACGCGCGCTCCGTAGAACTACGGAGCGCCGGGGGTAGCCGTACGAATGGCCGCGGCGCCCGGCATTTCCTACAGTGGCGCAGCCGTCGGTAACAGGCCGGCGCAATCACCTTGCATCCACTGGAGAAACCAAACAATGCGTTCCATCCTTCGCCTCGGCGGCCTCGCCGTTCTGCTCGCCGCATCGGCCGCTCAAGCCCAGACGCCCGCACCGGCCGTGCGCACTGAGAAGAACATCTCTCTAGTGCTGGCCAACCAGATCGCGGCCGATGCCGTGACTGCCTGCGCCGCCAACGGCTACAACGTGGCCGCCACCGTGGTCGACCGCGCCGGCACCGTGCGCGCCGTGCAGCGCGCCGACAACGCCGGCCCGCATACGCTGGCCTCGAGCGAGCGCAAGGCCTGGACCTCGGCATCGGCCAAGAATTCGACGCAGGCCATGATGGAAGGCGCGCAGAAGAACCCCGGCAGCGCGAACCTCGTGTACCTGCCGGGCTTCCTGCTGCTGGGCGGCGGCGTGCCTGTGAAGTCGGGCAACGAAGTGATCGGCGCCGTGGGCGTGGGCGGTGCGCCGGGCGGCCACCTGGACGACCAGTGCGCCAACGCGGCGCTCGAAAAGGTCAAGGGCCTGCTGGGCTGATGGCGATGAAGCGGGGCATCTGGTCCGGGGTGCTGGCTGTTGCGCTCGGGTTGGGCGCGTCGGTGGGCGTGTCTGCCCAGGTGCCACCGCTGGCGGCCGAAGTGCTGGCCTATGAAGGGCTGCACCGGGCCGCCTGGCATGGCGATCTGCCGAAGCTCAAGAGCCTGGTCGCATCCGGCGCCAATCTCGACGCGCGCGATGCGCGGAGCCGCACGCCCTTGCACGTCGCGACCTACGCGCGGCAGCGCGAGGCGGTGAAGCTGCTCGCCAAGGCCGGCGCCAACCTCGACCAGCTCGAAGACGACCGCTACGACGCGGTGACCATCGCGTCGGTGGCCGACGACGTCACGACGCTCACGCTGCTGCTGTCGCTCGGCGCCAATGCCGGGCAGACGACGAGCCGCTACGACGGCACCGCGCTGATCGCCGCCGCGCACCTGGGGCACGACGAAGTGGTGCGCCGGCTGATCGCAGCGGGTGCCCCGCTCGACCACGTCAACAACCTGCATTGGACGGCGGTGATCGAATCCATCGTGCTCGGCGACGGCGGTCCGCGCCATCAGCGCACGCTGGCCGCGCTGGTCGATGCCGGCGCCAGCCTCAAGCTCTCCGACCGCCAGGGCAACACGCCGGTGCAGCTGGCCAGGGCGCGCGGCTACACGGCGATGGTCAAGCTCTTGGAGGGGCAGCGCGCAAGATAGGGCAGCTCGGGGACAATCGGGCATCGCCACGAGGAAAAACCCATGTACATGCCCCCGCAGTTCAACGCCAAGGACCCGGCCATCGCGCTGGAGTTGATGCGCTCGCACCCGTTCGCGAGCCTGATCTCGAACGACAACGACGGATTGCCGTTCGTCTCGCATCTGCCGCTGGTGGCCGAGCAGCGCGAGGGCGACCAGCTGGTGTTGCTGGGGCATTGCGCCAAGCCGAACCCGCATTGGCGCTACCTGCAGGCGCGGCCGCAGGCGGTCGTCACTTTCCTCGGGCCGCATTCGTACCTGTCGCCGGCGGTCTATCCCGATCTGGCGCGTGTGCCGACGTGGAACTACCTTGCGGTCCATTGCGCCGTCGAGGCCCGGCTGATCGAGGAGCCGATGAAGAAGGACGCCTTGCTCAAGAAACTCATCGGCGACCACGAGCCGGGCTATGCACAGCAGTGGCGCGACCTGGGTGAAGAATTCCAGCTCAAGATGCTGGCCGGCATCGTCGGCTTCGAAATGCGCGTGACGGCGCTGCAGTGCAAGGTCAAGCTCAACCAGCATCGCAAGGAGTCGCATGCCGCCATGCGCGCTGTCTACGGTGCCGGCACGCCGGCCGAGAAGGCGCTGGCGGTGTGGATGGACCGGCTTGGCATGAACGCCGAGGCGCCCGTGGCGGAAGGAAACTGAGATGCGCGTCTTTGGATTGCTCGGCTTGGTGCTGGCCCTCGCGATCGTCGGCCTGATCGCGAAGAAGCAGTTGACGACTGCCGCGGCTCCCGCGTTGCCGTCCGTGCCCGGCGCAACTGCCCCCGCACCCGGCGAAGCGCCCGCCGATGTGCGCACGCAGGCCCAACAGGTCCAGAAGCAGGTCAAGGAAGCGCTCGACGCTGCGGCGCAGGCGCGCAAGATGCCGGATGACAACTGAGCCCACGTCGCTTTCGCAGTCGGACGACGCGCACTGGATGGCGCTTGCGCTGGCCGAAGCGCGCGTCGCGGCCGAGGCGGGCGAGGTGCCGGTCGGCGCGGTGCTGGTCAAGGACGGCCAGCTCATCGCGACCGGCCGCAACACGCCCGTGGCGCAGCATGACCCGAGCGCCCATGCCGAGATCAACGCGTTGCGTGCCGGCGCCGCCGCGCTCGGTAACTACCGGCTCGACGGCTGCGAGCTGTTCGTCACGCTCGAGCCTTGCGCGATGTGTGCGGGCGCCATGCTGCATTCGCGGCTGGCGCGCGTGGTGTTCGGCGCGGCCGACCCCAAGACCGGCGCGGCCAGCTCGGTGCTCGATCTCTTTGCGGAGCCGCGGCTGAATCACCGCACCCAGGTGCAGGGCGGGGTGCTCGCCGAGGACTGCAGCGCGGTGCTGCAAGCTTTCTTCCAGCAGCGCCGCAGCGTGGCGCGCGAGCAGGCCGAGCCCTTGCGCGATGACGCGCTGCGCACGCCGGTGGAACGCTTTGCCGCCCTGAGTGACTACGCTTTTGCGCCGCACTACGTTCAAGACCTGCCGAGCCTGCAGGGCTGGCGTCTGCATTACGTGGACGAGCAACGAGGCGAAGACGGCAAGGTCGCCTGCTGCCTCTGCCTGCATGGTCTGGGCGAATGGGGTTACTTCTTCCGGCACCTGATTGGCTCACCGGGACTGCGTACGCTGGTGCCCGACCTGATCGGCTTCGGCAAGAGCGACAAGCCCAAGCGCGAAACTGCGCACCGGCTCGAATGGCATCGCGACGTGCTGGTCGAATGGCTGGACCGCGTGCAGCCGGGGCGGCCCCTGGTGCTTGTGCACAGCGCAGCGGCCGCCGGCCTTGCCTCGTTGCTGCTGGCTGCCGCGGCCGATCGCTTCGTTGCCGTGCTCGTCGCGCCGGATGGAAGGGAACGCATCAAGGACGCGTGGCGCGCGCCGTACCCCGACCGCGGCTACGAAGCCGCGCTGCGCGCGCTGGGGCCCATCGCTTCGTCCTCGGGTCCGACAGCGGCGCAGGCCTTGACGCTCGCACGGCTCGCGCGCGATGCAATGGGATACTCGACCTCGTGACCAAACACATCTACATCTATTCCCCCTCCAGCGCGATCCGCGACAAGGCGGCCTTCAAGCGCGGCGTGAAAAGGCTCAAGGCACTGGGCCACGAAGTCGAGATCGACGAGGCAGCGCTCTCCGTTCACCAACGCTTTGCGGGCGACGATGCCACGCGGCTCGCCGCCATTTCGCGTGCGGCTGAGAGCGGCGCCAACATCGCGCTCATCGCGCGCGGCGGCTACGGCCTCACGCGCATCCTCGATCAGATTCCGTACAAGGCCGTGGCCAAGGCGATCCACAACGGCACCGAGTTCGTCGGCTGCAGCGACTTCACCGCGCTGCAGAACGCGCTGCTCGTCAAGGCCGGCGCGGTCACCTGGTCCGGCCCGGCGGTCGGCGAAGACTTCGGTGCCGAAGGCGGCGCCGACGACATCATGGCAGCCTGCTTCGACGATCTGTTGAGCGGGCAGGGCGAGGGCACCGGCTGGCGCATGCCCGCGCGCGATGCCGACCTGAAGGTGAAGCCCGTGCAGGACGCCGTGCTCTGGGGCGGCAACCTCTGCGTGCTGACCAGCCTGCTTGGAACGCCGTACTTCCCCGCGGTCGACAAGGGCGTGCTGTTCATCGAGGACACGAACGAGCATCCCTACCGCATCGAACGCATGCTCGACCAGTTGAAGATGGCCGGCGTGCTCGCGAAGCAGCGCGCCATCGTGTTCGGCCAGTTCACCGGGATGCGCAAGGTGCCGGGCTACGACCGGGGTTTCGGGTTCGACACGGTGGTCGACCGCCTGCGCGCGTCATTGAAGAAGGTGCCCGTGCTCACCGGCCTGCCGTTCGGCCATGTGCAGACCAAGGTGCTGCTGCCTGTGGGCTCCAAGGTGGCGCTGGCGGCCGAAGGGCGCGACGTGTTCCTCGTGTGGGGGCATCGGCATGCCCATTCGCACGATCATGACCACGCGCACTGAGCCGCAGAACAACACGAGGGGCGGCGGCCGTCGAGGGCCGCGCCAGCCTCACGGGTTGTTGGTGAAGCGCTGATGGGCGCGGGGGCCCATGGAGCCGGGCAGGCCGCCCTTGAACATGCTGTTGATGGATTTCATCTGGCGGCGGGCGGCCGATTCGCCGTCGATGGCGCTCAGGGCCGTCATCACGTCCTGGCGCAGGTACCAGAGCGCTTCGACGTCGACCGCGAAGCGCACGCGCTGGCTGATTCGCTGGATCGAATGGCCGCCATGGGCCTGGAGCACCGACAGCATGGCCGTGCGAATCCGCCCCAATTGGCTTTCAGCCGCCTGGCGAGAACCGAAACCGGGCACGTTCAGGAGACGAAAAATGCGGCGGAAGAGCACCATGAGACGAAAAGCGCATTGCCGGAAGCCAAGACGACCGCTACCTTAAGCCTCAGTTCACTGTTATACAAGATGTGAAACAGTGTTTCTTGTTTGTAAACAACATGCTTTACGTATCAGTTTCAATGCCAATTGAATTTTGTTATCCAAAGTACTACACGACTTGCGTCGATTCAGACATCTACTTTGACGTCGGTGGCGTATGAATACCGTCAACAAAGGAATTACACGGACCGTTGTTCTTGCAGCTGGGCATATGTCGAACAAAACACCTGCCAGAGCCCGCGAGCGAACTTGACCATAATCAACCAGCGATTGCTATCGAGATACAGAACAGTATGGGTGTCAATTCCACAGTTGTATTCGCGGACTTGACGGGGAGTACCAGGGTCTTCGAGGCCATGGGGAATGCCCGAGCCACCGAGACGGTGACGCGGCTGACCCAATGGATCGGGGGCGTGTGCCAGGGGCACGGTGGCCGCGTGGTGAAGTCGCTGGGAGACGGCGTGTTCGCCATCTTCACGAGTGGTGCCGCCGCCACGCACGCGGTGATCGAGCTCCAGCGCTACCACCAGAAGCGCCTGCAGGTCTGGCCCACGCCGTTGCGCATGGCGCTGCAGATCGGGGTTGCCAGCGGCGAGGTGGTCGAGCTCGACGGCGATTGCTTCGGCGACGCGGTCAACCTGGCATCGCGGCTGAGCGACCTGGTCGGGCCCGGGCAGATCTGGGTCACCGATGCGGTGATCTCTCAGTTGCGCGAGGTCGCGGTGCAGCACCGCGACCTCGGCCTCATCAACATCCGCGGCCGCAGCGAAATGTCGGTGGTGCACCGGATCGACTGGCAGGAGGACGTGACCTCCTTCCTCACGGTGCCCGCTGCGCTGGCGCCGCTCAGGCTGCCGGATTCGTCGTTCGGCCAGATCGAACTATCCTGGCTCGACGTCCGCTCGATGTTCCGCAGCGAGGAGCTGCCGATTCACCTGGGCCGCGTCGACGATGCCCAGTTCGTGGTCAACGACCCCCGCGTTTCGCGGCTGCATGCGCGCATCGAGATGCGGCAGGGCAGTTGCGTGCTGATCGACATCAGCACCTATGGCACCTGGGTCCGTTTCCACGGCAACGGCGGGCCGAGCACGGAGATCGCGTTGCGACGTGAAGAATGCGTGCTGCACGGCCGCGGCGAAATCGGCCTGGGAGCCCCGCTGAGCGATTTCAGCGCACCGACCATTGCCTTCAACACGACCGGCGGCGACGTGATGCTGTCGCGCCGCGAAGCGGGGCACTGAGCCGCGTGCGTCGCGGGTGCACCGTCGATGCGTGTCGGGCGTTGCGTATCAACCCGGGCGCTGTTCGCCCTTGGCCCTGGAGCCGTTGTGAACTTCAAAAATCATTCTTCTGTTTTCAAGTGGGCCGCCATCGGCGCGATCGCGGCCGGTGCTTTGCTGGCCGCGGGTTCGGCCAGCGCGCGTGGATCCTGGTCGGTGCAGATCGGCACATCCGGTTACGTCGGCGGCTACCCTGCGCCGTACTACGCGCCACCGCCGGTTTATTCGTACCCGGCACCGATCTACTACGAGCCTCAGCCACCGGTCTACTACCGCCCGGCACCCATCTACAACCCGCCGCCGGGACGGATCTACTACGGTCCCGGCTATCCTTACCGTCCGCCGAACGGCGATGGCTGGTACGACGAGCGGGACTAGCCGAAGGCGTGCCGAAGTAGGCCTTTTGGGCTGCCAATTTTGTTTCATAAGTGACGGAAAAGTCACATAAAGTCACAATTATTGGATTGCCCCGTCCTTCCTGACCACACCTTCCCCCGAATTCCCCAGGGCACAGCACTTGCCTTGAACAGCTCAACCGGCGTTGGAGCGCCGCAGGAGCGAGGAACATGGTGGAAGAACGGATCGAGGCCAGTTGCGCAAGCGTGGCCGACGACATGGCGTGCATCGACGCGCCGACAACAGAGACAACAACGACAGGCAATGAAGCCGCGGTGGATTCGTCGCGGCCCTTGAAGGCGCTGGCGGCGTTTTCCATCTCGGCGGCACTCGCCGCCTGCGGTGGAGGCGGTGGAGGCTTTCCTTTCCTTCCGGGCGTTGGCAGCGGGAGCCCCGGCGCGGGGCCGGATACGGGCCCTTATCACTATCCCCAGGCCCAGAACGACCAGGAGGCCGCGCGGTTCCTGCTGCAGACGCAGTTCTCGGCCTCGGACGCGGAGATTGCCGACGTGCGCAGCAAGGGCTACCTGCCCTGGCTCAGCGAGCAGTTCGGCGCGCCGCGCGCACAGTCGGCCTGGGAATGGCTGGACAGCAAGCCCTTCAACACGGCCGACATCGACGTCGCGATCTGGCGGCAGCTCATGGCATCGGTCGACCCGGCGCGCAAGCGCATGGCACTGGCGCTCAGCGAGATCTTCGTGGTCTCGGCCAACGAGATCGGTTCGAACTGGCCCGGCGCCATGATGTGCCAGTACTGGGACACGCTGGTGGCCGGCGTCACCGGCAACTTCCGCAAGCTGCTGGAAGACGTGACGCTCAACCCCGCGATGGGCTTCTACCTCAACACCCGCGACAACCGGAAGGAAGACGGCAGGGGCCGGCAGCCCGACGAGAACTACGCGCGCGAAGTCATGCAGCTCATGACCATCGGCCTGTCGCAGCTCAATGGCGACGGCACGGTGAAGACCGGCGCCGACGGCCAGCCGCTCGACACCTACACGCAGGACGACGTGTCCCAGCTCGCGCGCGTCTTCACCGGCTACGACCTCGACATCCGGCCCGGGGAGCGCAACGGCTTCACGCCACCGGGCGGGGGCGGCTCCTTCGACACCAAGGACTGGACCACGCGCCCGATGGCCTACACGGCCGCGAACCACTCGATGCTCGAGGCCCGATTCCTCGGTGCCACCGTGCCCGGCGGTACCCCTGGCCCGGCCGCGTTGAAGATCGCGCTCGACACGCTCTTCAACCACGCGAACGTCGGCCCCTTCATCGGCAAGCAGCTGATCCAGCGGCTCGTGACGAGCAACCCGAGCCCGGCCTACGTCAAGCGCGTGGCCGACACCTTTGCCAACAACGGCGCCGGCGTGCGCGGCGACATGAAAAGCGTGTTCGCGGCCGTGCTGCTCGACGACGAGGCGCGCGGCCCGGCCGGCCTGACCGACCCGAACTTCGGGCGCCTGCGCGAGCCCATGCTGCGGCTCGTGCAATGGGGCCGCACCTGCGGCATCGCTTCGGCCACCGACGCCTGGAAGATCGGCATCACCTCGGATGCGAGCTTCGGCATCGGCCAGAGCCCGCTGCGCTCGCCCTCGGTCTTCAACTTCTTCCGGCTCGGCTATGTGCCGCCTTCGACCGTCATTGCCAGCAACAAGCTGGTCGCGCCCGAGTTCCAGCTGGTCAATGAAAGCAGCGTGGGCAGCTACCTCAACTTCATGCAGAGCGTGCTGCCCAACGGCTTCAACGGCAAGGACGTGATCGCGAGCTACGCGGCCGAGAAGGCGCTGGTGCTTGATGCGACGGCGCTGGTGAACCGGCTCAACCTGCTGTTGACCGGCAATCAGCTGTCGGCCGCCACCGTGACCCTCATCACCACCGCGCTCGGCACGCCCAACCTCACGGCCGCCAGCAGCGACAACGCGAAGCTCAATCGCATCTGTGCCGCCGTCCTCCTGGTGATGGGCTCGCCCGAATACCTTGTCCAGAAATAACGCGGGAGCCATTTGCCCATGTACCTGATCAACCCCGCCCAGCACACGCGCCGCGCCTTCCTGCGCCGCACGGGCCAACTCGCGATGGCCGGCACCGCGCTGCCGTTCGCGCTCAACCTCGCCGCCATGGGGGAAGCCGCCGCACAGGCCGCGCCCGGCGACGACTACCGGGCGCTGGTGTGCGTCTTTCTCTTCGGCGGCAACGACTATGCGAACACGGTCGTCACCTACGACCCCGACAGCTACGGCAAGTACAGCCTGATCCGCGGCGGCAACGGCGAGGCGGGCGGTGGCATTGCGCTGGCGCGGGCCACGCTGGCGGCTACGGAGCTGGTGCCGACGCAGGCGCTTCCCGGCGGCCGCGCGTACGCCCTGCATCCGTCGATGACCGCGCTGGCCGACCTCTTCAACAACCAGGGCAAGGTGGCGGTGCAGCTCAACGTCGGTCCGCTGATCAAGCCGCTGACGCGCGCGCAGTACAACAGCAGCAACCGCCGGGACTTTCCGGTGCCGCCCAAGCTGTTCTCGCACAACGACCAGCAATCGATCTGGCAGTCGTCCTCACCCGAGGGCTCGACCGTCGGCTGGGGCGGCAACCTGGGCGACCTGGCGCTGGCGCCGAACGCGGGTTCGCTCTTCACCTGCATGTCGGTGGCGGGCAATGCCGTGTTCCTGTCGGGCGACCAGGCCCTGCAGTACCAGGTGGGAACGGGCGGTGCCGTGCGCATCGGCTCAGTGAGCGGCACCGGCGGCAATCTCTTCGGCTCGGCGACGGTGAAGGCCGCCATGCAGCAGGTCGTGCAGCGCGAGAGCGGCCACACCTTCGAGAACGAATACAACAAGGTCACCCGGCGCGCGATTTCGGCCGAGGGAAAGATCACCGACGCCATCCAGTCGGACTTCGCACCCGGCACCTTCCCGGCCCAGAACAACCTGGCCGACCAGCTCAAGATGGTGGCGCGCCTGATCCGCGGCCGCAGCACGCTGGGGGTGAAACGCCAGGTGTTCTTCGTCTCGATGGGCGGCTTCGACCTGCACGACGACCTGATCGCGCGGCAGCCCGGACTGATGAAGGGGCTGTCCGATGCGCTGGTCGCCTTCCACAACCAGATGGGCGTGCTCGGCCTGGCCGACAAGGTCACGGCCTTCACCGCGTCCGATTTCGGGCGCACGCTGTCGAGTAACAGCAACGGTTCCGATCACGGCTGGGGCGGCCACCATTTCGTGGTCGGCGGCGCGGTGAAGGGCAAGGCGCTCTATGGCACGGCGCCGCCGGTGAGCATCGCCAACACCGTCTCCGACGACGACCAATGGCACGTGGGGCAGGGCCGCCTGCTGCCCACCACCTCGGTCGACCAGTACGCGGGCACGCTGGCGCGCTGGTTCAGCGTGCCCGACGCCGAGCTCAACGGCATCCTGCCCAACCTCAAGAACTTCGGCGTGACGGCGCCCAGCGGCATCGCCTATCCGAGGGACGTGGGGTTCATGGCATGAGCCGCCGGGCCGCTCCCAAAGCGAATGCTGCAGCGCGCAGCGCGGAGGTTTTTCAATGAGCATCGCACCCTTCACCGAGGTGGAAGCTGCCATCACAGCCGTGGAGGGGTTCGACCGCGAGATCAGGAAATTCGACCTCGCCGTGGCGGACAACCTGCAGGATGCCATCGGCCTGCAGATGGCGCAGATCACCGACCGCGCGCTGGCGCGCGGCTGGGAGCCGATCAGCTTCGTGCAGAAGAACGGGTTCCGGCTCTACCGCTTCAAGGCGATGCGCTGACGGAACCTGGAGCCGTCACTACTCCAGGCGCAGCGGCCTGGAGAGTTCGAGCGTGCGGCGGCCGATGCGGTCGGTCACCTTGGCCTGCACGCTGTAGAGCCCGACTTCGTCCGTCGCGCCGAAGCCGAAGTTCAGGCTGGCCGAGCCCAGCACCAGCGTGGCCGCGGGCGGCTCGGACGTCCACAGGGGGCCGCCGCCGGCGGGCACGCGCTTTCCGCCGGGCGTCACCACGAAGAACTCGACCACCACATCGCACTGGCCGATGGCGTTCGGCGCGCAGCCGCGCAGGATCAGCATCGCGCTGGAACTGACGCCACGCCCGACGCTGTCGGTGGTCCGCAGTGCCGGCGTCCGGCTGGAGGTGCTCCAGGCCTTGCGAACCTCGACTTCATCCGGGGTGACGATCAGCTGGACAAGAAAGTCGCCGTTGCTTCGCATGGACTCGGAATCGGGAATCGGCTTTCCGGAACCATCGGTCCATCCCGCCATCGCCGCGAGCGGTGCCAGGAGCGCGAGAAGAAGAAAGACGGCAACGAGGCGGCGCATCGGCAGGGTGGCGAGGGAGTCAGGGCAACGGCTGCGCCAGGATGCGCTCCAGCTGCTCGATGTCGATCGGCTTTTGCAGGTGGTGGTCGAAGAGGCCCTTGGCCGCTTCGACCACCGCGTCCTCTGCCGAGAAGCCCGAGATGGCCACCAGCAGCCGCGGCGTGCCGGCCGTCGTGCTCGCGCGCAGCCGCCGCGCCACCTCGGTGCCCGGAAAGTCGGGCAACGTGAGGTCGATCAGCGCCGCATCGAAGCTCTCCGCGGCGGCCGCATCGAGCGCCTGCTGCGCCGTGTAGGTGCAGCGGGCCGTGTGGTTCTGCAGCGTGAGCAGTTCCTGCAGCAGGTCGGTCGCAGCTTCGTTGTCGTCGACGATCAGCACATTCACAGTGGATTTTCTTTCCAAGTAAGTCGAATGGCGCAGTATCGGGCTCGCGCGCCCCAGGCGCAGTAGGTGTGTCCCTACGCCTTCGGGGTCGAATCCACCGCCTTGGCGTGCAGCGGCAGGTCGACGATGAAGGTGGCCCCCTGGCCGGGCGTGCTCTCCACGCTGATCTGCCCGTCATGCAGGCCCACGATCTTGCGCGTGATGTAGAGCCCGAGGCCCAGCCCGGCCGCGTGCTGGCGGCTGTGCTCGGTACGCTCGAACTGTTCGAAGATGCGCTCGTGGTCGTCGGGCCCGATGCCGTGGTCGCGCACGCTCACGCGTGCCGCGTCGCCGACCTGCTGCACCACCATCTCGACCGGCTCGCCGCCGCCGTAGCGCAGCGCGTTGGTCAGCAGGTTGGTCAGCACCTGCTCGATGCGGAACTCGTCCCACACACCGTGCAGTTCGGCCGGCGCTTCCATCGCAATGGCCACGCCCGCGGCTTCGGCCTGGTGCCGCAGGTTTTCCACCACCGCATGCGCCAGCACCGCCAGGTCCACCGGTTTGGTCTGGATCGACAGCGCATCGCGCCGCATGCGGGTCACGTCGAGCATGTCGTCGATCAGCCGCACCATGTTGCGAATCTGCCGCTGGTCGCGCTCGATCATCGCGGGCAGGCGGTCCGGCGCAAAGTTGGCGAGGTTGCCCTTCGACAGGTGCAACTGCCGCAGCTGCGCCTCGAGGTACAGCGTGTTGAGCGGCGTGCGCAGCTCGTGCGAAACCATCGACATGAAGTCGTCGCGCATGCGCACCGCGCGCTCCAGCTCGTGCTGGGTCTGCTGCAGCTGTTGCACCAGTTCTTCCTGCTTGCGGTGCGCGGCCGCCAGCGACTCCATTTCGTGCCGCAGCGCCTTGTGGTGCTGGTGCAGGTCGACGAACACGCTCACCTTGCTGACCACCGCGTGGGGGTCGAGCGGCTTGTGCAGGAAGTCGACCGCGCCGCTCTCGTAGCCCTGGAAGGCGTAGTTCAGCTCGCGCCCGGCGGCGCTCACGAAGATGATCGGAATATGCCGCGTGCGCTCGGTACCGCGCATCAGCTCGGCGAGTTCGAAGCCGTTCATGCCGGGCATCTGCACGTCGACGATGGCGAGCGCGAATTCGTGTTCGAGCAGCAGCGCGAGCGCCGCCTCCGCCGACCCGGCGCGGTGCACGATGCGGCCGGGCGCGCGGATCAGTGCTTCGAGCGCCAGCAGGTTCTCCGGCAGGTCATCGACGATCAGCAGCTTGCTTTGGACGTCAAGTGGCATGGGCGGACTCCAGTTCCAGAAGCAGGGCGCGAAGCTCGCGCAGGGGAAGCACGTGGTCGGGAACGTGGCGCGCGATGGCGGCGTTGGGCATGATGGGAATCAGGGCTTCTTTCGGGTCCTGGACGGCGGTGAGTCCGCCGGCCAGATGGATGCGGTGCAGGCCTTCGGCGCCGTCGTCGTTCGCGCCGGTCAGCAGAAAGCCGGCCACCATGGGGCCGTAGGCGGCGGAGGCGGAGGCCATCAGCACGTCGATCGACGGTCGCGAGAACAGCACGGGCGGCTCGCAGCTGAGCGAGAAGCTGCGCTCGCGCTCGATCGAGAGGTGATAGCCGGGCGGCGCGAAGTAAAGGTTGCCGGCCGCGAGCGGCATCTTGTCCGCGGCCTCGTGCACCGGGATGGGAAGGCGCTGCGCAAAGATTTCCGCCAGGTGGCTTTCATGCGTCTCGGGCAGATGGAGCACGACCGCCATCGGAATGCGCCAGCCCGCCGGCAGTCCGTCCAGCAGCACGGCCAGCGCATCGATGCCGCCGGCCGAGGCGCCGAGCACGATGGCCTCCACGCGTTTGCGCACGGTTGGGCGAGGCTGCTTTGTCATGTCTTGCGGTAGATGCGCTCGGCCCGCGCGTGCGTTTCGAAGCGGTCCGAGTAGCCCGAGAAATCGATGCTCTCCTTGGAGCCCAGCCCCAGGAAGCCGCGGTGCGACAGCGACTCATGGAACAGCCCGAGCGCCCGGTCCTGCAGCTCGCGGTTGAAGTAGATGAGCACGTTGCGGCACGACACCAGCTGCGTCTCGACGAACACGCTGTCGGTCGCCAGGCTGTGGTCGGCAAAGATCACGTCGGCGCACAGCGACGGGTCGAAACGGGCGGCTTCGTAGGCGGCGGTGTAGTAGTCGGAGAACGCGCTCTTCCCGCCCGCGCGCTGGTAGTTGGCCGTGTAGCCGCGGCTCGACTCGAGCGGAAAGATGCCCAGCCGCGCCTTTTCGAGCGATGCCGGGTTGATGTCGGTGGCGTAGATCTGCGTGCGTTCCAGCAGGCCTTCCTCGCGCAGCAGGATGGCGAGCGAGAACACTTCCTCGCCGGTGCTGCAGCCCGCCATCCACACCTTGACCGACGGGTAGGTGTGCAGGATCGGCACAACATGCTGGCGCAGGGCCAGGAAGTAGGCCGGGTCGCGGAACATCTCGCTCACCGGGATCGTCAGGAACTGCAGCAGCCGGCCGAACAGGGCCGTGTCGCGCAGCACCTTGTCCTGCAGGGCAGAGATGCTCGGCAGGTCGAGCTGCGTCAGCGCATACAGCACGCGGCGCTTCTGCGAGGCCAGCGTGTAGTTGCGAAAGTCGTAGCTGTACTTGAGGTAGATGGCCTCCATCTGCGCAAGCTTTGCAAGCACCACGTCTTCGGGAACCAGGTCGAGCTTGCCCGCTTCGACCTTGGCGATGTCGAGGATGTCGTTGATCAGCACCAGCAGGTCGTTGCCCGAGGCATAGATCGACTCGGCGAACTTCACCTGTTCCAGGCTCAGGTTGCCTTGCGGGTTGTCGCCCAGCAGCTTGGCCAGGATCAGCGCGCTGTTGAGCGGCGTGCGCAGCTCGTGCGACATGTTCGCGAGGAACTCCGATTTGTAGCGGCTGGCGCGCTGCAGCTCGTTGGCGCGGTCTTCGAGGTCGCGCTGCACGCGGCGCAGCGCGGTGTTGCGCTGGTCCAGCGCCTCGGTGCGCTCGGAGAGCTGGCTGTTGGTCTGCTCCAGCTCGGCCTGCTGGTTCTCCAGCATGGCCTGCGAGGCCCGCAGCGCGCGCGATTGCTCTTCGAGCTCTTCGTTGGCGGTGCGCAGCTCTTCCTGCTGCACCTGCAGCTCCTCGTTGAGCTGCTGGGTTTCGGTCAGCACGTCCTGCAACTGTTCGCGGTAGCGGGCTGCCGCCAGCGAGGTGCCGATGTCGTCGCACACCACGTCGAGCAGCTGGCTCGCACGCTCGTCCGGCGCGCCGGGCAGGCCGAGTTCGATCACGCCGTTGACGATGCCGTCGCTCATCACCGGTATCAGCAGCACGGCCTTGGGCGGCATCTCGCCCAGGCCCGAGTTGATCTTCAGGTAGTCGGCGTCGACCGGATCGATCAGCATGCGGCGCCGCTCGGCAGCGGCCTGGCCCACCAGGCTCGCGGTGGGCGACAAGACCTGCGGCGAGGCCTCCGCCACTTCTGAAAAACCATAGCTCGCCGCCCGGCGCAGTGGACCGTGCCGTTCGCGCACGTACAGCGCGCCCACCGCGCTGTCCAGGTGCCGCGAGAAGAAGGCGAGGATCTTGCGACCCATGTCCGGCGCACTCAGCTCGCCGACGAGCTCGCCCACCAGCTCGGTCTGCGCGCCGCGCAGCCATGCCTCCTCCGACAGCCGCTCCGCATGGGCCGCCTGCTCCTTGAGCACGACGTCGTAGCTCTGGGACAGCCGCATCAGTTGCCGACGGCCGAAGTAGGCGATGAGCCCGGTGAGCACCAGCGTGAACAGCAGGAACAGGCCCACCGTCCACCAGCTGGTGCGGTTGGCGTCGTTGTTGCGCTGGAAGCGCAGGGCCTGCTCGGTGTCCATGAACGCGTTGAACTCGGCGCGCATGTCGTCTATCAGCCGCTTGCCGCTGCCCAGGCGCACCGTGGCCTGCTCGTTGTTACCGGCACGGCGCGCGTCGATCATGCCGCGGGCGAATTCGGTCCAGGCCTCCTGCAGCCCGGCAATGCGGTCGACCCGCTCCACCTGCTGCGGGTTGTCCGACACCAGGCTGCGCAACGCGTTGGTGTCGACCTTCAGCCGCGGCAGGGCGGCCTGGTAGGGCGCCAGAAAACTCTCCTCGCCGGTGATCAGGAAGCCGCGCATGCCGGTTTCCATGTCGATGCTGCGGCGCTGCAACTCGCTGGCCGTGCGGGTGACGCGGTCGGTGTGCTCCACCCAGCTGATGGTCGACAGCAGAAAGAGGATGAGCCCGACGAACACCACGGCGCCGAACAGTCCGCCCAGCAGCGGGAGCTTGAGGTTGCGGCTCAGCAGACGTTCGAAGTCGTGGGGATCGATGGTGGAGGGAGTTTTCATCGGCGCGTGCGTAAGCAAAACCTGTCGAGTTTTGCCGAAATCAGAACATTGTCCTGTCGGAGGAAGCCCTGAGACGGAAATTGACCAGGGGTGACCGTACAGCATCGCTCGCTATACTGTGATTTCATACAGTGATTTCATACAGTGATTGAAAGATGGTCCCGGATCCCTCCCACCCGTCAGGCGCGCCCTCCGTGGCGTACGTCGTTTCCGTCAAGGCGCTGTGCGCTTTCGGCGCGAAGGCGGGCGACCTCGACCTGCGCTGCGTACCCGCGCCCAGCGCACTCGAAGGCATGGCGGGCCACGCGCTCGTGCAGGGGCGGCGGGGAGCGACTACCAGAGCGAGGTGGCGCTCGACATCGTCTGCGGCACGCTGCGGGTTCGCGGTCGTGCCGACGGCTACGAAGCCGCGGAACCCCGCGTGGAAGAGATCAAGACCTTCCGCGGCGACTTCGACGCCATCCGCGGCAACCACCGCGCCCTGCACTGGGCGCAGGCCCGCACCTACGGCTGGATGCTGTGCGAGCTGCACGGGCACGAAGCCATGACGGTCGCACTCGTGTACCTCGACCTTGCGAGCGGCGAGGAAACCGTGCTCGAAGAACACCACACCCGGGACGCGCTGCGCGAACACTTCGAGCAGCTGTGCGGCCGGTACAGCGCCTGGGCGGAACGCGAAGCCGTGCACCGCGCCGCGCTCGACGAAACGCTGGCGCGGCTCGAATTCCCCCACAAGGCATTCCGCACCGGCCAGCGCGAACTGGCAGAAGCCGTCTACCGCGCGGCCGTAGGCGGACGCTGCCTGATGGCGCAGGCGCCGACCGGCATCGGCAAGACCCTGGCCACTATCTTCCCGCTGCTCAAGGCGCGGGCGGCGCAGAAGCTCGACAAGGTTTTCTTCCTCACGGCCAAGACCTCCGGCCGACCGGTGGCGCTCGATGCCTTGCGGGTGCTCGGCAAGAGCTGCGCAGAGGGCGGCGCGCAGCCGCGCGTGCTCGAGCTCGCCGCCCGCGAAAAGGTCTGCGAATACCCCGACCGCACCTGCAATGGCGATTCATGTCCGCTCGCCAAGGGCTTCTACGACCGCCTGCCCGCCGCGCGCGCCGAGGCGGCGCAAGCCGGCTGGCTCGACCGGCAGGCCCTGCGACGGGTCGCGCTGGCGCACGAGGTGTGCCCCTATTTCCTCGCGCAGGAAATGGCGCACTGGAGCGACGTGATCGTCGGCGACCACAACTACTACTTCGACGGCAGCGCCTTTCTCTTCGCCACCGTGAAGGATGCCGACTGGCGCGTCGCCGTGCTCGTGGACGAGGCCCACAACCTGCTGGAGCGGGCGCGCGGCATGTACACCGCGCAGTTGGAGGGCGGGGCGCTCGAGGAGGCGCACCGGGTCGCGCCCGCACCGGTGCGCGGCCCGCTGGGGCGGCTCTTTCGCGAGTGGGACACCGTCCAGCAATCGCAGAACGACAACTACGAGACCGCCGACGAAATCCCCGAGCGCTTTGTCCGCGCGCTGCAGGCGGCCAACACGGCAATGGCCGAGTACTTCGCCGCCAAGCCCGAGGCCGCGCAGGGGCCGCTGCAGCGCTTCTTCTTCGACGCGCTGCATTTCGCGAAGCTCGCCGAGGTCTTCGACGACCACTCCGTGTTCGAGCGCACCCTGGGCGCCACGCAGCAAGAGCGAACCCTGGCCATCCGCAATCTCGTGCCCGCGCCGTTTCTCGAGGGGCGGTTTGCGGACGCGGTCTCGGTCACCTGCTTTTCGGGCACGCTGTCGCCGTTCGAGTTCTATCGCGATGCGCTCGGCCTGCCGGCGGACACCGCATTGCTCGACGTGGCATCGCCCTTCAGCAGCCAGCAATTGCGGGTCGAGGTGGCAATGGATGTCTCGACCCGCTTTCGCGACCGCGCGGGCTCGCTGCGCAATGTGGCCGACATCATCGGCGCCCAGTTCGAGCGCATGCCCGGCAACTACCTGGCCTTCTTCAGCAGCTTCGAATACCTGGAGAACGCGCGCGCGGCCTTCTCCGCGCAGCACCCCGGCGTGCCCGTGTGGACGCAGACACGCGGCATGCTCGAAGCCGACCGCCATGGCTTCATCGCGCGCTTCGAGGAGGGCGGCCGCGGTATCGGTTTCGCCGTGCTCGGCGGTGCGTTTGGCGAGGGCATCGACCTGCCCGGCAGCCGGCTGATCGGCGCCTTCGTCGCGAGCCTGGGCCTGCCGCAGTACAGCGCGCTCAACGAGATCACGCGCGAGCGCATGCAGTCGCGCTTCGGCAAAGGCTACGAGTACACTTACCTCTATCCTGGTCTGCAGAAGGTGGTGCAGGCGGCCGGGCGGGTGATCCGCACCGAGGAAGACCGGGGCGTCTTGCATCTGCTCAACGACCGCTTCGCGCGGACCGAGATCAGGGAACTGCTGCCGCGCTGGTGGAATGTGCAGACAGGGCGGGGTGGCGATGCGTTCCGCTAGGCGCCTCGAACATGCGGGGCAGGACGACCTGTTCGGCGAAGCGCCCGCGGCCGCCATCGAAGGCCTGCGTTACGAGCGCGGTTTTCTGACGGCCGCCGAAGAGGCCGGCCTGCTGCGCATCGTGCAAGGCTTGCCGCTCAAGGAGATGCGCTACAAGGAATACACCGCGCGCCGCCGCGGCATCAGCTTCGGCGGCAGCTACGACTTCGACACGAATCGCCTCAAGCCTGGCGCGCCGCTGCCCGAAGCGCTGCATCCGCTGCGGGCGAAGGCGGCGGCCTGGCTCGGCGTTGCGGCCGAAGAACTCAGGCACATGCTGATCGCCGAATACAAGCCTGGCACGCAGCTCGGCTGGCACCGCGACGTGCCGGACTTCGAAGAGGTCGTGGGCGTTTCGCTGCTCGGCGATGCGGTGATGCAGTTCAGGCCGCACCGTACCGACGGCGCCTACGCCTCGCAGACTCCCGCCCTGCAGGTGCTGGTCGAGCCGCGTTCGATCTACCTTCTGCGCGGACCTGCGCGCTGAGAATGGCAGCATGCCATCGCACCCACCGAGGCCCTGCGCTTCTCGATCACGCTGCGCACGCGGCGGCGCGACAGGGGCCGCAGCAGTCCTACCTGAACAGCGGGCAGCCCGCAGGAAGCTTCTTCTCGAACAGCACCGCCATGCCGCACTCGGAGGTGAACATCCCGAGGTTGTCGTGGCCGATGCCCGGCACTTCCACGATGCGCTGATTGAAGTTCGTGCTGTGGCGGCCCTTCAGGTAGTCGAAGTACACATGCCCCCGGGCCAGCCGATGCGGACCCTGGGCCATGCCGCCGCAGGAGCGGTCGAAGAAATGCAGGACCTGGTCGGTGTCGGCGCCGCCGAGCAGGTACACGACGTTGCGTGAGGCGTAGCGGGCTTCGAGCGATTTCACATCCTGCTTCGCGACGTAAGGTGGGGCCTTGTCCAGGCCGTATTGCCATTCGTTGGCTGCCGGGCAGGCCTGCAGGTCGGCCGGGCGCAGCTTGCCGTCGGGCGCGGACCTGTCGCGGTCGAAGTAGAGCTAGCTTCCGGGATTGGCCATCACATAGCGGATGCCGATGCCGGCCCGGCGCAGCGTTGTTTCACCGTCGCTGGTCGCGACATAGCGGTTGAGGATGCGCCCGCCGGCCGAATGGCCGATCAGCAGCACCTCCTTCAATGCCGGGTAGAGATCGCGGTTCGCGAAATGCGCCAGCACGCCATCGAGCGCGGAGAACGCGCTGACCGGCGCCGGGCCGACCGCCGCATCGCCGCGCGCCCAGCCGGACTTGGTCCAGCCAAGCATGTCGGGCGACAGGTGGAAGGCCTGCACATCGACCGGCGTGAGGAACTGCGGCGCCACGACCATCGTGCCCGCCGCGGCGTCGCCCGCGCTCTTGACGATCTTCTGTCCGGTGGCGAAGTACACGTCGGCGTTGCGGAGGATGCCGTGGACGATCACCACCACGCGGCGGACGTCGGGCGCCGGCGCGTCGATCTTGCGGTCCGCGTAGACGGGGATCGCGCCTGATCCTTCCGCGGTCTTCACGGTGATGCGCTGGTCGCCGACCTGCTTCACGGGGGCGTCGAGCCGCTTGCTGTTGCTGGTCTCCTGATCGCCTTCACCCTGCGCGTGGGCGACGCCGTTGGAGCCGATGAGAAGGAGCGCGAGAAATGCGGCGCGTGCGAAGTCTGCTGGTTTGCCGATGGACATGAGAAAACCTCCGGTAAAAAATAAGAGCCTGCTCACGATCTGTTGGAGGCCGATTCGGGGCGTGTGCACAGGACACCGGGTGCTCCCCTCCGCGAATGTCCCCCGCTTCGCTCCTCCTTTATTTCGCTGCGGGGAGCACCCGGTGCCCTGTGCACGAGGGCAGGCGGCTGGTGTGCGGCCGATCAACAAGTGCTCTGAGCGATCACGCCGGC
>CAMATD010000012.1 GCA_945860785.1 Variovorax sp. YR752 | reverse complement strand
TCGCTGACCGGTTCGGTGCAGGGCGCCAACAAGAAGAGCTCGTACGTCGCAGTGGCCAACCCGGGCGTCGATCTCGGCTTCGGCACCTTCGGCCAGACGACCTACTCGCCGAACAAGGCGCGCTTCATCCTCACGCTGACGAAGACGCTCTGATCCTGAAGGCGGCAGGCGCATGCGGCTTGCCCTCGTAGATTCCATGCCACCAGAAAAAACGCTGTGGTCTCGCGCCGCGGCCTGGGTTCAGGCCGTTCGGGCGCTGCCGGACATGACCTCACATTGGTCCTGTTGCGGCACGCCCATGCGCGATCCTGCACAGGAGAGCCTGGGAAGCAAAAATGGCACTGAGGTCCTTCTGGTTTCTTGCGTTCATTGCCATGCGCGTTGGTTGCACATCGCCTCGCAGCAAGATGGCCTGAGCCGCTGGGAGCCGCTGTCCCGAAGCGACGCCACCGCGTTGCTGTCTGCGACTGCGGCAGCACGGGCCGCTCAATTGGAGATCTGGACGCGCCCGCCTGCAGCGCATTGATGCGGGTGGGGGCTGACGAAAGCACCACCCATCATTTGCCACCTACCGAGCCGCGCGCCGTACCGCTGCGCACCGGCAACTGCTCGATCGCCTTGAGCCCCGGCCGCTGGCGCCAGCGAATCTGTCGTTCGTCCACGGCCAATTCCAGGTCGGGCCAGCGCTGAAGCAGCGCGCGCAATGCGCACCGGCCTTCCATGCGCGCGAGCTGGTGGCCCAGGCAGAAATGAATACCCGCACCGAACGCAGCGTGACGGCAAGGGTTCCTTGCAAGGTCGAGGGTTTGCGGCTGGCCATTGGCCGCGGGATCGAGATTGGCGGCCGCCAGCATGGGCATGATCTTGTCGCCCTTGCGCAGTTGGACGCCCCCAGCGCCATGTCTTGCCGCACGAAGCGAGGCTTGGTGAACTGCACGGGGGAAACGAAACGCAGGAATTCCTCGACTGCGCCGTCGATGCGGCTCGTGTTCTCGCTCAGCCAGTTGCGCAGGTCCGGGGTTTTCAGCAGTTCGTGGACCGCCCCGCTGATGAGGTGCGTGGTCGTCTCATGCCCCGCGAACAGAAGCAGGAAGAGCGTCGACACCATCTCGTCGCGGCTGATCTGCCCGCCTGCCTTCTCGACACGCACGAGTTCGGCGATGAGACCCTCGCCGCCATCCCTGCGCGTGATGTCCAGGCGCTGCCCCATGTAGCGCTTCATCGCCACGATGTTCGGCAGCATGCTCATGAAACCGAGTGTCCCGGTGGAACGCGTGAAGCTGCCTGCCCAGGCGCTGAACCTGGGGCGATCGGCAAGCGGCAGGCCCAGCAGCTCGCAGATGACAGAGAGTGGCAGCTTGCGCGCGTAGCCGTCGACAAGATCGGCCGGGTTGCCTTTCGCGAACAGCTCATCGGCCAGTTCCTCCGCGATGGCGACAATGCGCGGCTCCATGTCGAGGATCGCGCGGCGGTGGAAGGCTTCGTCGACGATTTCCTGCAACCGCCGATGCTCAGGCTCGTCCATGGCGAGCATGTGAGTGGCGAGCGAACGCAGGATGCCCGGCATCCACCACTGAAGCCCGGCAAGGCCGCCGTCGTCACGGCGCATGGCGAAGCTCCGGCTGTCCTTGAGAACACGCTCGGTCATCTCATGCGTCGTCGTGGTCCAGACCTTGCCGATGATCGGAAATCGCACTTCGACGATGGGGCCTGCGGCCCTCATTCTTGCGATCTCGGCGGTGGGATCACGGAAGTACGCTTGGCTTGCGAAATCTGCGCGCATATCGGTCCTGGTCTCCATTGGCTTCTACCGAACGATAGCCCGATCGACGTAAATATTCCGTAGTGATCAGTCGGCCATGACCAACGCAGCCTGCAAATGCCCGGGCCTGGACGGCGATCATATTTACGCGGCATTTCTACCCCGGGTGCATTGTTTACACCGTTTTCACACGCGCCTGCCGATACTGACGCTGTGTTCATTTCCATCGCAGGAGTTTCATGGCTTACGCCGCTTATCGGGAATTTGCAGGCACTGTGCGTACCAAGAGCGAGACGATTTTCAAGGTGCTCGATGTCACGGTGCCATCGGTCGACGCGTGCCGCGTTCGGCGCGGTATCGTTGCATGCAAGGGTGCTGGCGTGTTGCGCTGCGAGCCCCTGATGGGCGTGAATGCAACGTGTTCAAGTGGTGCTCCGCGTGCCCGCCTCATGATTCGTCTGCCCCTCGAGAGCTATGCCTCCGTGGTGCACTGCCTGCTCGAATGCGCGTCCGATGGCGAGATCGGCCACCTCACAAGCTGGCGCGAACATCTCCAGCGTTGCTGGTATCGCCAATGGCGGCTGACCTGGAAGGGGCGATCGCCGATTCGACGGTCGATCCCGGTCAGACCTTTGTCCGCGGTTGCCTGAGTCGGCCAGCGCCGTTGCGACTCCTGGGTGATGCAGGATCTTCGATGCGTTCGAGGTCTTCTGCCGCAAAGCGGATTGCGCCGGGAATCCGGCAGGAGGCTTCGTGGCCTCGACAGTCGCCGGAGATCCTGCTCGGCCAGGACATCGACGTGCTCGAACGGATTCTGGAACCAGGCATCGACCTGGCGCTGTGGAGGCGCGAACCACATGCTCCGATTGCGGCATGGCTAGACGCCTTGCCCTTGGCCAGGCATCCCACGGCGCAACTGGAATTGCGCGCGGCCGACGTCGCGGCTGCGCTGCACGCGGCGTGCAAGAAGTCGCGCACGCCGGGCGGGCCCGAGCGAGACGCTCTGATCGCGGACATCGACATGCTGGCCACACGCTTTGCGCTGATCACCGGAAGCCCACGGATGATCCTTACGCTGCAGGTTCGCGGCCGTGATATCGATGAAAACTGGCACCTTGACCATGCCGGACTGCATCTGCTGTGCAGCTATAACGGCCTGGGCACAGAGTGGGTGGCATCTCCGCACGCAGGTACGGCACTGCGGGTGCCGAAGGGGTTCGCGGGACCTTTCGAGCGCATGCCGCTTCAGGCGGTTGCGCTCCTTCAGGGTCGTGGCGTGGATGCGCAAGGCTGTGACCGAGGGCTTGTGTACCGTTCGCCGCAATTGAGCAACGTTGGGTCGCTCTGCTTCGTGCTGCGTCTGGACGAGCTGCACTGAGGTCGACGACTTCCAGGGTGCATCGGCAGGGATGGCAGCATCCCGACCTTCGTCTACCCCAGTCGCCAGCAAACTCCGCTCGCAGTGTTGGCGTTCGTCGGCATGGCCGTGGACAGGCCGAGCCAGCAGGAATGGACTCCTTCGTCGAATGCGGAAGGGGCAACTTGAACATGGTCCTTGAATGGACCTGCCGCGGAACTCCCGTGCGCGATCCCGCTAAGGCATACTTGGGACGCATCGAGTCGTACGAGTTGTCGATCAACGTATGCACCCATTGCGGCACGTTCTGGCCGGTAGCCCTCTCACTGACAAGAGTTGCCGTCCCACATGAAAAGCACTGCCCCTCAGCTCGCCGTCGTTGAAGAGCGCCGCGCATTCGGCTGGATCGATGCCTTGGTCATGCTGGCCTTGCTGGGTTTGTTGTGGAGCGCATTGCACTTTGGCAAGGGCATGCTCGTGCATTTCGATCCGGCTGCAGTGCCGCAGGTCGACAACTCCCCAAGCCTGATTCCGTACTACGCGGGCCGCACCCTGATGCGCATGTGGATCGCCTTCGGCTTCTCGCTGTTCTTCGCCATTGCCATGGGATACTTGGCAGCAAAGAATCGAACCGCACGCGCCTTCATCCTGCCGGCTCTCGATGTGCTGCAGTCGGTGCCGGTCCTGGGATGCCTGTCTGCAACGGTGACGGCTTTCATGGCACTGTTCCCGGGCAGCCTGCTCGGGAACAGTGCGCGGCCATCTTTGCCATCTTCACAGGGCAGGTGTGGAACATGGCGTTCGGTTTCTATCATTCGATGGTGACCGTTCCCACCGACATGCAGGAGGCCGCGTCGACTTACGGCCTGACCCGTTGGCAGCGCTTCAGGACGGTCGAGCTGCCGGCATCGGCGCACAGCCTGATCTGGAATTCGATGATGTCCTTCGGCGGTGGCTGGTTCTTCGTCGCGCAGAGTGAAGCCATCAGCGTGATGAACAAGGACATCAAGCTGCCGGGCCTGGGTTCCTACATAGTGCAGGCCATCTCGAACGGCGACAGAACGGCCGCCCTGTGGGCGGTGGTGGCCATGATCGCCTTGATCCTGGCCAGCGATCAGTTGGTCTGGCGCCCTCTGCTGGCATGGGCAGACAAGTTCAAGATCGAGGTCGCCGGGGTCAACGACCCCGGCGACCTCGTGGGTCTACAACCTGCTGCGTGGCGCCTATCTGTTCACGTGGATCAGCGAGCGCCTCTGGCGCCCTTTGATGGACAAGATGTTCCAGGCGCGGGCTCCGATGGCGCGGGTGCCGGTAAGGCTCAAGGCTTCCTGGAAGAAGTTGCTCTGGCGGGCGGCGGGCATCCTGCTTGCCATCTGGATGGGCATCGAGGTTCTCAGGGCCGTCGCGGCGGCCACTGCCGCGCGGCACGGCGCGCTGTCCCTGTCCGCCTTTGGCCACATTGTCTGACTTGGCTTCCTGACGGCCTTGCGTGTGGCTGCCATGACGGTCCTGGCCACGCTGATCTGGACGCCGGTCGGCGTGTGGATTGGGTTCCAGCCGCGTGTTGCGCGATTCGCCCAGCCGCTGGCGCAGATCGGTGCGTCGTTTCCTGTGAACATGACCTTTCCGATCGTCGTCGGCTTCTTCGTGGCCAGCCACATCACCCTCAACTGGGGCAGCATCCTGCTCATTGACATGGGCACGCAGTGGTACATCCTGTTCAACGTGATTGCCGGTGCCATGGCGATTCCGAACGACTTGAAGGAAGCCGCGCGCGTCTACGGCCTGCGTCGCTGGAGCCTTTGGCGCACGTTGATCCTGCCGGCGATCTTCCCGTTCTGGGTAACGGGCGCCTGCACGGCCGCCGGCGGTGCGTGGAACGCCAGCATCGTGGCCGAACTCGCCACATGGGGCGGCACGACCCTCCAGGCGGATGGATTGGGCGCGTACATCGCCACGGTCACCCGAACAGGCGACACGCCGCTGATCATCGCCAGCATTGGCGTGATGTCGATCTTCGTCGTCCTGATGAACAAGCTCATCTGGCGTCGGTTGTATGCCTTTGCCGAGCGCCGATTCAGATTGGACTGAACATGAATACTCCCACGCTTCTACAGGAGCAGGCCGTGCCGGTGACCCAGCTCAGTGCCGTCACCAAGACGTTCATGACCGCGGGAAATCATGAACTCAAGGTGCTCGACAACATCGATCTGGCTGTCAGCGAAGGCGAGTTCCTTGCGCTCCTGGGACAGTCCGGCTCGGGCAAGTCGACCATCCTGCGTTGCCTCACGGGTCTGATAGCGCCAACCTCGGGCCGGGCGCTCGCAAACGGCAAGTCGCTCAATGGTGTGAATCCCGATGCTTCGGTGGTCTTCCAGACTGTCGCGCTCTATCCGTGGCTGACGGTTGAACAGAATGTGGCGGTAGGTCTGATGTCGAGAAAGATCAGCCGGGCCGAGCGCGACGCCGCCGTCGATCGGGCGATCGAGCTGATCGGCCTGGGCAACTACCACTCGGCCTTCCCGCGCGAGTTGTCGGGCGGCATGAGGCAGCGGGTTGGTATTGCGCGTGCGCTGGTCTCTCGGCCCAAGTTGCTGTGTCTGGACGAGGCCTTCAGTGCGCTGGACGTGCTGACCGCAGAGAACCTCCGGCAGGAGTTGATCAGCCTGTGGCGCGACCCGGGCGGCGATCTCAGCTCGGTCTTCATGGTCACGCACAACCTCGAAGAGGCGGTGGAGATGGCCACGCGCATCGTGGTCGTGTTTCCGCGCCCGGGGCGCATCGGCCTCGTGCTGGAAAACAAGCTGCCCTATCCGCGGGACACCAAGGACCCCGAGTTCCAGCGATTGGTCAGCGTGATCCACGAATCCATCACCACGATGACGCTGCCCGACTTGCCGCCGGAGACGCCCGTGAAGGGGCCGCCCATCTCGCACGCCCGCACCCGCATGGAATCCATCCCATTGGTGCCCGTGGGGCAGATCCTCGGGCTGATGAGCATCCTCAGCGACTCGCCGGATCTGTCCAATATCTACGACATTTCCGACAAGATCGGAAAGGAGTTCGGCGAGACGATCGCCATCCTCAAGGCGGCCGAAATCCTCGAGCTGATCGATACGCCCCGGCAGGAAGTGCGCTTCACGGAACTCGGTCGAAAGTTTGTCGCTGCCGACCGGCTCGGAAAGCGCGCGATCTTCGAGGAGCAGGTCTTCAAGCTCCGGCTGTTCCACATCATCATCGCGCTGCTCAAGGAATACGAGGAGGTCGAAGCCGAGCGCGTGATCAAGGACATCGGCAGCGCCTTGCCGTACGACAATCCGGAGAAGACCTTCGAGACAATGATCGCCTGGGGCCGCTACGCGGGCCTGATGGACTACAACGCGAAGACCGGCATGGTGTTCGTACCAGAAGACGGGGATTCGGCCGAAGACACGCACGTCTAGCGCAACCACGGTCTCGACAACAAAAGAAAGTCAGAGGATGCAACCACCTCGACAGGGTCTTGGTGTTCTCACGCTGAGCGCGCTGGGGGTTGTCTACGGCGACATCGGTACAGGCCCTCTGTACACCATGAAGGAGGTCTTCAATCCGGCCCATTCGCTCGCCCTCGACGCTGCGAACATAGCATCGGAAACACCATCGTCACGGTCGTCCCCTCACCGGGTGCACTGCGAATGCGCAACTCGCCACCGCAGCCTTCGGTGAAGTCGCGCACCTGCGAAAGCCCCAACCCGGTGCCTGTGTGCTTGGTCGTGAAGAAGGGCTCCAGCGCCCGTTCGCGCACGGCGGCAGACATGCCGCATCCCTGATCGCTCAGCGCGACCTCGACAAAGCCGCCGCTGATGACGGCGCAGGGGTCGAGCACGCGCGTACTCAGCGACATCGCGCCGCCGTAGGGCATGGCGTCGCGTGCGTTGGTCACGAGGGTCAGCAAAGTCTGCTGCAGGCCCAGCGCATCGACCATCACCGCAGCATCACCCGCGCTGAACTGGGTGGTGATGGCGGCGGTGGGCTGTGCTGCATGGCACATCAGCGCCAGGTTGGCAGAGATGAGCTCCTCGATGCGCACACGCGCCATGGCCACTGCCGGCGTGCGCCCCGCCGCCAGGTCGAGCATCCGCCGCACCAATTGGCCCGCGCTGCGAGTCGCCAGCGATGCGTCGTCAATCAGCGGCATCAGTGGATTGTCTTCGTCGAGCCGGCCACGCATGCGCTGCAGGCACAAGCGGGCGATGACGAGCAGGTTGACGAGATCGTGCGCCGTACTGGCCGTCGCGTGAGCCTTGGCATTCGACTGCCATTTGTCGTGAGGCATTTCGTCTGACACGCCGCGCACTGTGACCACAGCGCCATCCGGCACCCGCACTTCGCCTCGTGAAGTGACAGAGAAAACCATGCCCATGAAACCTCCGCAATGAACAACAGAAACTGATGCGGATACTCACGCAGCGCTTCCGTCGACGCTATACAGTTTGTGCCAACCAGGCTGCAAAAACTGACGAATCGCTTACCGACCCCAAGGTGCGCATGTGCTTGACTTTGAAAGAGCGCTTCGCAGAATCGCCGCCATGCACAGACCCGATGGACGCCCGGCCGCGCAGGCCCCGATCGCCCAGTCACCAGTCATCGTGATGCGCCCCGTCGAAGATACGGACGCTTTGCGCGAGCCGGTCCACGGGGCCGACCTCGACTGCACGCAGATGAAGCCCGGTGCGTTGCAGGGCATGCTTTTCCTGGCCGACCTGAACGGCCTTAACCACAGCGCGGGCGTCTTCAACAACGCGGTGCATTTCAACGGCCGCATGGCGCCGAAAGAGGTGTCGCTGGTGGCGTTGCTCGATCAGATCGGCGGCGCCAACGTGTGGGGGCAGGCGTGCATGGCGGGCGACGTGATCGTGTTTCCCGCCAACACCGAGGTCGATGCTTGCTACCAGGGCCCAACCTCGTATGCGGCGCTCCTGATGACGCAGGACGACATCTGCACAGCCTCCGTCCCCTTCGAAAATCTGTCGGAGCCGGCCATCTGGGTCATCGGCGCGCGACATCGCATTCCATTGCAGGCGCGCGGCGAGATGGTGCGCCGCCTGCGCGGTTGCGTGGCCGTCGCGCAGATGATGGGCAGCACGCTCTCGGCGCGCGCAGTCACCTTGCTGCGCGAAGAGATGCTCGAGACTTTTCTCACCGCGCTCGCGAGCGCCGAGGCCCGGCGTGTGGTGCAGCAGCCACCGGTGAGCAGCGCACGCATCGTGAGCCAAGTTCAGTGTTATCTGGGCGAGCGGCAGGACAACTTTCCGCATCTGCTCGAGGTGTGCCGCGACCTGCACCTGTCGCGCCGTACGCTTCATCGCGCGTTCAACGATGTCTTCGGTGTCGGCCCCAAGACCTTCCTCAAGCTCAAAAGCCTGTCGGCCGCGCGGGCCGCACTGCTTGCGAGCGGCAGCACGGGCTGCACGGTGACGCAGATCGCGTTGAGTCACGGCTTCTTCGAGCTCGGGCGCTTCTCGGTGATGTACCGCCGGATGTTCGGCGAGTCGCCCTCGCAGACCGTCAAGCGTGCGCCGCTCGGCCCCATGCAGCCCGCGGCTGCGCACACAACGTGGCGTGACATCCTGATCGAAGGTCTCCCGCCCGAGCAGGCACGCGCAAAGGCGCAAGTAATACTGGCGTAGCACCTCGCCGCCGCAAAGGCGGAGCGCGGCGTGCCTGCGTGGCACAAACTGCATAGGCACGCACCGACGATCCCGCGAGCATTCCCTGCATCTTCTTCTTGATGGCAGGGACTCGACACATGGATTGGCTGCATGAACTCTTCAAGCGATCGCCAGAGATCGCGCTGTTCTTCTCGCTCGCGCTGGGCTACTACATCGGAAAGCTGAAGTTCGGCCGCTTCCAGCTCGGCGGCGTGGCGGGCTCGCTGCTCGTCGCGGTCATCGTGAGCCAGGTCGGCGTACAGGTCGACAACGGCGTGAAGGCCGTGCTGTTCGCTCTCTTCATCTATGCAGTGGGCTATGAAAGCGGTCCGCAGTTCTGCAGCTCGCTGGGAAAACGCTCGATCAAGGAGATCGCGCTCGCGGCGGTCATGGCCGTTACCGGCCTCATCACCGTGGTGATCACGGCGCGGCTCTTCGGCCTCGACAAGGGACTGGCTGCGGGTGTGGCAGCGGGCGGACTCACGCAGTCGGCCATCATCGGTACGGCCGGTGACGCCATCGCCAAGCTGGGCCTGCCCGCGGCCGAAGTGGCGCGGCTGCAGGGCAACGTGGCCGTGGGCTATGCGGTGACTTATGTATTCGGTTCGCTGGGCGCGATCCTGGTGTGCGTGAATCTGTTGCCGAGGCTCATGGGCACCAGCATCCGCGACGATGCCGTCAAGGCCGAGACCGCCATGCAGGCCGGCGTGCGCGTGTTCGGTCCGGGCCAGGAAGCCGCGGCGCCTTCGCTGGTCGGCCGGCTCTACCAGATCGAGCAGGGCCAGGGTCGCACCATCAAGACTATCGAGAACACCGACCCGATCTCGACCATCACCATCGAGCGCGTGAAGCGCGCGGGCCAGATCCTGTCGACTACGCCCGAACTGGTGCTGCAGCGCAACGACATCGTGCTGGTGGTCGGCCGCCGCGAGGCCGTGGTGCGCAGTGCGCCGCTTCTTGGCAAGGAGGTCTACGGCATCGACGGCATGGAGCTCATCATGCAACGCCGCGACATGGTCCTGACCAACAGCGCCTTCGACGGCAAGACGGTGGGTGCCATCCGCTCCGAAACCGCCGGCAGCGTGCGCTACGGCGTGTATGTGGTGGCGCTCTCGCGCATGGGCAAGCCGCTCCCGATCGAGCCCGACCTGGTGGTCCGCACCGGCGACGTGGTGTCGTTTTACGGTTCCGAGCAAGACCTCAAGCGCGTAGCCAATCTGGTTGGCTACCTGATCGTGCCGAGCGCGAAGACCGACTTTGTTTACCTGGGCGTGGGCCTCGTGGTCGGCCTGCTGATCGGCCTGCTCGTAGTACGGCTCGGTGGCATTCCACTCACGCTGGGCAGTGGCGGTGGTGCGCTGTTGGCTGGCCTGCTCTTCGGCTGGCTGCGCGCGAAAAAGCAGACCTTCGGCGCGATGCCCGCGGGTGCTGTGCAACTGCTCAAGGACCTGGGACTGGCCGGCTTCGTGGTGGTCGTGGGCCTGAGCTCAGGCCTGCAGGCGGTGCAGACCATTCGCGACCTGGGCCTGAGCATCTTCGCGGCCGGCGTGATCGTCACCGTGGTCCCGATGGTGCTCACGCTGCTGATCGGCCGCTACGTGCTGCGCTACGACAACACGGCCGTGTTTGCCGGTGCGTTGGCCGGTTCACGCAGCGCCAATCCAGCATTCGGCGAAGTGCTGGACAAGGCCGAAAACTCGATTCCCACCGTGCCCTTCGCCATCACCTACGCGCTGGCGAACGTCTTCCTCACGCTGCTTGGCCCGCTGGTCGTGGCGCTCGTGTGATTTCCCTTCTGCTGCACCGCTGCAGCGACCGCTTTCTTTCCCGCAACTCAGGAGTCTTCGACATGGACCTCAGCAACCCCGAAAAATTTGCCTCGCTCAGCCCCTTCGAACTGAAGGATGCGCTGATCCACACCGCCAACAAGAGCAATCGCCTGATGCTCAATGCCGGTCGCGGCAACCCCAACTTCCTGGCGACCAAACCGCGTCACGGCTTCTTCCAGTTCGGCATGTTCGCCATGACCGAGGCCGAACGCTCCTACATCTACATGGACGGCGTCGGCGGCTTTCCGCAGCGCGAAGGCATCGAGGCGCGCTTCGAGATCTTCGCGAACGCTCACCGCGACGAGCCTGGCGTGGGCTTCATCGCCGCCTCGGTGTCGTACGTGCGCGACCAACTCGGCATGAATGCAGGTGACTTCATCTACGAGATGTGCGAGGCCATCCTCGGCTGCAACTATCCAGTGCCCGATCGCATGCTGCGCCTGAGCGAGCAGATCGTCGGCCAATACATCCATCGCGAGATGGTGGGCACGCATCCGTTCGTTGGCAAGTTCGATATGTACGCGGTGGAGGGGGGAACTGCGGCCATGACCTACCTGTTCAGCAGCCTGCGCGCCAACCGCGTGCTGTCATTCGGGGACACCATCGCGCTGGGTATGCCGATCTTCACGCCCTACATCGAGATTCCGAACCTCAATGACTACCAGCTGAACCAGGTGCACATCGACGCGCCCGCGTCGAACAACTGGCAGTTCACGTTCGAGGAACTCGACAAACTGCTCGACCCCAAGGTCAAGGCCTTCTTCCTCGTGAATCCGAGCAACCCGCCGTCGGTGAAGATCAGCGACGAGGTGCTCGAATACATCGCCGCGATCGTGAAGAAGCGACCCGACCTCATCATCCTCACGGCCGATGTGTACGGCACCTTTGCGGACAACTTCGTGTCGCTGTTCGCCATGTGCCCCTACAACACCATCCTGGTGTATTCCTTCTCCCAGTACTTCGGCGCCACTGGCTGGCGCATGGGTGTCGTGTCCACGCACGAACACAATGTGATTGACGCGAAGATCGCACAGCTGCCCGAGGCCACGCGCGTGGAACTCGACGAGCGCTACAGCTCCATCACCACAGACCCGCGCTCGCTCAAGTTCATCGATCGCCTGGTGGCCGACAGCCGTACCGTGGCGCTGAACCATACGGCCGGCCTTTCCACGCCGGTGCAGGCGCAGATGGTGCTGTTCTCGTTGTTCTCGCTGATGGACGAGGGCGAGAACTACAAGAAGGCCATGAAGCACATCGTGCTGCGCCGCAAACACGCGCTGTACCGCGAGCTGGGGCTGGAACTGTCGTACGACGCAAACTCGGTGCGCTACTACCACCTGCTCGACATGGGAAGCCTGGCCGGGCAGATGCACGGCGCCGAGTGCGGCGCGTGGCTGGTGAAGAAGCTCAAGCCCAACGAGGCGCTGTTCAGGCTGGCCGAAGAAACCGGCGTGATCATGCTGCCGGGGCGCGGCTTCGGCGCCAACCATCCATCGGGCCGCGTGTCGCTCGCCAACCTCAACGAGTCCGACTACGCTGCCATCGGACGCTCCATTCGCGACTTGGCTTCGGAGTACTTCGAGCGCTTCGAGTCCGAGACGCACGCTGGCACTGCAAGGAAGAAGTGAAGCGTGCATAGACCTCACCCACCGTCGTCCTGACATTCCTCGCGCAGAGCCTGGGCGTGACCGCTGGCGTCAAGCAGCAACTCGAGGCACCAGTTCGCGCGAATTCATATTCTCCGGTGGAACAACGCGATCGAGCAGATTCGCCCGTATGGGTGTGTTCTGCCCAGCCGCAAGCCACCAGGTGCCATCGCGCTTCACAAGAACGTACATCGCGATCTCGTGAAAGATGAGCGGATCGGGCTGAGCCGCGGGGTCGATGATGCGATCCTCTGCGTCGATCGCATCGCGACGAACATGAACGACCGCCAAGCAGGGATCGTAGAGAACGAGGTTCACCAAGGTGAAGCGCGAGAGATTGGTCTTCATCGCTCCGGTGAAGAACCGCTGGTGAAGGGCGTGGAGTTCATCGAATCCCGAGATCACGTATCCGCTGGGACTGCCCCAGACGACATCATTCGCGAACTGCCGATTGAAATCTGTCGCGTCGATACTCTTACCCAGCAAAGTGACGAACGCCTCGATTTCCTCGAACTCCCGATCATGGGAAGTACTGCTCCAAACATTGGGTCTGTTGCCGGACATCTGTTAACTCCTTAGGAGCGCCGCTGCGATGCGGTCGCCGCCGCCATGCATGGTTTGGACATCCGGCGCCGAGCGGCACGCCGACGAAGGGCCGAGCACCGAATGTTTCGACCTTGCGGCAGGTTGGTGGTCAGCTGACATAGGGTTGGCGGGCTTTTCCGTCCTTGAGGAGCCGCGCCCACCACGTCAGTTGCTGGAGCAGGAGATTGGCCGCCTCTTCCGCCCCGGTATTCAAGGGCGGGCCTTCAAGGGCGAATTTGTCCCAGGCATTTGCGAAGCTGACCGTGTTGCGGATGGTGACCGCGTGCAGCTCTGCAAAGACCAAACGAAGGTGCTCGACTGCGCGAAGGCCGCCCGATATCCCCCCGTAGGAGACGAATCCCACCGGCTTTGCGCGCCATTCCGCGTTGTGCCAGTCGATTGCGGTCTTCAATGCGCCAGGGTAGCTGTGGTTGTATTCGGGCGTGATCACGACGAATCCGTCAGCCGCTGCCAAGCGCGGCGATACGGCCTTGAGCAGTTGCTCATCGTGCGTGGAGATCGATTCTCTGAAGGCAGGCAGGATCGAAGGCAGCGGTGTCTCCGCGAGGTCGATGATGTCGTGGACGATCTCTTGATGATCGGCGACCTTTGAGGCGAACCAGTCACGGACGACAGGCGCGAAACGTCCCGATCTGTTGCTGCCTACGATCGTCGCGATCCTGATGGTCTGCTGATTCATGTTGCATCGTTTTCGTTGATATGAGTACAGTATACGCACTGAGCGTACGTTGTCAACAAATCGCTATGATGTACGGACCGACCCGCCAATTGAGCGGCCGTTGTGCCAGGAGAATGAGACGCCATGAAGCAGAAAACGATGTGGGAGAAGATTGAGCGCGCGTCCAAAGCGCCGGACCTGAGACTCACACACACGATGATTGCGCAGGCTGCGATTCGGATCGCAGATGCAGAGGGACTCCAAGGCGTCACGCTCCGCAGACTCGCCTCCGAACTGGAGGTTGCGACGATGGCCATCTATCGTTACGTAAGCTCGAAGGAAGACATCCTTGAACTGATGGTGGACGCCGTCCAGCCGCAGATAAAGCCTCGAAAAGGTGTCGTGAACTGGCGCGACGTGGTGAGCGAGCTCGCTTGCGACTTGCGCGCCAGCATGAAGCGGCATGAATGGATAGGCGAGCTACCCCCGCGGGCGCGATTGGCCCTGACCCCTCGGCGGTTTGCCGCGATCGAATCCGTTCTCAGTTCGTTGGATGGCCAGGATCTGACCGTCGATTCGATGATGTTGATCGTCGAGACGGTCTCTGCATACGCGTCAGGGGTCACGGCGAGCGAGATCGCGCGAAAGCAGCTTATCGGTTCTGCCGGCCTGCCAGGGGCCGCCGGCCTGCGAAAAGCGCTGGGTCCTCAGATGGCTTGGCTGCTGAACACCGGCCAATATCCAACCTACGAGCGCTATGTTCGCGACGCGAAGGATCGGGATCGAGAAGACGCGAGATTTCGCGCAGGACTGGAATTCATACTGGGTGGCGTCTCAGCATCGTTGAAGATTTGAAGCCCGAGATGGCGTTGCGCTGATCGCAGGGCATCAGCGGTGGTTCCATGGCCGATGGAAAAATGGATCAAACGAGTACGAAAATCAACAACAGGGCGGTACGACCGAATGACGCCCAGCTGATGTAGCGTACTTTGCACCTCCTCACCCGAGCTGCCGGAAGAACTCCCGAGGATTTTCAATCGGACTGACATGCGGCACTGCGACCATGGACGCAGTGAATGTCCTTGATGTCTTGTCGTGGGAGTGGAAGATGGCCGCAAGTTCAGCCCGTTGTTGCGCAGGTCGCCGTTCCCCTCGACATCGCGGTTTCACCCTCATCGAACTGATGGTGGTGCTCGTCATCATCGGCGTGCTCGCCGCGCTGATCGTGCCCAGCCTGATGGACCGGCCCGACCAGGCGCGCGCCACGGCAGCCCGGCAGGATGTGGCCGCGATCATGCAGGGGCTGAAGCTCTACCTCCTCGACAACGGCGCCTATCCCAGTTCGACGCAGGGCCTGCGGTCGCTGGTGGAAAAGCCCGCATCCGGCAAGGTGCCCACCAACTGGCGCACCTACCTGGAACGCCTGCCGCAGGACCCCTGGGGCAACCCCTACCAGTACCTGAACCCCGGCACGCACGGCGAGGTCGATGTGTTCTCGCTGGGCGCCGATGGCGAGCCCGGCGGAGAGAAAGCCAACGCAGACGTCGGTTCCTGGTAGCGCCGGACCACGACCGTGCATGCACCGGTGGGTATCAAGGCGGGCCGGCGCATCCCCGCGCGCCAGCGGGGCATGGCCGTGGTCAGCGCACTGCTGATCGTCGCCGTGATCGCCGCATTAGCCGCGGGTCTGCTGAGCCGGCAGTCGGCCTTCATCCGCACCACGCAGGGTGATCAATCGCGCGTGCAGGCGCGCTGGCTGCTGCGCGGGGAGATCGGCGAGGCGCAGCGCGTGTTGCGCGCCGAGGCCGTGCGGGACCCGACCACCCGGCTCGATGGGCAATGGAACCGGCCTTTCTCGCGACAGGCCTCGGGACAGGTGGCCGGCGACGGTGGGCGCCTCGTGAGCGAAATCACCGACGAGCAGGGCAAGTTCAATCTGCGCAACCTGGTGGACCCCACGGGCATCGACCCCGTGGAGGTCGAGGTGTTCATGCGGCTCTGCGCGATGGTGGGTGTGCCGCCGCCGCAGGCGCAGTCCATCATGCGCCGCGTCATCCTCAGCCTGGGCGATGCGGAAGCACCGGCGGCCGGCACCGCGACGGACGAGGTCCGCGCACGGGCTGCCAAGGCGGCCACCGGGCTCGGCTTGCCGGCAGAGCTGCCGCGCACCGCGCAGGCCCCGCGGCCGCGCGCGCTGGAAGACCTGCTGGCCGTGCCCGGCGTGGATCCGGCAATGCTCGCCAGGCTGGTGCCCTTCGTGACCGTGCTGCCCCAGCGGACCTGGATCAATTCGAACACCGCAGGCGCGGAGCTGATCGCCGCCGGCGTGCCGGGGCTTTCGCTCGACCGCGCCCGCGCCTTGCTGGCCTCGCGCGACCGCGGCCAGTGGTTCGTCAACCGCGGCGACTTCGTCAATCGCCTCCAGATGCCGGCGCTGAACATGAACGAGGTGCGCATGGGCATCAGCAGCAACTGGTTCCGTGTGGCGAGCGTGCTCGACACGGCGCGGACGAAGTTCGTGCAGGCGGCCCTGCTGCACGACGACAAGGCCTCCGTGCCGCGCGTGATGTGGCTGCGGGAGGGGGTGTGAAGGTCGATCTGTTGCGGCTGCTCCTGCCGCCCTGGTCGGACGGCGACGCATCGCGCGGCGCGGTGCAGTGCGGCTGGCGCCACCCCGACGGGACATGGCGCGACGGCGGCATGCTGGCCCTGGACGACATCGCCGAACGTTTTCGTCCGAAGCGCGTGGAGGTCTGCCTGCATCCCGGCGATGTGCCGACGGCCGGCTTCACGCTGCCGCCGCTGTCGGGCCGGCGCCTGCAGGCGGCCGTGCTGGGCGCCATCGAGCCTTGCGCGCTCCGGCCGCTCGAAACGCTGGTGACGGGCTTCGGTGTCCGCGGATCGGATGGCACGGTGCCTGCGGCCTGGGTCGGCCGCGACGTGGTGGATGGTTGGTCGAGTCTGCTGCGGCGGCACGGCATGGTGGTGCGCGAACTGCATCTTCCTGCAGCTTTCCTGCCGTGTCCCGACGCGGGCTGGACGGCGTGCCAGGTCGACCGATGGCTCGTCGTCCGCACGGGGCGAGACCTGGGCTTCACGCACTGGCTGCCGGAAGGGATGGACCGCGCAGCGGGCATCGCGGCGTGCGCGGGGGACGATGCAGCGCTTCCCGCGTTGCGATGGGTCGGGGCCGGGTCCGACGGCGACGATGTGGCGGCGCGCTGGGCCGGCGAGGGCTGGCGCTGGTCACTGCCCGCCGGCGGATCGGGTGCCGGCAGTGCCCGTGGTGCCGCGCTGGCCGGGCTGAATGTCTACGCCGCCCAGCTGGCCGCGCAAGGCCAGGCGCTGAAACGGCAGATGGCCGCGCGGGTCAAGGCCGCGTTTCCCGACGTGCCGGTGGTCGTCAATCCCGTGCAGCAGGCGCGGCAGCAAAAAGAGGCGCTCGCGGCGGGCGCGCAGCCATCGGCCAAGGGCGACTACGCAGGCCTCGCGCGCGCGGCTGCGAGCCTGCTCTCGCAGGCCCCGGCCGGGCAGGTCCAGGGTCTGCGCTACACGGCAGGAGAGCTGCGCATCCGCTGGCGTGACGGCGCGGCGCCGGAGACCGAGGCACTGCGCGCGCTGCAGGCCCAGGCCCGCGAACAGGGCCTGGCCGTCGAAGGCGACGTGGGCACGCTGCGCATGAAGGTGGCAAGCGACGCGCCGGCCGCAGAGGGCCCCGCGCAGAAGGGCCCGCAGTGATCCTCGATCGCCTGCGGCCGCTCGGCCGCCACCTGAACCCGACGCGACAACGGATCCGCGAAGGCACGACGCGTTGGCGCGCACTGCCTGCGCGCGACCGGTTCGCCGTGGGCATCGCCGCGCTCGTGATGACGCTCGCGTTCCTGTGGCTGGTCCTGACCCGCCCCGCGCTGGACACCGTCGCCCTGTGGCAGCGCGATCTGCCGAAGCTGCAGGCCCAGTCGGCCGAGCTCGACTGCATTCTGGCCGGCGTTCCCGTGGCGAACGGAAAGCCCGGCGCACAGGGCGAACCTTTGCAGACGGGACTGGACCGGGCGGGCCTGCAAGGGCTCTACCGGATCCACGACGTCGTGGCCGATGCGCCGGCGGCCGCAGGCAGCAAGCCGCTGCCCGCCGAAAGCGTGGCGCATCGAATTCACCGAACCCGCTCCCGCCGGCAAGGTCTTCCCCTGGCTGCTGGCGGTGTCCGCCCGCAGCGACGTCGAAGTCACGCGCGTCGACCTGGAGCGCGCGGACAGCACCGCGGACTCGCAAGGCGTGGTGCGCGGTGCGGTGGACCTGCAGTCCACACAACTCAACAAGGATGGCCCGTGATACGAGAGCTCAAGGGCGCAGTAATGCGCCGATGGACCGTGGCTTGCTGCCTGGCGCTGGCCAGCTCGGCAGGCCTCGCGGCCGGCGCGGCCAAGGACGCGCCGCCAAGCCGCCTGGACGCCCGCGCGCCGCAGGCCTTCAAGGGCGGCAAGGACGAGAAGGTGGTCCTGAATTTCGTCGATGCCGACATCACCTCCGTGGTGTCGGCGCTGGCCCGTTTCCTGGGGCGCAACTTCCTGTTCGATCCGCGCGTGAAAGGGCAGATCACCCTGGTCTCCGAAGGCGAGGTGCCTGCGGCATGCTGTCCACCGCGTTGCGCATGCGGGGCTTCGCGATCGTCGACGTGGGCGATGTGAGCCGCGTCGTGCCCGTGGCCGATGCGAAGCTGCAGGGCGGCACGGTCAACACGCGCAACCCGGGCGGCGGCATGGCCACCCGCACCTTCCGCCTGAGCTACGAGAACGCCGAAGCGCTGGTGCCGGTGCTCAAGCCGCTGATCGCCGCCGAGAACACCATCACCGCCTACGCGGCCAACAACACGCTGGTCGTGACCGACTACATCGACAACCTCGAACGCCTCGCCCGCATCATCGAGAGCATCGACACCCCGACCTCGCTCGACTCCGAGGTGGTGAAGCTGCGCAACGGCATTGCCGTCGACATCGCCGGCCTCGCGAGCGAGCTGCTGGAGGGCGGCGGCGAGAAGGGCAAGCGCGACATCGTGGTGCTGGCCGATCCGCGCTCCAACAGCGTCATCATCCGATCGAGCAGCCCGGGGCGCACGGCGCTCGCGCGCGAGCTGATCGCCAAGCTCGAAAGCGCGCAGAGCGATCCGGGAAACTTGTACGTGGTGTACCTGCGCAACGCGCAGGCCGTGCACCTGGCCAACGTGCTACGCGGCCTGCTGACGGGCGAATCGGCGGACGCGACGGCCACGGGCAGCGGTTCGGTCCGGGCGGCGCTGGGTGCGGGCGGCATGCTCGGCGGCGCAGGGGCCGCGGGAGCTGCGGGCACCGGCTCGGGCTCGGGCGGGAGCAACGGCGCCGCCACCGGCACCGCGAGCCGCAGCACGAGCGCCACGACAGGCGCCACCGGCAATGCGGCCGGCGGCGTGCAGCGCAGCGGTGCCGGTTCGCAGTCCGGTGCGGCGGGCAACACGGCCTTCTCGGCGAACGGCGTCACGGTGCAGGCCGACGCCACGACCAACACCCTGATCATTGCCGCGCCGGAGCCGATGTACCGGAGCCTGCGCCGCGTCATCGACATGCTCGACCAGCGGCGCGCGCAGGTGCTGGTCGAAAGCCTGATCGTCGAGGTGACCGAGCGCGATGCCTCCGAGCTGGGCATCCAGTGGATGGCGGGAGGCAACAACGGCCGGGTGCGCGCGAGCACGAACTTCGGTGGTGCCCAGCTCAACACGAGCGCGACCAACACCATCGACGTGATTCCCAAGGGCCTCAACATCGGCGTCGTCGACGGCACCATCAACCTGCCGGGCGTGGGCGAGATCCTCAACCTCAAGATGCTGGCCCGCGCGCTGCAGAGCAAGGACGGCGCCAACATCCTCTCCACGCCCAACATCCTCACACTGGACAACGAGCAGGCCTCCATCATGGTGGGCAAGACCGTGCCTTTCGTGAGCGGGCAGTACATCACCAACGGCAACAGCAGCACCAACCCCTTCCAGACCATCCAGCGCGAGGACATCGGCCTGAAGCTCAACATCCGGCCGCAGATCTCCGAGGGCGGAACGGTCAAGCTCGATATCTACCAGGAGGTTTCCAGCATCGACGAGCAGAGCTCGGGCACGGCCGGCATCGTCACCAACAAGCGCGCGCTGGACACCAGCATCCTGGTCGACGACGGCCAGATCATGGTGCTCGGGGGGCTGATGGAAGACAGCGTGTCCAACGGCACGGAGTCGGTGCCGGGCCTCGGCGCGCTGCCGGTGCTGGGCAACCTGTTTCGCTACGACAAGCGCCAGCGGGTCAAGACCAACCTGATGGTCTTCCTCAGGCCCTATGTGATCCGCGATGCCAACGCGAGCCGCGGCCTGACGCTGGACCGCTACAACTTCATGCGCATGCAGCAGGGGCGTGCGCGCCCCGTGCCGCATGGCCTGCTGCCCGACACCGGCGGGCCCGCATTGCCGCCTCCGGATGTACCCACCGCGGGCCGTGCGCCCCAGGTCGACCTGCGCCCGCAGAGCTGGGAGCACACGCGCGAGCAGCCGCCGCCGCCCACCGCAGCCGCCCACCGCAGCCGCCAGCGCGCTTCGCCAGGCGCCGGCGGCGCCACCGGTGCAGCGATCGCAGCTGCCGGCGGGCGTGACGGTGGATTCCGACCCCGCCGTGCTCTATGGCGGCGCGAACGACAAGGTCAGCGTCGTGCAGATTGCCGACGTGAAGACCGAGCAGGACGCGGTGCGCATCGTCAAGCGGGTGCGCATCAGCGGCATCGGGGCCTACATCGTGGGCGGGCCGGGCGGGGAGGGGAACCTGGTGCGGGCGGAAGTCGCGCGCGATCCGCAGGCCGTGGACAACGCCATCACCGTGCTGCGCGAACTCGGCTACCGTCCGAAGCTGGTGGTGACGCCGTGAGCGACACGGCGCTGCCGCATGCGTGGGCGCGCAGCCAACGCATCATCGTGCGGCAGGAAGCCCAGGCCCCCTGCATCGTGGTGTGTCCGCGCACGCCGGGATGGGCCATCGTCGAGGCGCGCCGCCTGCTGGGCGAGCTGCCGCTGCGGCAGGCCGGCGAGGTCGAGATGGACGGGCTGCTGGCCAGCAGCTACGCCGACACCGGCGATGCCGCCTCGGTGGTCGGCGCGGTGGAGCAGCAGGTCGATCTCGCGCGCCTGATGCAGGACATTCCGGCCGTCACCGACCTGCTCGACGCGCAGGACGATGCGCCGGTCATCCGCATGATCAACGCGTTGCTGACCCAGGCCGCGCGCGACGGCGCCAGCGACGTGCACCTCGAATCCTTCGAGACCCATTCGGTCGTGCGCTTCCGCGTCGACGGCACCTTGCGCGACGTGGTGGCGCCGCGCCGTGCGCTGCATGCGGCGCTGATCTCGCGCATCAAGATCATGTCGCAGCTCGACATCGCCGAGAAGCGACTGCCGCAGGACGGGCGCATCACGCTGCGCGTAGGGGGGCGGCCGATCGACGTGCGTGTCTCTACGGTGCCCACCGCGCATGGCGAACGCGCGGTGCTGCGGCTGCTCGAGAAAGATGCGGGCCGCCTGCAGCTCGAACGGCTGGGCATGGCGCCCGACACGCTGGCCGAGCTCACGCGGCTGGTGCGACAGCCGCACGGCATCGTGCTCGTCACCGGCCCCACCGGCAGCGGCAAGACCACCACGCTCTATGCAGCGCTGGGCCAGCTCGACCTGAGCACCAGCAATATCCTCACCGTCGAGGATCCGGTGGAGTACGACCTGCCCGGCATCGGCCAGATCCCCGTGCACAGCAAGATCGGCATGACCTTCGGTGCGGCCCTGCGCGCAGCCCTGCGGCAGGACCCGGACAACATCATGATCGGCGAGAGCCGCGACCTGGAGACCGCGCAGATCGCGGTGCAGTCTTCGCTCACCGGCCACGGCGTGCTGGCCTCGCTGCACACCAACGATGCCGTCTCCGCCGTCACGCACATGAGCGACATGGGCATCGAGCCCTTCCTGCTGTCGTCGTCGCTGTTGGGCGTGCTCGCACAGCGGCTGGTGCGCCGCCTCTGCCCCGCATGCAAGGCGCCGCAGACGCGACCCGACGGCAGCGTGGCGTACGTGCCTGTGGGCTGCCCCGCCTGCGGCAACTCCGGCTTCAAGGGCCGCACCGGCATCCACGAACTCTTCGTGGTGCACGACGACATCCGGCGCCTGATTCACGAAGGCGGCGACGAGCAGGCCATGCGCGCCGCCGTGGTGCGCCACGGCATGCGATCCATGCGCGAGGACGGCCAGCGCTGGGTGCGCGAAGGCGTGACCACCGCCGAGGAAATCATGCGCGTGACGCGCGACGCATAGGAAGGAGGCGCGAGATGGCACGCTTCGAGTTCGAGGCCACGAACGGCGCCGGCGAAATCCAGCGCGGCACCGCCGAGGGCGAATCCGCGCGATCGGTGCGCACGCAACTGCGCGAGCGCGGGCTCACGCCGCTCGACATCCGTGAGAAGGCCGCGAGCGGCGGCGCGCTGGCCTGGCTGAGTCCGAAGCTCGGCGCGTCCGACCTGTGCTGGGCCACGCGCGAGCTCGCAAGCCTGCTGGGCGCCCGGCTGACGCTGGAAGCCGCGCTGGTCGCCACCATCGAACAGGCCGAGCGCAAGCACGTGGCCGATGCATTGAGCGCGGTGTGCGATGGCGTGCGCGCCGGCATGCGGCTGGCCGATGCACTGGGCGAGCGGCCGCGCGACTTTCCGCAGATCTACCGCGCGCTCGTGAGCGCGGGCGAAGACTCGGGCGATCTCGCGCGCGTGATGGTGATGGAGCGGCTGGCCGACTACCTGGAGAACCGCGACAACCTGCGCAGCAAGGTGCTCACCGCCTTCATCTATCCGGCCATCGTCGGCTTCGTGTCGCTGTGCATCGTGGTCTTTCTGCTGGGCTACGTGGTGCCGCAGGTCATCGGTGCTTTCGCGCAGGCGCGGCAGGAGCTGCCCGCGATCACGCGGGCCATGCTGGCTGCGAGTGCTTTCGTTCGTGAATGGGGCTGGCTCACCGCGGGCCTGATCGTGGGCACATGGGCGATGGGGCGCGCCTCGCTGCGCGACGCGGGCCGGCGTCTGCGCTGGCATGCGATGGTGCTGCGCATGCCGATGGTGGGGCGCATGCCGATGGTGGGGCGCTACGCGCTCGGCGTGGACACGGCGCGGTTCGCTTCCACGCTGTCGATCTTGATGGACGCCGGCGTGCCACTGTTGCGCGCATTGGAGGCCGCGCGACAGACGCTTGGAAACGAATGGATCAAGCGCTGCGTGCTCGAGACTACGGGCCGCGTGAAAGAGGGCACGCCGCTCGCGGCCGCACTGAAAGCGCAAAAGATTTTTCCGTCGAACCTCGTGCACCTGGTGGCCAGCGGCGAGAAGACGGGCGCGCTCGCGGCCATGTTCGAGCGTGCGACGCAGAACCTCTCCCGAGATCTCGAACGCCGCGCGATGCGCCTGACCACCGTGCTCGAGCCTTTGATGATCGTCGGCATGGGAGGCGTGGTGATGGTGATCGTGTTGGCGGTGCTCATGCCGATCATGGAAATCAACCAGATGGTGCGCTGAATGTTCGGGAGCATGCACCGCGAAAACAGTCACGAGTTCGGGAGCTTTTGCGGCTGTGTTCCCGAGGTTTTTTCGGCCCCCTGTCACCTGCGAAAAGCAAGATCAAAACGTCGCCGAGAAGGGTGACAGAGGCAGAGAAAAGACAGGCGGTCGAACGAACGCCGCGTCTTCGGTAGTTCATTTTTATTTTTGGTCCATTCAAAGGAGTTTCCATGAATGCAATGTTCAAGACGGCCGCACTGTCGGCCGTGACGGTGGCTTGCCTGCTGGGTGCAGGTGTTGCGTCGGCCCAGATCGCGCGTGGCGGCGGTGCGACGCTGCCCGAGCCGCTGTACGACGCCCTCCTGCCGAGCGGCATCGGCCAAACCAACTACAGCTACACCGGCACCGGCAGCGGCGCTGGCAAGTCGGCATTCCTCAGCAACAACGCAACCGGCTTCAAGAACGAATCGGTGGCCGGCACGCCCGCCTAGACCGCGACCGAGTCCGTGCATTTCGCCGGCAGCGATTCCGCCCTGACCGCCGCCGAACGCGACGCCTACAAGTTGGCTCACGTCGAATCGGCGCCCGGCGTTCCGGTGACGGGCGCAGCTGCCTGGGGCCCGCTGATCTAGATCCCGGCCGTCGGTGCCGCGGTGTTGATTCCCTACAAGAGCTCCACCACCAGCGCCATCACCAGCCTGAACCTGCCGGACGCCAAGATGTGCGCCGTCTTCTCCAAGTCCGTGGGTGGCCGCACCTGGGGTGAACTGCTCGGCACCACCGACACCACGCCCATCCAGGTGGTCTATCGCAACGAAACCAGCGGCACCACCGAGCTGCTGGCCCGTTACCTCCTCGCCGCCTGCCCGGGCAGCGGCTTCGTCTTTTCCAACAACTTCCGCATGGTGGTTGCCGGCGCCCTTCCGGCTGGCACGCCACAGCCCCGGCTGTCGACCTCTCCGCCTGACGCAGCGACCGACGCCATCTGGACATTCACCGATGGCAATCGGTGGCATGACGGGCTCGTTCGGCGTGGCTGGCCGCATCGGCTACCTGAGCCCGGATTCGGCCTACAACCCGACCAACGCCACGAAGGTCGCGACGGTCAATGGCTTCGCGCCGGTTGCCGCTTCGATCAAGACGGCGCTCGGCAGCCAGACGCTGCCCCTGGGCGGTGCGTCGACCGATCCGCTCGCCTGGGTTCCGGCCTATGTGAAGCCGCCCGTCACCGGTACCGGTGCCAGCTATCCGATCTTCGGCACCACCAACCTGCTGGTGAACCAGTGCTACAAGGATCCGGCGATCACCACCAAGGTTCGCTCGTTCCTGACCCGCCTGCTCGCACCGAGCGCGCTGATCGGCACGCACGGCTTCGTCACGCTGCCTGACGGCACCGGTGGCACGGCCAACTGGAGGTCCACCATCATCTCGACGTGCCTGACCTCGACCAGTGCCCAAGCCATCGGTAACACCAACGTCTGCAACGGCATCGGCCGTCCGGTGACCAACTGATCACCGTCTGATCGCGTGTCTTGCCGCGGCCGTTGCAGCAGGTGCTGCCGGCTGAGGACTCGCCTCGAGGGATCTGCTGCGCGCAAGCGTGGTCCGGACCTCGGGGCTTTCTCGTGTCCGCGCGATCGACCATGGAAATGCGATGACCGAACCTGGTTTTCCAATGTCACGTGAACGTCACCGCCCAAAGCTAACGTCACCCGGGGTCGCCGACGTGCCCTGCGTTTCGGTCGGCGAACGCGGCAACTCAGGAGCGTGTGCGCCTACCCGGTATGAGAGTGAATTCGGCATCGGTCAGTGTCGTGGCACTGGCATGGTGTCTTGCTGGAGCGGCCATGTCGTTCATCGCGTGCACCGCGAGCGCACAGCAAGCGGAAGTGGCATCGGCGCCCGCCACGCGCATGGAGTTCGACATCGCGCCACAGCGCCTGGGCGATGCCATCGCCGCCTACAGCAAGGCGACGGGGCTGGACGTATTGATCGACGGCGTTCATGCGCAACGCCTTTCGGGAACGGTGCGCGGCACGTTCACCGCCATGGAGCCTCTGGAGGCCATGCTCGTCGGCACGGGATTGGAGGCGCGCCATGCGAGCGCGACGTCGGTGGTGATCCGTGCATCGCGCACGGCCGGTGGCACGGTGCTGTCGCCATCGGCCGATGCCGAGGGCATGGAGGAGTCGGGGTTCAAAGAAGGGGAAGTCTTGCATCAGTCCTACGCCGCCCAGGTCCAGCGGGCCTTGAACGGCACCTTGTGCGCCTCGACGCAGACGCGTCCGGGCAGCTACCGCCTCGCGCTGCAATTGCACGTGGATGCGCGCGGCGTGGTGGATCGTTTTCGGCTGCTGAGCACGACCGGCGTCTCCGACCGCGATGCCGCCATACAGATCCGGCTGCGCGGCCTGTCCGTCGGGAGCCCGCCGCCGCCTTCGCTGCCGCAGCCGCTGGTCATCCTGATGCTGCCGGAAGGGCCGGGCGCGTGGTCCGATTGCGAGTCGGCGAACGCCGACACGAACAAGCGCATGCAATGAACGAAGGCATGTCGTCCACGCTGCGCGCGCGCATGGTCGCGCGCTACGTCGAGCTGCGCAGCAAGCTCGAGCGCATCGTCGGTTCGCGCGACGACGCGGCCGATGCGATGCAGGAAACATGGCTGCGGCTTTCCACGACGAGCTCCACCAGTTCCACTGCAAGCGATGGCGGCACGGTGAACAATGCCGACGCCTACCTGCTGCGCATGGCAGCGAACATCGCGACCGACCAGCACCGGCAGAACAACGTGCTGCTGGTGCACGGCGAGATCGATGAACTGGTGCACATCGTGGACGAGGTGAGCGACCCCGAGCGCATCGCCAGTGCGCGCAGCGACGTGCGGGCATTGAGCCAGGTGCTGGGGCGCATGCCGGCGCGGCGCCGTGCCATCCTGGTGGCGGCGCGCGTCGAGGGCCAGCTCAACGACGAGATCGCACAGCGCTTCGATGTGTCGCTGAGCACGGTCGAGAAAGAGCTGCGCGCCGCGCTGGAGTTCTGCAAGAAGCATTTGCCGGATGTGGAGGCCGCGCAGCGTGGTCACTTTGCCGGTCCGAGAAAATACTGATGAGCGCCATGTCTTCCCCCGATCCCGAATCCCTGCTGCAACGCCAGGCCGAGGCCTGGTGGGTGCGCCTGCATTCGGGCCGAGCCACCCGCGCCGACGCCGATGCGTTCCGCGAATGGGCGACCCACAGCACGGCGCATGCACAGGCCTGGCGCGAGGTGATGCAGACGTGGTCCGCGCTCGATCCGCTGCTGGCCGAGGAGGCCGTGCGCCAGGCATCGCGCGCCGGCGCGTTCTCGCTGCGCGGCCTTGCCGCGGCCCTGGCCTTGCAGTCGCCAGGGCGCCGCGCGTTTCTCGGTGGCGCGGTCGCGGCCTCGGTGGCGGCGGGCGTGATGGCGGTCGATCCGCCGCTCGGCCTGTGGCCCTCGGTCGGCGAGCTCACGGCGGACTACCGCACCGCCACCGGCGAGCAACGTCAGGTGGCGCGGGCGCAGGGCATCAGCGTGCGCATGAACACGCAGACGCTCATCAACCGCATCGGCGCCGACGCGAGCCCTCGCGGCGTGGTGCTGGTGGCGGGGGAGGCCGAGATCGTGGCGAACGGCGCGGGCGATTTCCTCGTGGAGACCGGCGGCGGCCGCCTCGTGGCGCGCGCCGCGCGCTTCAAGATCCGTCACACCGGCCCGCAGGTCTGCGTGACCTGCCTCGACGGCCGGGTGACGGTGTCGGTGAACGGCGAGCAGCGCTCGCTCGAAGCAGGTCGGCAGGTGACTTACGACAAGGCCGGCTTGCAGGAGGTCGTGCGCGCGGACGAGGCCAGCGTGAGCACGTGGCGAACGGGCATGCTGTCGTTCGACCGCATGCCGCTCGCGGAGGTGATCGACGAGATCAACCGCTACCGGCCCGGCAAGGTCTTGCTGCGCAACGAAGAGCTGGGTCGCACGCTGGTGAGGATGCAGTTGAACCTGCGCAGCATCGACAACGCGCCCGTGATGATTCGCGCACTCTACGGCGCGCGCATGCGCAGCCTGCCGGGCGGCATCGTGGTGCTGAGTTGATGCGAAATTAATTTACGGGTTGCGCCGCGCAGGCTCGTCATGGAGGTATGGATGCGATGCCTCACGACGAACGACCACGCGACGCACGCAGCGACGACGCCTGCCTGGGCGAAGCGCTGGACTGGATCGTGCGCCTGAACCGCCTGCGCGCAAGCGACAGGGAAGTTCGCGCGCTGGCGATCTGGTGCGCACGCAGCGCGGCGCATGCCCGGGCATGGCGCGAGGCGATGGCGTTGTGGGCGCTGCTGCTGCCGGCGGCGCGCGAGCTTTTCCCGACGCAACACCGCCGCGGCGCGGCACCCCGGCCACGGATCGCCAGCGCGACCGGCGACATCCGATTCCCCCATCGCAGCGCCGCACCGGGCGCTGCGCCGGACCCATCTTCTTCCTCGCAATTGCGCCCCAGGCACTCATGGTCTTGAATCCGCACACCACCCGTTCGCGCCGATCCGCGGCGGAACCTCACGCGTCCGCTGCCGGCAGCGATCTTCGATTGACGCCGCTCGCGCGCGCGGTCGCCGTGGCGCTTGCGGCGCTCGGCGCCCTGGGGCCGGCGCATGCGGCCCAGGCCTTCAGCCCCGCATGGTTTGCCAACAAGGGCGCGGCGCAGGCCGGCGCCGCACAGACCGGCCGTCTGCCGAACGGCATGCCGGCATCGAGCCTCACGAGCCCGTCGTAGCAGCAACAGCAGGCCAACGAGCAGCTCCAGCGCTCGATCAGCAACCTGAACCTGGCCGCGCAGGCCATCGCGGCACAACAGGCCGCGCAGGCGGCGGCGCGCGAGGCGGCGCTGAAGAATCCTTCGTCCGTTCCCGACGGTCTGACCGAAGGCGGTCTGCGGGTCGACACCAACAGCCTCACCGCCGGCTGGCAAAACGCCAACGCGCCCGTTCAATCGCAGCAGGCCGATGGCCGAACGAACGTGGCGATCCAGCAAACCGGCGACCGGGCCATCCTGAACTGGGAGACCTTCAACGTCGGGCGCAACACGACGGTGGAGTTCAGGCAGCAGGCCGACTGGGCGGCGCTCAACCGCGTGAACGATCCGCAGGCGCGGCCTTCGCAGATCCAGGGGCAGATCAAGGCGAACGGCACGGTGCTCATCGCCAACCGCAACGGCATCGTCTTCAGCGGCAGCAGCCAGACCGACACGCGCAACCTGGTGGCGGCGGCCGCGCGCATCAGCGACGAGCAGTTCAAGGCCAACGGCATCCAGAGCGCGAAGACCGCCGACAGCTACGCGCCGAGCTTCACCGACGCGGGGGGCGCCGTGCGGGTGGAGGCGGGCGCGCAGATCACGACGCGCACGCCGACCTCGGTCAAGCAGGGCGGCGGCTACGTGCTGCTGATGGGCCAGGAGGTGAGCAACGCGGGCACCATCACCACGCCGCGTGGGCAGGCACAACTGGCCGCGGGTGATTTCTTCATCGTGCGGCCCGGCCAGGGCACGGCGGCCAACCAGGCTTCCACCACGCGCGGCAACGAGGTGTCCCCGCAGTTCAATGCCGACAGCATGGCGGGGCACGTGGTCAACACCGGCCTGTTGCTGGCGCCCGAAGGCGACATCACGCTGGCCGGCTGCAAGGTGGTGCAGGACGGCGTGGCGCTCGCCACCACCACGGTGGACACGCGCGGCACCATCCACCTGCTCAACTTGGCGAGCGACAAGCTCGGCAGCGTGACGGTCACGCAGCGCGCATTGAATGCGGTGCTGCTGGACGACAAGAACGGCCGCACCGCGCTCGACAGCCAGCGCGACGCCGCGATCGCCGAATCGGGAAAGCAGAACAGCCTGCGCACCGCGACCGGCGTGTTCGACAACCTCTCGCTGCTGGACGACCGGCAGGACCTCTCGCGCATCGAGATCGTCTCGGGCGGCAGCGTCATCTTCGGCAGTGGCGAGCTGGTCACGCAGGTGGGCTCGAACATCAACCTCTCGGGCGGCACGATCGACGTGCAGACCGGCGCGATCCGCCAGAGCTGGCTCAAGGGCGCCGACGGGCGGCTCTACGAGGTGTCGAACGCACCGGCCAACATCTCGTATACCGGCCTCTACAAGGGCTTCGAGGACGAACACAAGCGCTGGGGCGACAAGACCACCGGCTACTTCTACAACCCGCTGATCGGGCCGCAGAGCCGGCTCGAAAACGGCTACACGGTAGGCCGCGACGCGGGGCGGCTGGTGGTGGCGACCGGCGCGGCGGTGCTGGAAGGCGACATCACCGCCACCGCGTACCAGGGACCGCGCCAGACGGTGAAGGGCGACGCCGCGCTCGACGGCTATGCCCAGTCGCACAACACGGCGGCTCAGGCCGCGCAACTGGTGCTCGGCAGCTACACGACCGGCTACAACACCGATCCCGGGCAGGGGCCGGTGGGCGCCTTCCGTGCGCTCGCACCCACGTTCCAGCGCATCGTGTTCGACGACGCGCAGCCGGAACTCGGCGCGGGGCTCTCGCCCGAGACCGCCTTGCCCGACGAGCGCAGGAACACGCTGTACTTGAGCAGCAAACGCCTGAGCGGCTTCGGGCTCGGCGCGATCACCGCCGTGGCGAACGAGAGCGTGACGGTCGATGACGGCCTGGCCGTGTCGCCGGGCGGCAGCATCGAACTCTTCGCCACCAAGGTCGCCGTGAATGCGGACCTCACCGCGCGCGGCGGCGCCATCGTCCTGGGCAACATGGCGACACCGCTGATGCGCGCGGGCCTCACGCCGAGGCTGCTGCCGACGCCGACCGTCGAGAACCCCGGCGAAGTCGTCGTCGCCAAGGACGCGAAGCTCGATGCGCGCGGACTGTGGACCAACCTGCAGCTCGATCCGGGCAATGGCCTCGGCCTGCCGTACCTCGACGGCGGCAGCGTCGACATCCGCAGCGCGGGAGCGGTGACGCTCACCGCCGGCACCTCGATCGACGTGTCCTCGGGCGGCGCGGTGTTGGTCAACGGCAAGACGCGCGGCGGGCGCGGCGGTGACGTGACGCTGGGCGCGGACATGTCGCCCGGGCAATCGACCACGCACGGCCTGCTCACGGTCGACGGCGACATCCGCGGCTACGGCGTGAACGGCGGCGGCACGCTCAAGCTGATATCGGGCGGGGGCATCGTGATCGGTGGCCAGGTGCGCAGCACGGGCGACGTGCTGAATGCGGGCGAGAGGGCGCCATTTGACCTGATCCTCCTGCAGGACTACCAGGTCCGGACCGGGGATCTCCTTCCGGTGGACTACACCTACGAACGCACGCGGGCGCGGCCCGGCGAGGCCGTGGGGGCCGTGCCTCTTCTTGTGGCCGGCGATCCGGCGTACAACGTTGTCCTCGCGGCCGACTGGATGCCTCCAGAAGCCTTCGGGGGCGCTGGCAGCTCCTACATCCTGCAGGTCATCGTCAATGGCACGACACGCAACATCACCGTGGGCCGGGCAGGGGACGGGGCGGTCATCGAGACCTTGCCGGCAGGGTCCACGCTGGTCGGAATCGTGCCCTTTACCGTCAAGATGTTCCCGTTGGGCTACGTGGTGCCCGCGAATGTTTTTCCGGACGGGATTCCCGTCAACCCTCAGTTCGTGACGGTCGCCGCCGGCCAGGCGGCGCCCGTGGACTTCACGCTCGCGAGCGGCACCCAGGTGGCCGCCGGTTCCGTCTTCAGGCAGGACGTGGCCACCCGGTCCAACACCGCGGTCGATACCGCTGTCCTGCAATCGGGCTTTGCGCGGTACGACCTCAACGGCCACCTGGGCGTGATCGTGGCCGACAACGCGCGGCTGGATGTCCGGATGCCCGTCTACCGGTTCACCGACGGCGCGAAGACTGCCGCGACCGGCAGCGACCTCGCGGCCGGCCTGGCGGTCTGGACACCACCCGTCTGGACGGAAGATCCGGTCAAGGGCGTTCTCACGCAGCGCGGCGGCGCCAGCCTGACCCTGCAATCGACGGTGGGCTCGGGCGCCGCATCGAAGGCCGGCGGCCCGATCGACATCCGGCCGGGCACCGCGATCGACGTCGATCCCGGCCAGTCGATCGCCTTGCTGGGCCGCGACGTCACGGTCGACGGAAAGCTCAGTGCACCGGGCGGCACGATCGCGATCGACCGGCCCCGTACCGTATTGCCCGGAACGCCGGGCCTGATCTGGATCGGCGACCACGCCGTGCTGGATGTCGCCGCACGCGCGGCCACTGCGCAGGACGTGTTCGGCCGGATCTACGGCCAGGTGGCCGACGGCGGCACGATCAGCATCGGCGGCGCACTCGATTGGGACAAGACGGGCGAGGCGAATGCCGCCGACGCGTTCATCGTCATCCGTTCGGGCGCGCTGCTCGATGCCTCGGGCACCAGTGCCGCGCTCGACCCCTCGGGCAGTGCGGGGGGCCGCTCGCCGGCCCCCGTCACGGTGGCCAGCAACGGCGGCTCGATCGTGCTCAAGTCCAACCACGGCCTGTACCTCGACGGCACGCTGCGTGCGGCGGCCGGCGGCGAGGGCGCCGCGGGCGGCACGCTAGCGCTCGCGCTCGCATCGCCGGTCTACGACAAGGCGACCACCCGCGGCGACGTGCTGCGCCACCGCGAACTGGTGCTGGCGCAGACGCAGGGCGACAGCCCGGTGGCGGCGGCGCAGACCCTGGCGGATGCCCGCGGCGGGCTGCTCACGGGCACCGCGCGCGTCGGTGTCGACCGCATCCAGGCCGGCGGCTTCGGCAATCTCTCGGTGCTCGTCGACGGGGCGCTCAGTTTCGACGGCAACGTCGCGCTCGGCATGAGCCAGAGCCTGCGCCTGTATGCAGGCACCTACGCGCACGGCGAGACCACGGCGGCGGATGCGGCGGTGTCGCTGTCCGCGCCCTATGTGCGCCTGGCGGGCACGACGCGCAGGGCCGCGGTGGACACGCAGATCATGCCGAGGGCCCATTGGGAGAACGGCCCGTCCCGCCAGCAGGGCGACGGCACGTTTTCCGTGCTGGCGGACCTGGTCGACCTGCGGGGCGCGGTCGGGTTCGGCACCCGCGCGGAGGTGAATCTGAGCATCACGGGCTACGCGGTGGACCGGCGCGGATTCGAAGACATCGAACTCACGAGTCGCGGTGACATGCGCCTGCTCGGCGCCAATCTTGCGACGCCTGGCGACGTGCGCCTGACCGCCGAGCAGATCTATCCGGGGACAGGGACGGACAACACGATCACGGCCGGCTATGCGTTGACTGATGGCTTGCTCAAAAGCTATGTCCCCGGCAGCGTTCTCTCCATCCGCCGCCATGGCGAAGGCGATGTTGCCATGCCTTATTGCTGCCTTCGGCAGCATCAACCTCGGCGCCGAGACCGTCGAGCAGGGCGGCATCGTGCGGGCGCCCCTGGGACGACTGACCCTCGGCACCCAGGTCGACTCGACCATGGCCGCGACGAACCGCGTGACGCTGCTGCCCGGCAGCATCACCTCGGTGAGCGGCGAGGGCCTGCTGATGCCCTACGGCGGCACGGTCGACGGCCTGAGCTACCTGTACAACGGCCAGCCGGTGGTGCTCAAGAACGTGGGCGACCTGGAGGGCGACGTCAAGGTGAACACGCGCCACCTCGACGCGCAGGCGGGCTCCGTGCTCGACCTGTCGGGCGGCGGCACGCTGGCCGGCGCCGGCTTCGTCAGCGGACGCGGCGGCTCGGTCGATGTGCTGGCCACGGCGCTGGCCAACGCAAACCCCGCCAACGGCTACAGCCGGGCCGGCAATGCCGTCTATGCCATCGTGCCCGGCAGCGCGGCAAGCCATGCGCCGGTGGCGCCCGAAGCGGGCTCCGGCACGCCGGGCATCGGACAGCAGATCACCGTGCCCGCGGGCGTGCCTGGCCTGCCAGCCGGCACCTACACGCTGATGCCCTCGAACTACAGCCTGTTGCCGGGCGCCTTCCGCGTGGAAATCGGCGCGGCCGACCGCATCGGGCTGTCGGGTGTCACGAGCGTCGGCAATGGCTCCTATGTCGCGGGCGGCTACCTGGGGGTTGCCAACACGTCGATCCGCGATGCGCTGCCCAACCAGGTCGTCATCACACCGGCCGACAAGGTGCGCACCTACTCAGCCTACAACGAGACGGACTACAACGCCTTCGTGCAGGCGGATGCGGCGCGGCTCGGCTTCCTGCGCGCGGCGCTCACCTCGGACGCGAAGACGCTGGACATCATGCTGTCCAGGCCGTCCGCGGAGGACCGGGACCGGACCGCGCTGAAGTTCGACGGCGATCTGCGCCTGGGGGCACAGCCCGCCAGCGCTGGTTTCGGCGGGACCGTGAATGTGCGCAACCTCGGCGAGGTTCTCGCCGCGGGGCAGGCCGCCGATGAGACGCTGGCGGGGGCGTCGGTCTACGACAGCGAGTTGAACAAGCTGGGCACGTCGCGTCTGGTGCTCAACGGCACGCTGGGCACCACGTATGGCCAGCGGGGCCGGATTGTCCAGATCACGGGGGCCGGCAGCCTGATCGTCCGCAGCGGCGCCAGCCTGTCGGCGGCCGAGCTCATCCTGGTGGGCGCGCCTTTCGTTGGAGATGGCCGGATCACCATCGAGGAAGGGGCATCGCTCAGCACGATCGGCAGGGGCGCGGCGAGCTATGACTCGAACGACGGCTATGTGTTTACCGGCACCGGTGTGGTCGCCCTGTCCAACGGCTGGTTCAATCTTCTGCTCGCGCAACCTTCCGCGGCGCAAGGACCCGGAACGGTCGCCGTCGATATCGGCAGTTGCGTGAGCGCGGCCTGCAACGGCGCGACCCGGCTGGTGTCGGAGGGCACGCTGGCGCTTGCCGCGGTCAACCTCGGCGAGAACGCCAACATCGCCGCCGCAAGCGCCGGCGGACAGCTGCCGAGCGGGCTTGTGCTCAACCAGGCCAAGCTGGATCGCCTGCTGGCCGGCAATACCGCCACCGGCGCGCCGGCACTGGAGACGCTGATCCTCAATGCGCGGGGTGCCGTGAACATCTACGGCGCCGTGAAGCTCGATGCGTCCAGCCTCGACCGCCTGGTGCTCGGTACGCCTGCGATCTACGGCTATGGCGCAGCTGGCGACGTGGCCGCGATCCGTGCCGGCGAGTTCGTCTGGACGGGCAGCGAGGCCGTGCCCGGCGCAGTCGTCACCGGGCTGCTGGGCGGCGGCACGTTCGACGTTGCCGCCCGCTCGATCGTGCTGGGCCACGGCCCCTATGCGCAGCCGAGCGGCACCGAGACGGATGCACGGCTGGCGCTGGGCTTTGCCGACGTGAAGCTCGCGGCCTCCGAGCGCATGACTTCCGACGGCAGCAGCGCGCGGTCGGTGTACCAGCGGCAAGGCGCGTACGTGCCGGGCGAAGGCTATTCGCACGAAGGCGGCAACCTCACGATCACATCGCCGCTGCTGACGGGGCGGGCGGGCTCGAAGACCCGCATCACCGCCGGCGGCGCCATCACCGTGGCCGCACCTGAAGGCGCGGGTGCGGGCACGGCAGCAACGAGCGACGCGCTGGGCGCAACACTGGAACTGCGGGGGAAGAGCATCGGCCTGGAGGGCAGCATCGTGCTGCCCTCCGGGAGGCTGGTGCTCGCGGCGACCGACGGCATTGCGCTCGGCAATGCCTCGCGCATCGACCTCTCGGGCCGCAAGGTGTCGCTGTTCGATGTCGACAAGTACAGCTGGGGCGGTGACTTCGTGCTGTCCAGCGCGGCGGGCAACATCACGCAGGCCGCGGGCTCGGTGATCGACGTCTCCGCGCGCAACAACCGCGGCGGCACGGTCGAGGCCACGGCGCTGGGCGCGGACGCGGGGCGCGTCGAACTGCTCGGCGCCATTCGCGGCAGCAGCGGCGGCACCTACGACGCGGGCGGCACGGTGGTGCCCTACGACGCGGGCGAGCTCACGGTGCGCGCGCAGACGCTCGGCGACTTCGCGGACCTCAACAACCGGTTGAACGAAGGCGGCGTGTTCGGCGCGCGCCGCTTCCAGGTCAAGCAAGGCGACCTCGTGGTGGGCGACGGCGTGAAGGCCCGCGAGGTGTCCATCGCCGTCGACGGCGGCAGCCTGCGCGTGGACGGCCGCATCGACGCCAGCGGCTTCCAGGTCGGCTCGATCCGCCTCGCGGCGAAGGGCGACCTCACGGTCAACGGCACGCTCGATGCGCATGGAACGGGGCTGCGCGTGGACAGCTACGGCAAGATCATCGACAGCCCCAACCGGGCCATCGTCGACCTCACCAGCACCGAAGGCATGCTCACGCTGGGCAGCGCGCGCGCATCGACCTGCGTGCCGGCACCGACGTGCCGGTGGGCACCAAGGCGGGCCAGAACGACGGCCGCGCGCGCGGCACGCTCGACCTGAATGCGCCGCGCATCGGCGCGGACGACGTGGCCGTCACGGTCAACGGCACGCCCGTGATCCAGGGCGCGAAGACCATCGCGGTCAACGCCTTCCGCAGCTACGCCGACGCACCGCTGGCCGATCTGCCCGATGTGTCGGGCTACCGGCCGCAGCTCATCACGCAGGGCTACCTCGACGGCATCGATGGGGACAGCCAGGCCTTCATCAATGCGGCGCTCGGCAATGCGACCCTGCGCAGCCGGCTGTCGGGCCTGGGCAGCTACCACCTGCGGCCGGGCGTGGAGATCGTCAGCGACCGCAACGCAAACCCGCACGGCGACCTCACGATCGACGGCGACCTGGACCTCTCCGGCTATCGCTACGGTCCCGATGCCGACCGCAACGATCCGGCCCGGCGCGGCTACGGCGAACCGGGCCGGCTGGTGATCCGCGCGGCCGGCGGGCTCAATGTCCACGGCAGCATCAACGACGGCTTTGCGCCGCCCGCGGCGACGCCGGACGACAACGGCTGGGTGCTGGCGGAGGCTCGTTTCCAGGGCCCCGGCGGCTCTTCCACGTTCGGTGGCGACATCGTGGTGCCGATCGATGGGGTGGTGCTCGACACCGGCACGCGTTTCCCAGCGGGATCGACCCTCAACTACAGCGTGGGCGTGGCGGCGATGACGCTGCCCGCGGGCACCGTGCTGCCGGTGGATGCAGAACTCGCGGGCGCGTTGAACCTCTCGGCGGGCACGGTAGTCGCCGCCAACATCTACAACGCCGACGGGTCGGTGGCCTATGCGGCCGGCACGGTGTTGCGGACCGCCGCTGCGCGTGTCAGCGGACGTGGCCGCGCTGACCTGGCCCAAGGGCGTGGCGCTGCCGGTGGACATGACCACCACCGGCCAGACCCTGCTCGCGCGGGGATCGCTGATCCCGTCGTCGACCTTGATCGAACTGCCGGGCGACCAGCCCGTCAACCTGCGCCCTTCGGTGAACGGCGCGCAAGGGCGCAACTGGGCGGTGGCGCCGATGCTCGGCGAAGGTGCCACGTCATGGGATGTGCAACTGGTGGCAGGCGCCGATCTCGGCTCGGCCGACCGGCGCGCGCTCAATCCGACTTCGACTGCGGCCATCAGGCTGGGCGATACGCATGCGATCAGGGATTACACGATCGTCGCCTCGAAGAGCTTCGTTTGGGGGCCCAACGAAGTGGGCTTCGAAGAGGGCACTCCGGTGCTTGAAGAGGACAGGTTCTGGTGTGACTTCGACCCCTTGTGGTGCGTGGAGACTTCCAGTGGCCCACCCACCATCGCCGGAAGCCAAATTGTTGCGCCGGCCTTCAGCGTGCTGCGAACCGGCACCGGCGACCTCGAGATGCTCGCCGCCGGCGACATCCGCATGGATTCGCTCTACGGCGTGTACACCGCCGGCTCGGCAACGGCAGTCGATGCGGCGTACAACCGACCACGCGGCAAGGCTGCCGATGGCTCACCGATCGGCCCGCAGTCCGAGCTGCTCGATTACGGTTCCAGCCTGGCAACCTACCGCGCCTGGTATCCCGACCAGGGAGGCAACGTGCTGGTTGCGGCCGGCGGCAATCTGGTGGGTGACCTGGTCGGCACGGGGCTGTCGAGCGTGGTGCCGGGAAATTGGCTGTGGCGGCAGGGCTCGGGAACAGCAGCCATCGACGATGCGATTCCCACGGCGTGGTGGATCAACTTCGGTGCCTACACGCCCGTGGCAACAGGGGGACGACCGCAAGGCGCCGGACCTCACCGGCTTCACGGGCATCGGCACGCTGGGCGGCGGCGACGTCCGGATTCGCGTGGGCGGTGAGGCAGGCACGATCGGATTGCGCAGCACGCAGAGCACCGGAGCGAATTCCACCGACCGCAGCGAAGGCCCGGTGGTCGCAGTGGGCAGCACCGGCCGCGTCGGTGCCGACGGCACGCTCACGCTGACAGGCGGCGGCGACATCGACATGCGCGTTGCCGGTGCGCTCAACCCCAACCGCAACCTCAGCACGGGTTCGGAAAAACTCGTTCTCACCGGCGCCATCGCGAACCTGCGTGGTGCCACGCAGGTCAGCGCCGCATCGATCGGCAGCCTGGGCTTGCAGCATCTGTCGGGCGGCTTCACGTTCTCCGATCCCGTCGACGCACGGGCCATCGATCCGTTCGTGGCGAGCTACGCCGATGCCAGGGGCGGCATCAACCTCGTGCCGGGCGACACGGCAATCTATCTCCAGACGCGCGGCGACCTGGTGCTCGGCGGTGCGTCCGATCCGGGGCGCAGCGAGACGCCGAACAGCTCCGCCTTCTCGGTCGGCGGCCAGGCGCCGACTGCGGGCGGGCAGGGATGGTTCAGTCTCTGGACTGATCGCAGCGCGATCAATCTCACCTCCGCCGGCGGCCACCTGACGCCCACCATGGCGGCCGGCGACAATAGCCAGCTCCGTACCACTTCGAAGGATGCGTGGATCGTCTACCCCTCCATCTTCCGGGCCGCGGCCCTGACGGGGAGCCTTTACTACGGCTACGCGGCATTGCCGCTGACCGTGGGCGATCCCGGCAAGATCAACTACGGCCTGACGCTCGCACCGTCGTCCACGGGCGAGCTGGAAATGCTCGCAGGCGGGTCGATCTACGCGGGCCAGTATTCGGTGGGCATGTCCGGCACGGGCACGCCGTTGCCCACGCCGTTCAATCCTGCATTCGTCGGTCAGGCGTACGGCGCCGGGCAAGTGCTTGCGACCAATGTCGCGAGGGACGGCCTGGCGATCTCCGGGCCCATCACCAGACCCGACATCACCACCACGCTCTTCGCGTTCGGCCCGAACACGGCGGCGGTCCCACTGGACCGCGCGGCCGATGCGCCGCCCGTGCGGTTCTATGCCGCCGGGGGCGACATCATCGGGCTGAAGACCGGCGAAGTCATCACGCGCGGCACGGAGACCTGGTACAACGCCGCCGCGCCGATCCGCGCCATGGCAAGCCGGGACATCGTCAACACCGGCGTCGCGCCGGGTGGCTCGACCGTGGGCTCCCGGGAACTTGAGGGCAACTTGCGCGGCAACCTCATCGTCCACGACAACCCCACCGACGTTTCCATCGTCTCCGCGGGTCGCGACATCCGATATGCCAACTTCGACGTTGCCGGCCCCGGCACGCTGGAGATCTCGGCGGGCCGCAACCTGCTGCAGGAAGACCGCGGTGGCCTCACTTCCATCGGCCCGATCGTGCCGGGCGACACCCGGCCGGGCGCGTCGGTCGCGCTGATGGCTGGCATCGGTGCATCGGCCCTCGACATGTCCGCGATCCGCGCGCGCTACCTCGATCCGTCGAAGCGCGCCGAGGCCGGAACGCCGCTGGCCAGCCAGCCGGGCAAGGCCGTCAAGACCTACGAGGTGGAACTCGCCGCGTGGCTGAACACGCGCTACGGCTTCAGCGGCGACACCACGCAAGCCCTCGCATATTTCGGCGCGCTGGCGCCGGAGCAGCAGCGCATCTTCCTGCGCGAGGTCTACTACGCCGAGCTGCGCGAGGGCGGCCGCGAATACAACAACCGCGACAGCAGCCGCTTCGGCTCGTACCTGCGCGACCGCGAGATGATCGCCACGCTGTTCCCCGACAAGGATGCGGCCGGCCACCCGGTCGCGCGCAGCGGCGACATCACGATGTTCGGCGGCTCGGGCGTGCGCACCAATTTCGGCGGCGACATCGAGATGCTGGCGCCGGGCGGCAAGATCATCCTCGGCGTGCAGGGCGCGGTGCCGCCGGCCACCTCGGGCGTGATGACGCAGGGGGAGGGCGACATCCGCCTGTTCAGCGAAGGCAGCCTGCTGCTGGGCCTGTCGCGCATCATGACCACCTTCGGCGGCGACATCTTCGCCTGGTCGGTCAAGGGCGACATCAACGCCGGCCGTGGCTCCAAGACCACGGTGCTGTACACGCCGCCCAAGCGCGTCTACGACGGCGTGGGCAACGTGGAGATCTCCCCGCAGGCGCCGAGCTCGGGCGCAGGCATTGCCACGCTGGCGCCGATTGCCGAAGTGCCACCCGGCGACGTCGACCTGATCGCGCCGCTGGGCACCATCGATGCGGGCGAAGCGGGCATCCGCGTGTCGGGCAACGTCAACGTCGCGGCGCTGCAGGTGGTCAATGCGGCCAATATCCAGGTGAAGGGCGAGTCGTCCGGTCTGCCGGCGATCGCTTCGGTGAACGTGGGCGCGCTGACCAATGCCAGCGCGGCCGCCTCGCAGGCCAGCATGGCGGCGCAGGACGTGATGCAGCGCGACCGTGCCGCGGCACGGCAGGCCTTGCCTTCGGTGTTCACGGTGCGCGTGCTCGACTTCGGCAACGAACCGGCCGGCGGCGGCGGCAGCAGCAACAACAACAGCGAAGCGCCGGCCGACAAGGCGGGCACGCCCGTGAGCTACAACCCGCGCAGCGTGATCCGGGTGCTCGGCGGCGGGAGCAGCCTGCCGCCGTCGGCGAGCCGGCAACTGACGGACGAGGAGCGCGCCAACCTGCAACGTTGACCTGCGCCTGGCGCCCGGGCCGGCGGGCGCACTTGTGGTTCTTCCTTGGTTTCAAGGCTTGGCCCTTCCCGCGGCCGGAGATTCCGGCCGGTGGGATGCGCCGGGCGTTCAGCGGACATCCATCATGACTCCAGACTTCCAGGCCATCGGCCATGCACCAGACCGGTTCTCTTCGCTCCCGCCGTCGTTCTGGCGCCTGCTCGACGAGCGCGTCGAGGTCCCGGCGCCGGCGCTGCGCGCGCCGACGAAGCCCGCGGTGCCCGCGATCGACCTGCAGGGGCATCTGACAGCGCACTACGACCAGCTGCACCGGCGCCTCGAGCGGCATCTGGGGTGCCCCGATTTCGCCAGGGAATGCCTGCACGACGCATGGCTGCGCCTGGGGGAGCGTCCGCCGCAGGACGCGCCGGCGAACCCCGATGCGTACGTCTATCGCGTGGCGTGCAATCTCGCGATGGACAGTCTCCGGTCCCGCAAGCGCTGGCCGGGATCGAACGAGGCGGGCGGGGATCTCGATGTCATCGCCGACCTGCAGCCCGGCCCCGACCTGATCGCCGAAGCGCGCTCGGAGGTGGCCGCGGTGGACCGCGCCATGCAGCGCCTGCCGCGCCGCCAGCAGTCGGTGCTGCTCGCGCTGCGCTGGCACGAGATGTCGCGCCAGGAAGTGGCTCGGCGCCACGGCGTCTCGGTGCGCAAGGTGGACACCGCGCTCAGGCAGGCCCTTGGCGCGCTGCGCTGAACCACCGGGGGGACGCGATCGAATGCGCTGCCTCCTCCTCTCGTGCCGCCGTCACGCATCCTGTTGCATAGTCGTTCAGGGAATGAAGGGAACAGATGATGAAGTGGATGTCGCCCATGCGGGTCACCATGCAGGAGCTGGATGCCAAGCTTTCGAAGATCGTCGAGCGCGCACGCGAGGGGCCGGTGGCGGTCAACCGCTACGGCTCGCCATGGGTCTGGATCGTCAGCCACCAGGCCTGGGTGCAGGCCGACAACCTGCGCGCGCTCGTGCCGCAGGGCCACCCGCTGGTGGCGCTGCATGACCTTGTGGAAGACGCCTTGCGCTACGAGCGCACGCTGCTGACCGACCTGCAGCGGTAGCACGGCTTCGGCATCGAGGTCTCGACGCTGTTCAAGTCGCTGATCCTGCAGATCATCTACTCGCTGGAAGACAGGGAGAAGGTGCACGAAAGCCTCACCTACAACATGCTGTTCCGGTGGTTCGTGGGGTTCGAGAAGTTCGCCGACGAGCTGCCCGGGCGCACGGAGTTCACGCGCGAGCTGCAGGCGATGGGGCCGATCCGCGCGCGGTGCGTGTCGTCACGCGCTGCCTCTCCAACACCTTTCTGCCGGAGTCGGGCGAGGGCGACTTTCGCGTCAATCGCGGGCTGCTGCACGCGCTGTCGACCTGGGCTTCGGTGGCCTCCGCGCCGGAGGCGAGACCCCACGACGCGGTGCGCTAATGCACCGCGCCGACGGACGCGGCCCGCACGATGCCGGGGCTCGCGGGCTGCGGCAGCACCGGCGCGGCGATGCGTTCGGAAGTGCCGGCCTTGTCGATCACCACGGCACCGGCTTCGATGGCCGACAAGGTGACCGAGCGGGTCAAGGCCTCGCCCACGCGGTAGGGCCTGGGCGCGGCGCCGTTGACGGCGAGCACGGCGACGGCCTGGTCCGTGCCCTTGATCAATCCTTTGACGGCAATGTTGGCGCGGACCTCTCCGGGGCCGAACCATGTGGCCTGTGCGTCGGCTGTGGGGTCGGCTTCGGGGGCCTGCGTTGGCGCGGCGGGGGCGGGTGGCGCGGGGCGAGACAGCAGATGTCCCCAGGTCGCCACACCGGCCACGACCAGCAGCAGGCCCGCGGCGTGGACGATGTACCTGGCGGGCGGTTTCACTGGATCGGTCATCGGTGTGTCCCAAGCGGTTGCGGCTGTCTTCGTTGTCGGCATGCGTGTCTATCACAGGGGCGTTGGGGTTTCGTGTCAGTTGCGGCGACGCATGAAGCTTTCGGGGGCGTGTGTTCGAGGCGCCATTGTTCAGGGCGCGTGCACAGGGCACGCTGCTGGTTTGCGGCCGATCAACCAGTGCTCTGAGCGATCACACAGGACGCCTAGCATCGGCAGCGGCTTCGTCAATCAACCGGATGTCGCGAGATGAAGGTGTGCATGTCACTGCGAACCCGAGGTGCGGACGAGGGCGGCTTCTCGCTGATCGAGATGATGATCGTGATGGTCATCATCGGCATTGCGACCGCGGCGATCAGCCTGGGCATCGCGCCCGACCCGGCGCAGGAGCTGCGCCGCGATGCCCACGAACTGGTCCAGCGCTTTGCCGTCGCGCAGAACGAAGTGCGCGTCGACGGGCGCGTCATTGCCTGGCAGGCGGACAGCGATGGCTACCGCTTTGCACGCGACACCTGGCAGGCCGTGCCCGGCAGCGCGATACCCGCGGTGTCGACACTGGGCGCGCTCGACACCTTCGCGCGCGACGACGTGCTGGGTCCCAGGACCTGGCGCGTGGAACCGGTGGAGGTGGTGCCTGCCGGGGCGGTGCTCCTGACGTCCGAGCCGATCGGCGTGACCTGGCAACTGGTGTTGCGCCATGGCGGTGCCACGGTGACTGTCCTGCGCGACGCGGCAGGCGGCTACGAGGTGCAATAGGCCATGCGCGCGCCGCGTTTCTTCAACGCGCTTTCGCGCGCCGAAGGCTTCACGCTGATCGAGGTGCTGATGGCACTCACCATCGTCAGCATTGCATTGGCTGCGATCGTGCGAGCTTCGAGCCTGACCATCACCAACCTCGGCATGCTGGAGCAGTGGTCGCTGGCGATGCTGTCCGCGGAGAACCGGCTGGCGGAACTGCGCATCGGCCAGGGCCTTGCGGGCCCGGGCGTCGTGCGCAGCGCCTGTCCGCAAGGCAGCGTGCGGCTGGTCTGCCGGCTCGAAGCGGGTGTCGCCGTCGACGGGCTGCGCACCGTGACGGTGGATGTCTACCTTGCGG
>CAMATD010000011.1 GCA_945860785.1 Variovorax sp. YR752 | reverse complement strand
CCTTCGAAGAAGTCCTGCAGCGCGAGCACCGACGCAGCCTCTTGGGCGAGCGCTTCGTCGGGGAACAGCGCGATCACGCGCGAACGCTGCCAGCCCTTCTTGGGCGGCGGCATGCCGGGTTCGCCGCACAGCGCCTGCTCGGCATCGGTCTGCGCGTCGGCATCCTCGACCGAGACGCTCAGCGCATCGAGTGCGTCGAGCGCATCGCTGAGCATTTCGACCCGGTCTTCCGGAGCCATCAGGCGAAGTTCGAACATGGCGTCGTGCAGCGGTTCAGCGCTTGTGCGCCGCGAGCCACTCTTCCAAATAGTGGATGTTGGTGCCACCGCTCATGAACTTGGCGTCGACCATCAGCTCGCGGTGCAGCGGGATGTTGGTCTGGATGCCTTCGATCACGGTCTCATTGAGGGCGGTGCGCATGCGCGCCATGGCCTGCTCGCGCGTGTCGCCGTAGACGATGATCTTGCCGATCATCGAGTCGTAGTTCGGCGGCACGAAGTAGTTGGTGTACGCGTGCGAATCGACGCGAACGCCAGGGCCACCCGGTGGGTGCCACATCGTGATGCGCCCCGGCGACGGCGTGAACTTCCAGGCGTCTTCGGCGTTGATTCGGCACTCGATGGCGTGGCCGCGCATCTCGATCTGACGCTGCGTGAACGGCAGCTTCTCGCCGGCCGCCACCATGATCTGCGTCTTCACGATGTCGATGCCGGTGGTGAACTCGGTCACCGGATGCGCCACCTGCACGCGCGTGTTCATCTCGATGAAGTAGAACTCGCCGTTCTCGTAGAGGAACTCGAAGGTGCCGGCACCGCGGTAGCCGATCTTCTTGCAGGCCGCAGCGCAGCGCTCGCCGATCTTCTCGATCAGCTTGCGCGGAACGCCCGGTGCCGGCGATTCCTCGATCACCTTCTGGTGGCGGCGCTGCATGGAGCAGTCGCGCTCGCCCAGGTAGACCGCGTTCTTGTGCTTGTCGGCGAGGATCTGGATCTCGATGTGGCGCGGGTTCTGGAGGAATTTCTCCATGTACACGGCCGAATTGTTGAAGGCCGCGCCGGCTTCCGCCTTGGTCATCTGGATCGCGTTGACCAGTGCCGCCTCGGTATGCACCACGCGCATGCCGCGGCCCCCGCCGCCGCCCGCCGCCTTGATGATGACCGGGTAGCCGATCGCACGGGCAATGCGCTTGTTGGTGGCGGCGTCGTCGGAGAGCTCGCCCTCCGAGCCGGGCACGCAAGGCACGCCGGCCTTGATCATGGCCTGCTTGGCCGACACCTTGTCGCCCATCGTGCGGATGTTGTCCGGCGTCGGGCCGATGAACTGGAAACCGCTCTGCTCCACGCGCTCGGCAAAGTTGGCGTTCTCGCTCAGGAAGCCGTAGCCGGGGTGGATGGCTTCGGCGTCCGTCACTTCGGCCGCCGAAATGATCGCCGGCATGTTGAGATAGCTCTGCCCCGAGGGGGCCGGGCCGATGCACACGGCTTCCTGCGCCAGCTTGACGTACTTGGCGTCGCGATCGGCTTCGGAATAGACCATCACGGCCTTGATGCCCATCTCGCTGCAGGCGCGCTGAATCCGGAGGGCAATCTCCCCCCGGTTTGCAACCAGGATCTTCTTGAACATGGTCACTCGATGATGAACAGCGGCTGGCCGTATTCGACCGCCTGCCCGTTTTCACCGAGGATCTGGGTGATCGTGCCGGACTTGTCCGCTTCGATTTCGTTGAGGATCTTCATCGCTTCGATGATGCAGATCGTGTCGCCCTCGTTCACCTTGCTGCCGATTTCGACGAAGGCTGCGGCGCCGGGGCTGGACGAGCGATAGAACATGCCCACCATGGGCGACTTGACCGCGTGGCCAGCCGGTGCGGCGGCAGGAGGCGCCGCCAGGGTTTGCACATACTGTACCGGGGCAGCGCCGCCGCCCTTGACGATGCGAACCTTGCCTTCGGTTTCGGTGATTTCCAGTTCTGAAATATTCGATTCGGACACCAGATCAATCAGTGTCTTGAGTTTGCGCAGATCCATGGGACTCCAGTGCCGGCTTTGCCGGTCATTCGGATATAACTTGGCTGAAAATCGGCGATTTTCAGCGTTTGATGGCTAACGCCAGCTTGGGCGGCCGATTCTAACCATGAACAAGTTCACGCCGCCAAGTCTCCAGGTCGGAGGTTTCGAGCTTGCCCATTTTACGAGCTGCTACGGAACCGTTGCCATTCAGAACCAGCGTGAAGGGCAAACCACCGCCGGTGTTGCCCAGATTCTTGACCAGCTCCGTGCCCTGCAGCCCTGCCAATCCGGTCGGATAGGTGACCGGCGTACGCTGCAGGAACTTGCGCACAGCGCTGGGCTGATCGATGGCCAATCCAACCACTTGCCAGCCGTTGGTGCCGTTTTCTCGAAAGAAAGTGTCGATCATGGGCATTTCTTCGACACAGGGCGGGCACCAGGTCGCCCAGAAGTTAAGCAGCAGCGGTTTGCCGCGCAGGCTCGACAGGACGATTTCACCACCCTCCGGCCGTTCGAAGCTCTGGGCCCAGAAGGCCGCATCGAGCATCTCCCCGCCCGCCGCACTGCTGCCGGCGCTGCGCTCCCGCCACCAAGCGCCACCCACCCCGGCAGCGGCGGCCACCGCCGCCACGCCGCCAAAGAGCATGCCGCGTCGTGTCGGCGCAGAAGTCATTCACTTGTCCTTTTCTCTTTCAATCAGTCGGCGCAATGCGGGCAGGTCGCCACGCGGAACGCGTCCCTGGGCATCGGGCTTGAGGGCGCCGCGCAGGTCGTCGAGGTCGTAGACCAGCAGGTGAACCCCGATTTCCTCCCCGAGCGCACGACTCGCGGCGTGCACGCTCAGGGCCTCCACCTGCTCGCCGTGGAAGCCGGTCACCATGCGCGGCTCGTAGTCCACGTGGTGATCGATCAGGGCGATTTCGGCCGACTTGGAATCATCGCAGAACAACTGAATATAAATGTCTGACAACCGGGTGGCCGTGCCGTGCCACACGGCGCCGCCCACATGGGGACGGAACACCTTCATGCGCTCCATCCATTCGAGCGCAAGCAGGCGCAGCGCGTGCAGCTCCTGCGGCTGCGTGTCGGCACAAAAGAGCGCGATGTAGTCGCGCACCTCGGCCTCGACCTCGTCGTTGTTCGGCAGCGAAGTACGGGCCGACAGGCCCAGATCACGCAGGGCCCGGCGCTTGGCCGGGCCGTATTCCAGCCCTTCCTCGACGACAAGGCGGGCTGCAGTGGCGGCGATTTCACGCTTGGACGTGTCCATTCGGGCATTTTGCCCGCAGTACGCGCTGCTCACACGAAATCAACATGAAGCTCAGGGCAAAGTGCGGCGGGCGCTGCATTGCGCCTCCCTAGAATCGCCCGATGCACATTCATATTCTGGGTATCTGCGGCACGTTCATGGGCGGATTGGCCGCCCTGGCGCGCGAAGCGGGCCATCGGGTCACGGGCTGCGACGCCGGCGTGTACCCGCCGATGAGCGACCAGTTGCGCTCGCTCGGCATCGATCTGATCGAAGGTTTCGGCGCCGATCAACTCGCCATCGCGCCCGACGTGTTCGTGGTCGGCAACGTGGTTTCCAGGGTGCGCCTGCCCGACGGCACGCCCAAGTTTCCGCTGATGGAAGCCATCCTCGATGCCGGCAAGCCCTACACGAGCGGCCCGCAGTGGCTGGCCGAGCACGTGCTTTTAGGCCGCCATGTGCTGGCGGTGGCCGGCACCCATGGCAAGACGACCACCACGTCGATGCTGGCCTGGGTGCTCGAGCAAGGCGGCAAGGCGCCGGGCTTCCTGGTGGGCGGCGTGCCGCTGGACTTCGGCGTGTCGGCCCGGCTGGGCGATGGCGCGGCCTTCGTCATCGAGGCCGACGAGTACGACACGGTCTTCTTCGACAAGCGCAGCAAGTTCGTGCACTACCGGCCGCGCACGGCCGTGCTCAACAACCTCGAGTTCGACCACGCGGACATCTTCGACGATCTCGCGGCCATCGAGCGCCAGTTCCATCACCTCGTGCGCACGGTGCCCAGCACCGGCCGGCTGGTGGTGAACGCCACCGAAGAGAGCCTGCAGCGCGTGCTGGCCCAGGGCTGCTGGAGCGAACTCGCGCGTTTCGGCGCGGGTGGTGAATGGCAGGCGCGCGGCTCGCACGATGTCTTCGACGTGCTGCGGCAAGGAGAGGTGGTCGGCCGGGTCGAATGGGAACTCTCGGGCCTGCACAACCAGATGAATGCGCTGGCCGCCATTGCGGCCGCCGAGCATGTGGGGGTTGCGCCGTCCGATGCGGCCCGTGCGCTCGGCAGCTTCCGGAATGTGCGCCGTCGGATGGAGCTGCGCGGCACGGTCGAGCGCAGCGGCGGTGCGATCACCGTGTACGACGATTTCGCCCATCACCCCACAGCCATCCGCACCACGCTCGACGGCCTGCGCAGGAAGCTCGACAGTGCCGGCAAGAAAAGTGAGCGCATCCTCGCGGCCTTCGAACCGCGCAGCAACACGATGAAGCTGGGCGTCATGGCCGCGCAACTGCCCTGGAGCCTCGAATCGGCCGATCTTTCGTTCTGCCACACGGCCGGACTCGACTGGGATGCCGCCGCCGCGCTGGCGCCGATGGGCGACCGCGCCAAGGCGGCTGACGCCATCGAACCGCTGGTGGCGCAGATCGTGGCCGCGGCCAAGCCGGGCGATCACGTCGTCTGCATGAGCAACGGCGGCTTCGGCGGCGTGCACGACAAACTGCTTGCGGCGCTCCGCGCCACGGCGGCATCATGACCGCCATGCGCACCCGGGAACTGATCGAGAGCCTGAATCTGCAACCTCACCCCGAAGGCGGCTGGTACAGCGAGGTGTTCCGTTCGTCGGCCAGCGTCGCGCCCACCGATGGCCGGGCGCCCCGCAGCGCGCTCACCAGCATCTACTTCCTGCTTGAAGCGAATCAACATTCGCGCTGGCATCGGGTGCTGTCCGACGCAGTCTGGGTACACCTCGAAGGCGTGCCGCTGGCGCTCTGGACCTGCGATACCGCAATGCGCACAGCGCCAGCCCACGTGCGACTGGGCCCGGTCGATGCGCACGGCACCCGCCCCCAGCATGTGGTGCCGGCCGGCCAGTGGCAGGCCGCCCGGCCGATTCAGGGCCATTCATCAGGCGACTACACGCTGGTCGCGTGCATGGTCGGCCCGGGCTTCGACTTCGCCGATTTCTCGATGGTGCCGCCCGACAGCGACGAGGCGGCGTCGATGCGGCACCACTGGCCCGAACTGGCCGGGATGCTCTAGCCTCTTCAGCCGCGGCGGGCCTTGATGGCCTGCGACAGCGTCTCGAGCACCTGCACCGAATCGTCCCAGTCGATGCATGCATCGGTGATGCTCTTGCCGTATTCGAGGCCCGAGAGCTTGTCCTTGCCCGGCGTGAACTTCTGGGCGCCGGCCTGCAGGTGGCTTTCGACCATCACGCCGAACACGCGGTTCGCGCCGCCGGCCACCTGGGCCGCGATGTCCTTCGCCACGTCGATCTGCTTCTGGTGCTGCTTGGAGCTGTTGGCGTGGCTGCAGTCGACCATCAGCGTGGGCGGCAGCTTGGCCGCTTCGAGGTCCTTGCAGGCGGCTTCGACGCTGGCGGCGTCGTAGTTCGGCGCCTTGCCGCCGCGCAGGATCACGTGGCAGTCGCGGTTGCCGTTGGTCTGCACGATCGCGACCTGGCCGTTCTTGTGGACCGAGAGAAAGTGGTGGCCGCGGGCCGCCGCCTGGATGGCGTCGGTGGCGATGCGGATGTTGCCGTCGGTGCCGTTCTTGAAGCCGATGGGCGCCGAGAGGCCCGAGGCCAACTCACGGTGCACTTGGCTTTCGGTGGTGCGCGCGCCGATGGCGCCCCAGGAGATCAGGTCGCCGATGTACTGGGGTGAGATCACGTCGAGGAACTCGCTGCCCGCCGGCAGGCCGATGCGGTTGATGTCGATCAGCAGCTGGCGCGCGATGCGCAGGCCCTCGTCGATGCGGAAGCTCTCGTCGAGGTACGGATCGTTGATCAGGCCCTTCCAGCCAACCGTGGTGCGCGGCTTCTCGAAGTACACGCGCATCACGATCTCGAGCGTGCCGGCGTATTTTTCGCGCTCGACCTTGAGGCGCTTCGCGTATTCGACAGCGGCGGCCGGGTCGTGGATCGAACAGGGCCCCATGATCACCAGCAGCCGATCATCCTTGCCCGCCATGATGTTGTGGATGTTGCGGCGGGTGCCTTCGATCAGCGTTTCGATGGCCGTGCCGCGAATCGGGAAAAAGCGGATCAGGTGTTCGGGAGGGGGCAGCACGTTGATGTCCTTGATGCGTTCGTCGTCGGTCTTGCTGGTTTTCTCGACGCTCGCATACCAACTGTCGCTGGCCGGGGCAGTGTTCGTGCTCATGGTTCTTCCTTGTTTGAATGAATATCGTCAGGGCATAAAAAAACCGCCGGGGCTGGAGGCGCCGGCGGTTTTGGGAGGGTGTTCGTTTGCTTTACGCGCTCGCCTCTCGTCCGCCGGAAACCGGGAACCCAAAGTAGGCAAAGAAATAAGCGCGGAGGGCGGACATAGGGGCGAAATGTAGCACGGAAAACAAAGGCCCGGTCAAGCGACCGGGCCTTGGGCGGTTTACCGGTAGCCCGACTCGTTGGCGTTGTGAATGATCCAGATCAGGTTGCCGCTGGTGTATTCACCCATGCCGCCACCCGCGAAAACCAGCCGCCCCTGGCCCTTGTAGGTCATCTCGAAACGATGGCGGTCGCTGCCGAAATAGAACGGAATGAAGGCCTTGCCCGTCACGTAGGCACCCTGGTCGGTCGGCTGGCCGGCGATGTCGGTGACCTGCCTGGCGCTCATGCCGATCTGCAGGCGGGCGAACTTGCTGTTGCGCGCCGGGTTGCCGGTGATTTCGCCTTCGTAGCCGTTCAGGCCCTTGACCGTGCGGCCGCTGCCGGCTTCGACCTTGGAGGAGTCGGTCACGTTGCCCTGGGCATCCATGCCGGCCCTCGAACCGCCGCGGGCCGGTGCCGCGGGTGCGGCAGCGGGCGCCGCCGCGGGCTGGGCAGAACCCGAGCCACCGCGCGAAGCGCAGCCAGCGCTGGCCAGTACGACCACGGCGGTCGCGGCCCACAGCGCCGCAGAAGAATTGATCCTGATCCTCATCGAATGCTCCTTCCTTGTTTGTGAAGGAGCGCAGCTTAACAAGCCTTCAGGCCGTTCCGCCTACGGTCAACCCATCAATCCGAAGGGTCGGCTGGCCGACGCCCACGGGCACGCTCTGGCCTTCCTTGCCGCAGGTGCCCACGCCCGAATCGAGCGCCATGTCGTTGCCGATCATGGTCACGCGGGTGAGCGCGTCGGGGCCGTTGCCCACGATGGTCGCGCCCTTGACCGGGTACTGGATCTTGCCGTTCTCGACCCAGTAGGCCTCGCTCGCCGAGAACACGAACTTGCCACTCGTGATGTCGACCTGCCCACCGCCGAAATTGGTGGCGTAGAGGCCCTTCTTGATGCTGGCGACGATTTCCTTCGGGTCCTTGTCGCCGCCGAGCATGTAGGTGTTGGTCATGCGCGGCATCGGCACGTGGGCGTAGCTCTCGCGGCGACCGTTGCCCGTGGGCTTGACCTTCATGAGGCGCGCGTTGAGCGAATCCTGGATGTAGCCCTTGAGGATGCCGTCTTCGATGAGCACGTTGCGCTGGCTGGCGTTGCCTTCGTCGTCGACGTTGAGCGAGCCGCGGCGGTCGGCGATCGTGCCGTCGTCGAGCACCGTGACGCCCTTGGCCGCCACGCGCTGGCCGATGCGGCCCGAGAAGGCGCTCGAACCCTTGCGGTTGAAGTCGCCCTCGAGCCCGTGGCCAATGGCTTCGTGCAGCAGGATGCCGGGCCAGCCGGAGCCGAGCACCACGGTCATTTCGCCGGCCGGTGCCGGTCGGGCTTCGAGGTTGGTCAGCGCGGCCTTCACGGCCTGGTCGACGTATTCGGCGATCTGCGTGTCGTTGAAGTAGGCCAGGCCGAAACGCCCGCCGCTGCCGCCGGAGCCGACTTCGCGCCGGCCGTTCTGCTCGGCGATCACGGTGACCGACAGGCGCACCAGCGGGCGCACGTCGGCCGCCAGCGTGCCGTCGGCGCGTGCCACGAGGATCACATCGTATTCGCTCGCCAGGCCCGCCATGACCTGGGCCACGCGCGGATCGCGCGAACGCGCGATCTTTTCGACCTTTTCGAGCAGCTTGACCTTGGCCGTGCTGTCGAGCGTGGAAATAGGATCGATGCCGTTGTAGAGCGAGCGGCTCGAAGCGATCTTGCGGGCTGGTGTCTTCACGCGGCCGGTGCGGCCGGCGGAGGAAATGGAGCGGACCGTGCGGGCCGCGTCGAGCAGCGACGCCTCGGAGATGTCGTCCGAATAGGCGAATGCGGTTTTCTCGCCGCTGACCGCGCGCACGCCGACGCCCTGGTCGATGCTGAAGCTGCCGGTCTTGACGATGCCCTCTTCCAGGCTCCAGCCTTCGCTGCGCGTGTACTGGAAGTACAGGTCGGCGTCGTCCACCTTGTGCGAGGTGATCTCGGCCAGGGCCTTGCTCAGGTGCGATTCGTCAAGGCCGAATGGCGTGAGCAGGAGCTGTTGCGCCGTGGCGAGGCGCTCGATGGTGGGTTCGCGAGAGATCATTCCCCCATTCTAGGCAGCCACCCTCTTCCGTGCCGCCCCGGGGACACTCGGCGCTAATTCTGGGCGAGCTTGCGCGCCCGGGCGATCGACATCAGGATGCCCAGCCCCAGCCCCAGCGTCACCATCGCCGTCCCGCCGTAGCTGATGAACGGCAGCGGCACCCCCACCACCGGCAGGATGCCGCTCACCATGCCCATGTTGACGAAGGCATAGGTGAAGAAAATCATCGTGACCGCCCCCGCCAGCAGCCGCGCGAACAGGGTCGTCGCGTTGGTTGCGATGGCCAGTCCCCGGAAGATCAGCAGGATGAAGGCCGAGATCAGCGCCAGGTTGCCCACCAGTCCGAACTCCTCGGAATAGGCGGCAAAGATGAAGTCGGTGGTGCGCTCGGGAATGAATTCGAGGTGCGTCTGGGTGCCCTGCATGAAGCCCTTGCCGCCGACGCCGCCCGAGCCGATGGCGATCATCCCCTGGATGATGTGGAAGCCCTTGCCCAGCGGGTCCTTGCTCGGGTCGAGCAGCGTGCAGACGCGCTGCTTCTGGTAGTCGTGCAGCACCCGCCAGTCGACACCGTCGGCGCACAGCTTCGACTCGAAGCCCACGATCAGCGTCACCGCCACCGCGCCGATCAGCACCGGCGGCACGATCAGCTTCCAGGGCAGCCCGGCAAAGAAGATCACCGCCATGCCCGCCGCCAGCACCAGCAGCGAGGTGCCCAGGTCGGGCTGCTTCATGATGAGCCCGACCGGCACCGCCAGCAGCACCGTGGCCACCACGAAGTCGAGCGGCCGCAGTTGGCCTTCGCGCCGCTGGAACCACCAGGCCAGCATCAGCGGCATCGCGATCTTGAGGATTTCGCTCGGCTGGATCACCACGCCGATGTTGATCCAGCGCTGGGCGCCCTTCTTGGTGATGCCGAAGAGCGCCACCGCAACCAGCAGCGCCACCCCCGCTGCGTAGAGCGGCACCGCGAACACCATCAGCCGCTGCGGCGGAACCTGCGCCACCACGAACATGATGAAGCCCGCCAGCAGCATGTTGCGGCCGTGGTCGACGAAGCGCGAGCCATGGTCATAGCCCGAGGAATACATGGTCGCCAGCCCGGCAAAGGCCAGCAGCAGCACGGCGAAGGCCAGAAAGCCGTCGAAGCCCTGGAAGATGGGCGCGATACGGCGCGCCAGGGAAGGCTGATTGAACACGGCAGACATAGGGGGCAGATTATCCGCGCCCCGCAAGGCATCTCAGTCGAAACTCAGCTGAACGACCGTGCGCCCCGGTCGGCTTTCAAGCGCCAGCCGGGCCCCCACCGCCCCGGCACGCTCCGACAACGCCCTCGGCACCTGCGACGCATCGAACCCCCGGCCGTTGTCGATCACCCGCAGTTGCACCGTGTCGCCCTGCATGCCGGCCTCGATCCGCAGCACGCTGGCATGGCCGTGCTGCAGCACGTTCGAGATGGCCTCGAACAGCAGGAACTGCAGCTGTCGCATGGCCTGCGCGTCGAGCAGCTTCACCGGCGCCACTTCGTCCACCGCCCACTCGAACTCGATGCCCGCCGCCAGCAGGCGGGGTTCCAGCCGGTAGCGCAGCGCCGCCAGCAAGGCGCCGACGTCGCCCAGCGGCAGGTGGATCGAGTCGATCGACAGCTTGAGCTGGTCGAGCGAGTCGCGCAGCGTGCGCAGCAGCTCTTCCGAGCTGGTCTGGCCCGACTGCAACTGCCGGATCGCCGAGCTGATGTGCGAGCCCACGCCGTCGTGCATGTCGCGCAGGATGCGTTCGCGCTCGTGGGTGCGCGCCTGGTCGCGCGCCACCTCCTCGAGTTCCGCGTAGGTAAAAGCCAGCTCGCGCTCGCGCTGGGCCACCCGGTCGGCCAGCGCCTTGACCCAGTCGCGCGCCTCGACGCTCGCGGCATGAAAACGCCGCAGCACGATCAGCAACAGCGCAATGCCGAAGAACACCGACGAATAGCGCACCCAGGTGGTTTCGCCATAGGCGTCGCTCAGGCGGATCACCAGCCAGTCCCGCGTGCCGAACGCCACCGTGACCAGCGCGGCGCCGGCCACCAGCCACTGCTCGGCATTCGGCCGGCGCACGGTGGCAATGGCAAAGGCGCCGACGAAGCAAACGATGATCACGATCTCGACCGCGAGCCACCCGGTCAGCCACAGAGGCTCTTGGCGCTGCAGCGACATCGCGGTGAACACCACCGTTCCGGCCACGATGGCGGCCAGCGGCCAGCGCACCCATTGCACCCGGGGGCGCCGACTCCATCCCGCCAGGTGGTAGCAGAACATCATGGCGGAGGCGGCCCAGCCCGCGTAGCAGGCAGCCATCAGCACGCCCCAGACGCCCCAGGGCAGCGGGGGGTCGGAAATCACGCCGTCGGCCACCCGCAGCGCCCAGCAGAACTCGGCCAGCGCGGCCCAGAAATAGATGCCTTCGCGCCGATGCCGCCCCACCGCACCGGTGTCGACCTGCGTCAGCCAGAGCGCCAGCGCGATACCGCCAACGATCAGGCTGAAGGCGGTCAGCAGCACGGAACCGGTGAAGCGCCAGGCGTAGGCGCTCTCGAAAAGCTCGGTGCGCACCGGCGTGGCCGGCCCGACGGTCACGCGCGAAAGGCCGGCGCGTCGGGCGCTGTCGGCGCGAATGCGGATCTGCAGGTGGTTGTCGCCGACTCTCAGCAGCCGTCCGGGCACCGGCACGTAGATGGGCGCCTTGGCATAGTCGGCGCCGTTGCCTGCACCCAGGTCACCGTAGACCTGCAGCAAGGCGCCATTGAGCTGCACCTCGAAACATTGCCGACCCGGGGAATGAAGATGCCCCAGGGGGTCTCGGGCGTGGCCGCGAGGGTGAACGGCAGGTCGAAGCTCGCGAAGCCGGGACGGCCTCGATGCTGGCGATCCCAGTGGTAGGAGAGTTCGACCGGCTCCGTGCGCGTGACGCCATCGACCGTGGTCGTGACGGAACCGCTGTGCAATTCGATCGAACTTTCCGCCGCACCCGCGGCCCCGGCGCCCCCCGCCAGCAGCACTGCCAGCCACAGCGAAAGCAGCGACGCCAGCCTCGGCAGCATCCGCCCTCAGCCCGGGTGAGACAGCAGGCCGAGACGCGTGGCCTCGAACACCGCCTCGCTCTTGGAATGCACCGCGAGCTTGCCGTAGAGGTTCTTGATGTGGGTCTGCACCGTGTGCACGCTCAGGCCCTTGAGCCGCGCGATCTCCGCATACGAAAAGCCGCGGGCGATCAGCGTCAGCACCTCGTGCTCGCGGGCCGACAGGAGGCCACGTTCGCCCTCGTCGGCGGTCACCTCGGGCACGACACCCGGTGCGGCGGCGGCCGCCGCCGCACCGAGGCTCGCCGATTGCAGGCTGCGGTACTTGGCCAGCACCCGCCGCGCGATCATGGGCGAGATCGGCGAGGCGCCGGCCTTCATCTCCACGATGGTCTGCGCGATGTTCTCGGGGGCGGCGTCCTTGTGGATGTAGCCCACGGCGCCGGCCTCGATGCTGGCGAGCACGTTCTCTTCGTCGCCGAAGACCGACACCACCAGCGGCTCGCAACCGGGAAAGCGCGCGACGGCGTCGCGGATCACGTCCAGGCCGGTGCCGTCGGGCATACCGAGGTCCACCAGCAACACATCGGGCATCGTCGTGGTGCGGGCCAGCCAGGTCAGCGCCTCCTGCACGGTGCCCGCGCTGCCCAGCCAGAAGAGGCGCGGACTGCGCTGCACGCTGGCCTCGAAGAAGGCACGCGCGCGGCTGTCGTCCTCGACCACGAGCACGCCCATCGGCGCAGCGTCCCGTCATCCTGAGCCTCAGTGTTCATGGGTTGGAGCATAAGCCTCGGCGCCCACAGAAAACCCGGGCGCGCCTACCCCTTTCATGGGATGCGCGTCGTGAAATGCGGCACGAAACTCGGGCCACCTTCCTTTTTCTTTTGCAGGCTGGTTCACCGCTGCCCGTGCAACGGTGGCAACGAGGGGCAGCGCCATGAATATTTTCGAATTCCAGGCCCACGACCCACAACTCCAAGCCGAAGTCCAGGATGCCGGTACGCGCCAAGTAGTTATAAGTTATTGCTTTTCCCAAGAACCCTCCGCCTCAGGGTTTTTGCACGCCGCAAGCCGCTTCGCGAGCGCAGACCTCATGCAAAATTGCGTCCCTTCGGCAAGCGAGGTGCGGCGTTCGCACCTCCCGGCCACTCCCCGCATGGACCCGCAAACCACTCACCTGTTGTACCTGCACGGCTTCCGTTCCTCGCCTCGTTCGACCAAGGCGCGGCTCGTGGCCCAGCACGTGGCGAAACAGCATCCGAACCTCGAGTGGTGGTGCCCGCAGCTGCCGCCCTCGCCGCACGACGCCATCGACATGGTGATGAAGGGCATCGCGCACTGGCCGCGCAAGTCGATGGCCGTGATCGGCTCGTCGCTGGGCGGCTTCTACGCCACCTACGTCGCCGGCATGACGCGCTGCCGCGCCGTGCTGCTCAACCCGGCCGTGCACCCGGCGCGCGACCTCACGCGTTACATCGGCGACCAGACCGTCTGGCACGACCCGGCCGAGCATTTCTATTTCCGGCCCGAATACATCCACGAACTGCGGGCGATGGAAGTCGGCCCGCTCACGCGGCCCGAGCGCGTCTTCGCGGTCATCGCGAAGGGCGACGAGGCGCTCGACTGGCATGAGATGTCGGCACGTTACCCGGACAGCAACATCAAGCTACTGGAAGACGGCGACCACGCCCTGTCCGATTTCGAAAAGGCGCATCTCGACGACGTGATGGCGTTCATCAACCCGGTCTGAGCACCGCCGGGCCGGGCGGCCCCGTCCTGCGTGGGACAATCCGCGCCATGTTTGTATTGTTTGAAGAAGCCGGCAAGTACCTCGGCGGCCGCGTGCTGTCGGAAGCCGAAGCCTCGGCGCAGGTCGAGCTCGAAACTGGCAAGCGCGTCAAGGTCAAGGGCGCCAACATCGTTCTGCGTTTCGAGAAGCCGTCACCGGCCGAACTGATCGCCGAGGCGCGCGCGCTCGCCGCCGCCATGGACCTCGACCTCGCCTGGGAATTCGCGGCCGAGGGCGAATTCGGCTTTGCCGATCTTGCATCGGACTATTTCAGCGACAAGCCCACGCTCGCGCAGCAGGCCGCCGCGCTGTTCGCGCTGTTCGAGGCGCCGCACTACTTCCGCCGCGCGGGCAAGGGGCGCTTCAAGAAAGCGCCTGCCGAAATCGTGCAGCAGGCGCTGGCCGCCATCGAGAAGAAGAAGGTCATCCAGGCGCAGATCGTCGAATGGGCCGGGCAACTGGCCGAGGGCGTGTGCCCGCCGCCGATCCGCGAGCAGCTCTACAAGATCCTGTTCAAGCCCGACAAGAACGCCCCCGAATACAAGGCCGTGGTCGACGCCGCGCGCGCCACGCAGCGCCCGCCGCTCGATCTGCTGGAGCGTGCCGGTGCCATCGACTCGCCCTATCAGTTCCACTGGCGGCGCTTTCTGTTCGAGAACTTTCCCAAGGGCACCGGCTTTCCGGCGCTCGCGGCACCGGCCATCGTCGACGACCTCCCCGTGGCCACCGGCGTGCAGGCCTTCTCGATCGACGATTCGCAGACCACCGAAATCGACGATGCACTGTCGGTGCAGGGCCTGGGCAGCGGCACCGTCACGGTCGGCATCCACATCGCGGCGCCGGCCCTGGCGCTGACGCCGGGCAGCGCCATCGACAACGTGGCGCGCGCGCGCATGTCGACGGTCTACATGCCGGGCTACAAGATCACGATGCTGCCCGACGAGGTGGTCAACACCTACACGCTGCTCGAAGGCGGCGACCGGCCGGCCGTGTCGCTCTACGCGCGCTTCGACGAAGCCACGCTCGAGCTCCAGGGCACCGAGACGAAGCTCGAACGCGTGCCGATCGTGGCCAACCTGCGTCATGACCAGCTCGATGCCGTCGTCACGCAGCCCTGGCTCGAAGACGCCGCGTTCACGAGCGATAACACGCCCGAAGCCGCGGCCAACCTGCGCGCTCCGCTCTCCTTCCTGTTCCGCCTCGCGAAGCAGCTGAAGGCGCAGCGCGAGGTGGTGCGCGGCAAGCCCGAGAACTTCAACCGGCCCGACTACAACTTCCGCCTCGTCGGCAACGACGGCAGCGAACCCACCGGCAACGAGCAGGTGCAGATCAGCACGCGCCAGCGCGGCGCGCCGCTCGACCTGATCGTGTCCGAGGCGATGATCCTGGCCAACAGCAGCTGGGGCGGCTGGCTCGGCGAACTCGGCGTGCCCGGGCTCTACCGCAGCCAGGCCAGCCTCGCGCCCGGCATCAAGGTGCGCATGGGCACGCGCGCACTGCCGCACGCCGGCCTGGGCGTGAAGAGCTACGCGTGGAGCACCTCGCCGCTGCGCCGCTACACCGACCTCGTCAATCAGTGGCAGATCATCGCGGCCGCACGCCACGGCAAGACCGCGGCGCTGGCCGCGCCCTTCAAGCCGAAGGACGCCGACCTGTTCTCGATCCTCTCGGGCTTCGACGCCGCCTACGCGACCTACCACGGCTACCAGGGCGGCATGGAACGCTTCTGGACGCTCAAGTACCTGCAGCAGCAGGGCATCACCGAGCTCGAGGCCACGGTCATCAAGGACATTCCCAACGGCGCGCTGGTGCGTGCCGACGCGCTGCCGCTGGTGTTCCCGGTGGCCGGCCAGCAGGAACGCGGCGCGCACCTGCGCGTGAAGCTCGGCGAGATCGACGAAATCGCGCTCGACGTGACCGGCACCGTGCTCGAACGCCTCGACACGCCGAAGGCCGATGCCGCGGCCGAGGAGGACAGCGGCGAGGACGAAGAAGAAGTCGCCGGCCCGATCGCCATCGCCGTCGACCTGAGCGACAGCGAGGCCACCCCGGAAAACACACCTGCATGAGCCGCCGGGTCGTTCCCAAGGCGAATACCGAAGCGCGTAGCGCGGAGGTTTGTTTAATGTGCTTCGGCGAGACGTCCGGAGAAATGCAGCCCCTGGAGGAGTTTCGAGAATGAACTTCAAGGACCTCAGCACGCTGCAGATTGCACTGGGCGTGTCGGTCATCGCGCATGCCGCATTGCTCGCGGTGCGCTTCGTCGACCCCGAGTCGTTCAACCGCGTCTTCAGCGAAACGCCGCTCGAAGTGATCTTGGTCAACAGCAAGACCAACGACAAGGCCGACCCCAAGGCCCGCGTCATGGCGCAGACCTCGCTCGCGGGCGGTGGTGACCTCGACAAGGGCCGCGCGACCAGTCCGCTGCCGCCGTCGAGCTTCACGTCCGTGGGCGACTCGTTCGAGGATTCGCGGCGCCAGGTCGAGGCCATGCAGGCCCAGCAGATGCAGCTGCTCGCGCAGCTCAAGCGCGAGCTGGCCGCCATGCCCGTGCCCGATCCGCGCAACGCGGGCGACCCGACCGAAGCCGTCGCGCGCGAGGACAAGCGCCGCCAGATGGTCGAGCTGCTCGCCGAAATCGAGCGCCGCGTGAACGAGGAAAACGCCCGCCCCAAGAAGCGCTACCTGAGCCCCTCCACGCGCGAGGCGGCCTATGCGATCTACGTCGACACGCTGCGCCGCCGCATCGAGGTGCGCGGCACCGAGAACTTCCCGACCGCCGCCGGCAAGAAGCTCTACGGCGAACTCAAGATGACCGTCACCATCAACCACGACGGCAAGGTCCTCGACACCGTGGTCGACGAAAGCTCGGGCGACGTCGTGCTCGACCGCCGGGCCCTGGCCATCGTGCGCAGCATCGGCAGCTTCGGCAACTTCACCCCGGCGATGCGCAAGGAGTCCGACCAGATCGTGCTGCAGTCGCGCTTCAAGTTCACGCGCGACGAGACCATCGAACTCTCGTCCCAGTAGCCATGGACCTGTACTGTGTCATGGGCAACCCCGTCGAGCACAGCCGCTCGCCGCGCATCCACGCCCGCTTTGCCGAACTCTGCGGCCAGCAGATGGACTATGGCCGGCGGCTGATTCCGCTCGGCGCTTTTGCCGAAGGCATTGCCGGGTTCCGGCGCGATGCCGCCGAACGCGGCGACACCGCGCGCGGCTGCAACATCACCGTGCCCTTCAAGTTCGAGGCTGCCGCGCTGGCGCAGCACACCAGCGAACGCGCCACGCTCGCGCAGGCGGTCAACACGCTGCGCTTCGAGGCCGACGGCAGCATCCACGCCGACAACACCGATGGCATCGGCCTCGTCAACGACATCGTGTGCAATGCGGGCGTGCCGCTGGCGGGCAAGGCACTGCTGCTGATCGGTGCCGGCGGCGCCGCCGCGGGCGTGCTGGGCCCGCTGCTCGACGCGGGCGCTTCGCGCATCGTGGTGGCCAACCGCACGGTGGACAAGGCCGTCGCCGTGGTCCGGCGGCATGCCGCGCTCGCGCTGCGCCACGGCGCTGCGCTCGAAGCGTGGGCGCTCGATGAAGTGCCGGGCACCTTCGATGTGGTGCTCAATGCCACGGCCTCCAGCCTGGCGGGCGATGCCGTGCCCGTGAGCGCCAAGGTGCTGCGCACTGGCGCACTTGCAGTCGACATGATGTACGGCCCTACCGCCGCAGGTTTCATGGCCTGGGCCGAAGCGCACGGTGCAGTGCCGCGCGATGGGCTCGGCATGCTGGTCGAGCAGGCGGCCGAATCCTTCGAGATCTGGCGCGGCGTGCGCCCGCCTTCCGCGCAGGTGCTGGCCGAACTGCGCACCTCGCTCGCTTGCCGGCACATGAAAGCCGTGCTGCGCCTGGTCGCCTGCCTTCTGGTGGCGGGCGTGGCGCTCGAACTCTTCTTCGTGGTGCGCATCGCCGCCATGGCGGTGATCGATCCGCAGAGCACGGCCTTCCAGCGCTCCGAAGCCTGGCAGATCGCGCTCCACCAGGGTAGCCAGGGTGGATGGCGCCAGGAGTGGGTGCCGTATGCGCAGATCAGCGACACCCTCAAGCGCGCCGTCATCGCGAGCGAGGACGCCGGCTTTGTCGACCACAACGGCGTCGAGTGGGAAGCCATCGAACGCGCGCGTGCGCGCAACGCCAAGGCCGAGGAGCTGGCGGCCAAGCGCGCCGCGCGCGCCGTGGCACGCGGCAGGCCGGTGCAGCCGGTGCGCCTGCGCGGCGGCTCCACCATCACGCAGCAGCTCGCGAAGAACCTGCTGCTCTCCGGCGAACGCACATTGCTGCGCAAGGGCCAGGAGCTGGTGCTCGCGACGCTGCTCGAGGTGCTGCTCGACAAGCGGCGCATCCTCGAGATCTACCTGAACAACGTCGAATGGGGCGAAGGCGTGTTCGGTGCCGAGGCGGCGTCGCAGTACTACTTCAGGAAGCCGGCCTCGCGCCTGAGCGCCAATGAAGCCGCGCGCCTTGCCGTGATGCTGCCGAGCCCCAAGTTCTTCGAGCGCAGACCCGGCTCGCCTTATCTCAGCGGACGGGCGTCGACGGTCGTGGCACGGATGCCTGCGGCCGAGCTGCCGTGACGGTGGTGCGCAGGCTTTCGATGCCCAGCACGGCGGCAAAGCCGACCGCATAGGCCAGCACATCCCACCAGTCGGCCGTGCTGCCGAGCACGATGCGCAGGGCGCGGTTCGGAATGTGCAGGTGCCAGGCCGACGCGAGGAACTGTCCCAGCTCGACTGTCAGACCCACGCCGAGTGCGGCCATCGCCAGCGGCAGCACACGTGCAGCGACGAAAGTCCTGAAGACGAAGTAGACCCACACCACGGCCAGCACGTCACCGAAGAAACTCCGCAGCCAGCCCCAGCGCGCACCGACGGTGGCCAGCAGCACGAGAATAAAAAACAGGGCCACCGCCCACACCAGGGAAAGAGGATCGAAACGCCATCGCATGGCCCGTATCATCGCGCCCATATGCTGGCAAAGCTCACAGGTTGGTTGTTGTTGGGAATCGTCCGGTTGCTCACTGGCGCGCAGGCGCGCTGGTATGGCTGTCCGCCGAAGGCCGAGCAGCGCATCTATTTCGCCAACCACCAGAGCCACGCCGACCTCGTGATGATCTGGGCGGCCCTGCCCGAGGAACTGCGCAGCATCACGCGGCCGATCGCGGCGCGCGATTACTGGGCCAACACGCCGTTCAAGCGCTGGATCACGACGGAGGTGTTCAACGCGGTGTATGTGGAGCGTGCGGCCACCACGTCGGCTGCGCCCGCTCCGGCAACAGCCGAGGTGCCGCCGCCCGCCGCGCCTGCCGTCGCCGCGCTGCCGGCCGAGCGCATCGAGCCTTCGATGGAACCGCTGCTGCCCATCGCCTCGCCTGCCGTCGAGCTGCCCGCCGAGGCGGTGAACGAAGTACAGGGTGTGCTCGACCTTCCCGCGCCCGCGCCCGCGCCGCCACCCCCCGCCACCCCCCGCCACCGCCTGCAGCGCCGCCGTCCGTGGCAGAGCCGGAGCCCCCGGCCGCCGAAGCGCCACCCGCTCCCGATCCGCTGGCACCGCTCGTCGAAGCCCTGCGCAGCGGCGACTCGATCATCATCTTTCCCGAAGGCACGCGCGGCCACACGGGCGAGCCGCAGAAGTTCAAGTCGGGCCTCTACACGCTCGCCACCATGTTCCCCGAGGGGGTACTGGTCCCGGCCTGGATCGACAACGTGCAGCGCGTCATGCCCAAGGGCGAGATCGTGCCGGTGCCCATTCTTTGCTCCGTGACCTTCGGCGCACCGATTCGCGTCGAAGAAGACGAAGAGCGCCGGCCCTTCCTCGATCGCGCGCGTGCCGCGGTGATTGCTTTGCGCGACGTCTGAAATGGAACCTTGCTCTTCGATTCGTCGTCGCGTTGTGCTTGAAGTGCTTTGTTCGGGGCGCGATCACGCCGACGGTGTGCTCTGCTCCGCGAATGTCCCCCGCTTCGCTCCTCCTTTATTTCGCTACGGGGAGTACCCGGTGCCCTGTGCACGCGCCCCGGACAACAGCCCCCGAACACAAGCCCACAGCAACACAACCGCGCGGTGAAAAACTGAAATGAACCAGTTCCTGCGCAGCCTCACCCCGACCCAGCAGGTCGCGGCCCTCTTCCTGATCATCTTCGGCCTGCTCGTGATCATCAGCACCACCGCCTTCTTCCTGAGCTTCAGGGAAAAGCGCAACCCCGTGCACGACGAGACCTCGCAGGCGGAGCTGCGGCACTACCGCGCGCTGCTGGGCACCACCTGGTTCATGGTGCTGATCTTCTGGATCGGCTGGGCACTGGGCGAGACGGTCGCCACCGTGCTGTTCGCGTTGATCGCCTTCTTCGCGCTGCGCGAGTTCATCACGCTCTCGCCCACGCGGCGCGGCGACCACCGCAGCCTGATCCTCGCCTTCTTCGTGGTGCTGCCGATCCAGTTCTGGCTGGTGGCCACGGCGCGCTTCGACCTGTTCACCGTGTTCATTCCGGTCTACGTGTTCCTCGCGATCCCGGTCGCGAGCGCGCTGGCCAACGATTCGAGCCAGTTCCTCGAGCGCAACGCCAAGCTGCAGTGGGGCATCATGGTTTGCGTCTACGGCATGAGCCATGTGCCGGCGCTGCTGCTGCTGACCTTTCCCGGCTACGAGGGCAAGAGCGCCTTTCTCGTGTTCTTCCTGGTGTTCGTGGTGCAGACCTCGGTGCTGGTGCAGCACGTGATCTCGCGCCGCACCCAGCGCAAGCCCTTCGCGCCCAACGTGAGCTGCAGCTTCAACTGGACCAGCTGGGGCATCGGCATCGTGGTGGCCAGCCTGGTGGGCGCGCTGTTCTCGTTCATCACGCCCTTCAAGTTCGGCCAAGCGCTCGCGGTGTCGGTCATCGCCTGCGTCGCGGGTTCGATGGGGCACCTGGTGATGAAGGCGCTCAAGCGCGATCGCGGCATTCCCAACTGGGGCCAGAAGGGCGTGGGCGTGACCGGTGCGAACGGCCTGCTGGACCGCGTGGACGCGCTGTGCTTTGCGGCGCCGATCTTCTTCCATTCGATCCGCTGGTACTTCAACGTCTAGCATGAAGCTCACCCCCAGTCTTCGCGCACTTCGTGTCGCTACGCCAAGGCGGAGCAACTGACATGCGCATCCTCGGAATTGACCCCGGCTTGACGACCACCGGCTTCGGCGTGGTCGATGCGGACGGCCATGCGCTGCGCTACGTGGCCAGCGGCACCATCAGCACCCGGCACCTGGGCACAGGCAACCTGCCGGCGCGGCTCAAGGTGCTGTTCGACGGCATCGCGGAAATCGCGGCGCGCTACCAGCCCGATGCGTCGGCGGTCGAAATCATCTTTGTCAACGTCAATCCGCAGTCGACGCTGCTGCTGGGCCAGGCGCGCGGCGCCTGCGTGACCTCGCTGGTGAACAGCAACCTCACGGTGGCCGAGTACACCGCGCTGCAGATGAAGAAAGCGGTGGCGGGCCATGGACAGGCCGCCAAGGCGCAGGTGCAGGAGATGGTCAAACGGCTGCTCGACCTGCCGGGGCTGCCGGGCGCCGACGCGGCCGACGCGCTGGGCATTGCCATCACGCATGCGCAGGTGGGCCGATCGATGGCTCGGCTGGCCGAAGCCGCGGAGTTGTCGAAGACCCACGCCGGCACGTACCGGCAAGGTCGTTCGCGCTGATTCAGCGCACGATGTAGCGCAGGCCGTTCAGTCGCGCGCGCCGCTCGCGCACCTCGGCGGCTACCGATGCGGCATCGCCCTCCAGCGCCCGCGCGATCCACGATGCAAGCTGCGGCATGTCCTCGGGCGTGAGGCCGAGACGCACGATTTCCGGCACGCCGAGCCGCAGGCCGTTGATGTCGCCTTCGACCGGCGCGATCGGCAGGCCGATGCCGCAGGCCAGCAGGCCGCCTTGTGCCAGCTTCTTCGCGGCACGCTGGCCGCCGCCCCAGCGCGCGGCCTCGACGGCGAACTGATGCGACTGCGTGAAGCCGCGTGCCTTCGCGAACACCGGCAGTCCTTCTTCGTCGAGCGCACGCGCGAGTGCCTGTGCGGTGTCGCGCATCGCCGCGGCATAGCCCTTGCCGTGCACCTTCCAGTCGAGCAGCCCACGGGCCAGCGCCGCGGTGCGGCCCGCATCGGAATTGGCCGTCAAGCCGGGGTAGGCGATGGCATCGATGCGCTCCATCAGCGCCGCATCGTTCGACACGATCAGCCCACCGGCCGGACCGCCGAGGCTCTTGTAGGTGCTCATGGTGATCGCATGCGCCCCCTCTTCGAGCGGTTGCGGCCAGCCCTTGCCGGCCACCATGCCCGACAGGTGCGCCGCATCGAACAGCAGCTTCGCGCCCACGCTGTCCGCAATCTCGCGGATCGCCGGCACTGGATGCGGGAACAGATTCAGGCTGCCGCCGATGGTGATGAGCTTCGGCTTCAGCTCGCGCGCGAGCTTTGCCAGTGCGACCACGTCGACCGTGTAGCCGTCGGCATCGACCGGCGCAGAAACCGGCTTCAACCCATAGAGCCCAGCCGCGCCCGCCGCATGGTGCGTGACGTGGCCGCCGATGGCCGCCGGCGGCACGATGATGGTGTCGCCCGGCTGGCAGGTCGCCATGAACACATAGAGGTTCGACAGCGCGCCCGAGCTCACGCGCACCTCGGCGAACTTCGAGGCGAACACCTCGGCGGCCAGCTCGGCCTCGATGCGCTCGATGGCCTCGAGCCCCATTTCGTACTTGTCGCCGGGATAGCCGAGCGAGGGACGCGAGCCCAGGCCGCGCGACAGCAGCGCCTCGGCGGCCGGGTTCATCACGTTGGTGGCGGGGTTGAGGTTCAGGCCCTCGCGGTCGTGGATGCGGTGGTTGTCGTCGGTCAGCCGTTCGATCTCGGCGGCGACACCGGCCGCATCGCGCGCGGCAGCATCGCCAGCGATGGCGAGCACGTGGTCTTCGCTGGCAGCGGGAACCCAGGGACGGCGTTGGAGGGCGGCGGGCATGCGGCGTATCTCGCTGGAAGTGATGAGTGGCCGCATGGTCGCTCGCCACACCTCGGCGGGCAACACGGATAATCTGGGCCTGGGCCCTAGAAAAACTTGGCCTCCCCCGCATGCCACTTGCACCGCCCCGCCCTCGCCTGCCGCCACACACCGCCGTTCGCGCCTTCGAAGCTGCGGCGCGCCACGGCAGCTTTGCGCGCACGGCCGAAGAACTGTTCGTCACGCCGGCCGCCGTCGCGCAGCAGATCAAGACGCTGGAGACCTGGGCCGGCGGCGCGCTGTTCGAGCGCCACAGCCAGGGCATCCGCCTCAGCGCACACGGGCGGCGTGCCCTGCCGGCGCTCAGCGCGGCGGTCGATCAGCTCGGTCTCGCTGTGCAGGCGCTGCGCCACGAAACGCAGACCGCCGCGCGCCGCAGCACGCTGCAGGTGGCTGCCCTTCCTGCCGTGGCGCAGCTGTGGCTGTCCCCGCGGCTTTCGCAATTGAAGGCCGCGCTGCCGGGCGTGCAGGTGTCGGTGACGGCGCTGGAGCAGCCGCCGAACTTCCGGCGCGAGCCTTTCGACCTCGGCTTGTTCTATGCGCGGGCCGGCGAACACATCGAGACCGCCATCGGTGCACAGGCAATCCCGCTCGTTCGGGATCGACTCGTGCCGGTGTGCAGCCCGCGACTCCAGCAGCAGTTGCCCAGCGGCCGGCCGCGCTCGCTCGACGACCTGGCCGACCTGCTGGCACGCTGCGGCGGCCTGCACAACACCGTATGGCGCGACGACTGGATGCGCTGGCTGCAGGCCGTGCGCCCCGACACCACGGCGGTCGAGGCCGACGCACTGGCCGCCGGCCCGGACTTCTCGCTCTACAGCCTTGCGCTGCAGGCGGCGCTCGATGGCGAAGGTGTGCTCATGGGCCGCGAACGGCTCGTGGCGCCGCTGCTCGCGCAAGGCAAGCTGCATGCGCCTTGGGGCCGGCCGAAGGCGCTGGGCGACACGGTCATGCTGCTGGTGCCGGCGCACCGCAAGGGACCGATGCTGGCGCAGCAGGTGCAGGCATTGCAGGCGCTGGCTGCGGGTTGAGAGCGCGGGCTACCTCCGGAAGTCCAGCCGCCCATTTGTCCAGCGCCCATCGATCCGCCGGTTGTCGACGATCAAGCCGACCCAGGGCTGGGTGATGTCCGGATTGCTCAGGTTGATGTAGCGGCCCACCAGCGTGTCGGGTGCGATGTACCGGACGTCGAGCAAGGCGTGCCGCGCGCCGCCGCCCCAATCGAACATCAGGTAGAAGCGGCCGCCGGCCACCCGGACCGTCGCCTTGCCTTCCTTCCAGGCCTGCGCGGTGTCGCCGGGAAGCGTCGGGTCCGCGCCGCCATTCCACCGGCTGGACCACGCGCCCGCGATCGAGTCCGGAACCTCATCGGTGTGCGAGCCCCAGGCCTGGGCATTCGGGTCGTCCGCGCCGCCGCTCAGTTCGACGCTGTCGGCGAATTCGTCCACATCGGGGCCGTCCGGGTCCGGCGCGTCCTGGACGCCGAACGGATTCCTCGTGGGTTGTTCAGGGTGTGTGTTCATGGCGCCATCGTGCGCCCGCTTCTGTCGCCTGGCATGCCGTTTCCGGACATGCGAACGAAACCTAGGCCACGCGTTCGGCGATCAGCACCGCAAAGAAGCCGAACGCCGCGAGCAAGGTCCACTTGAGCACGAGCCAGCCCACACGCCTGTATTTCGTCTGGCCCGTGCCTGCATAGAACGCGAAAGACACGCCCGCCACCAGCAAGAGCAGCAGGATAGCCCAGCGGAAGAGAAGCATCGTCTTGGCGTTGGCCTACCAGGCCCGCGCCACTTCGCCGAAACCGCGCGGTGCGCGCTTTTCGTCCTCGAAGGTCACGACCTCGTAGGTATCGCTGTTGGCCAGCAGTTCGCGCAGCAGCTTGTTGTTGAGCGCATGGCCCGAGCGGAACGCGGTGTAGGCCGCGAGCAGCGGCTTGCCGATGATGTAGAGGTCGCCCATGGCGTCGAGGATCTTGTGCTTCACGAACTCGTCGTCGTAGCGCAGCCCGCCGGCATTGAGCACCTTGGTGTCGTCCATCACGACCGCGTTGTCGAGCCCGCCGCCGAGCGCGAGGCCCTTGGTGCGCATGTATTCGACGTCCTTGGTGAAACCGAAGGTGCGCGCACGCGCGATGTCGCGGCTGTACGAATCGGTGCCTAGGTCGAACTCCACGCGCTGGCCGGTGGAATTGACCACGCGGTGATCGAAGTCGATCTCGAAACTCAGCTTGTAGCCGTGGTACGGCTCCAGGCTCGCCCACTTCTCGTTGGCGCCCTCGCGCACCTCGACCTTGCGCGTCACGCGGATGAAGCGGCGCGGTGCCTTCTGCAGCTCGATGCCCGCGCTTTGCAGCAGGAACACGAAGGACGAGGCCGACCCGTCGAGGATCGGCACTTCATCGGCCGTGATGTCGATGTAGAGGTTGTCGATGCCAAGGCCCGCGCAGGCCGACATCAAGTGTTCGACCGTCTGCACCTTCGCGCCGCCGGTCGAGACCGTGGCAGCCAGGCGCGTGTCTGTCACCGCTTCGGCGGTCATGCGGATTTCAGCCGGCTCGGGCAGGTCGACGCGGCGGAACACGATGCCCGTGTCGGCCGGGGCCGGTCGCAGGGTCAGTTCCACGCGTTGCCCGCTGTGAAGCCCCACGCCCACGGCGCGGCTGATCGACTTGAGAGTTCGTTGTTGCAGCACGCCGGGGATTTTAGGCGCGCCACGGGCGTGGCGGCCTATTCCCCTCGCTATGGCAGCGATAGACATGGGTTCTATGCAATCCCGACGATGGACGCAAAGGGCACGAAGTGAACGCAGCGCCTAGAGCCAGCAGAAATCCCTTTCAGGTCTTCCCTGTACCCCTTGCGAACCTTCGTGCCCTGAGCGTCTGGTCGCGTTCCGTCAGTCAGCTTGACGGCGCAGGAATGCCGGGATCTCGAAATCGTCCATGCCACCCGACGACAGCGCATCCACCTTGGCCGCAGCCATCGTGCGGTTGGTGCGCCACACGCTGGGAACCGCCATGCCGTCGTAGTTCGGCTGGCTGCCACCGCTGGCGTGGCCGGTGCCGCCCATCGTGGGCACGTTGAACGGGATGTTGTCGGTGCCGGTGCGAATGACTTCGAGCGTCGGCGCCTGACGGCGTGCGTCGGCACGCGAGAGGCCCGTTGCCACCACGGTCACGCGCATTTCGTCGCCCAGGCTTTCGTCGTAGGCAGCGCCGTAGATCACATGTGCATCGGGCGAAGCGTAGGCACGGATGGTGTTCATCGCGAGCTTCGACTCGTTCAGCTTCAGCGAACCCTTCGAGGCGGTCACCAGCACCAGCACGCCCTTGGCGCCCGAGAGGTCGATGCCTTCGAGCAGCGGGCAGGCGACGGCCTGTTCGGCAGCGATGCGCGCGCGGTCCGGGCCTGCGGCCGCGGCCGTGCCCATCATGGCCTTGCCGGGTTCGCCCATCACGGTGCGCACGTCTTCGAAGTCAACGTTCACGCCGCCGTACTCGTTGATGATTTCCGAGATGCCGCCCACGGCGTTCTTCAGCACGTCGTTGGCGTGCGCGAAGGCTTCGTCCTGCGTGATGTCCTCGCCCAGCACGTCAAGCAGCTTCTCGTTGAGCACCACGATCAGCGAATCGACGTTCGCTTCGAGTTCGGCCAGGCCCGCGTCGGCGTTCGTCATGCGACGGCCGCCTTCCCAGTCGAAGGGCTTGGTCACCACACCCACGGTGAGGATGCCCATTTCCTTCGCCACGCGAGCGATCACGGGCGCCGCACCGGTGCCCGTGCCGCCGCCCATGCCGGCCGTGATGAACAGCATGTGCGCGCCGTCGATGGCCGCGCGGATGTCGTCCACCGCGAGCTCGGCCGCTTCACGGCCGCGGTCGGGCTTGCTGCCGGCGCCCAGGCCGCTGGTGCCCAACTGGATGTTCTTGTGGGCGTTGCTGCGCGAAAGCGCCTGCGCGTCGGTGTTGGCGCAAACGAACTGCACGCCCTGCACACCACGCTCCATCATGTGGGCGACTGCATTGCCGCCGCCGCCACCGACACCGATCACCTTGATCTGCGTGCCCTGGTTGAATTCTTCGACTTCGATCATTTCGATGGTCATTTTTAACTCCTTGAATATTGCAGTTGCCGTTATGTATCTATGAATATTTTTTGTGCCGTGACGAGATCAACGAGAACGTCGTCACGATGGTGGACCTGTTCGTCGCCATCGCTCGTTGAAATGCAACGGGGGACTGCCGCGTGCGAGCCAGAGTGGGGAGTGATGCATGGTCAGAAGTTTCCCACGATGAAGTCCTTGAAACGTCCGAACGCAGTCTTTACAGATCCGTTCTTCTGCGCGACCTTGAAGCCACGCATGCGTGCAAAGCGTGCTTCTTCGAGCAGACCCATCACGGTCGCCGCGCGAGGCTGCGCCACCATGTCGGACAACGCGCTCGAATACTTCGGAATGCCGCGACGCACAGGCTTGAGGAAGATGTCTTCGCCGAGCTCGACCATGCCGGGCATCACCGCGCTGCCGCCGGTGAGCACCACGCCCGAAGACAGCACCTCTTCGTAGCCCGACTCGCGCACCACCTGCTGCACCAGCGAGAAGATCTCCTCGATGCGCGGCTCGATCACGCCGGCCAGCGCCTGCTTGCTCAGCATGCGCGGGCCGCGGTCGCCCAGGCCCGGCACTTCGACCTGCTGGTCGGGGTCGGCCAGCAGTTGCTTGGCATAGCCGCTCTCGACCTTGATGTCTTCCGCGTCCTTGGTGGGCGTGCGCAGCGCCATCGCGATGTCGCTGGTGATCAGGTCGCCCGCGATCGGGATCACGGCCGTGTGGCGGATCGCACCGTTGGTGAAGATCGCGACGTCGGTGGTGCCCGCGCCGATGTCGACCAGCACCACGCCGAGTTCGCGCTCGTCTTCCGTCAGCACCGCCTGGCTCGACGCCAGCGGATTCAGCATCAGCTGGTCGACCTCCAGGCCGCAGCGGCGCACGCACTTGATGATGTTCTCGGCCGCGCTCTGCGCGCCGGTCACGATGTGCACCTTGGCCTCGAGCCGCATGCCGCTCATGCCGATCGGCTCCTTCACGTCCTGGCCGTCGATCACGAACTCCTGCGGCTCCCCCAGCAAGAGGCGCTGGTCGCTCGAGATGTTGATCGCGCGCGCGGTTTCCACCACGCGGGCCACGTCGGCCGGCGTCACTTCCTTGTCCTTCACCGCCACCATGCCGCTGGAGTTGATGCCGCGGATGTGGCTGCCGGTGATGCCGGTGTAGACGCGGCTGATCTTGCAGTCCGCCATCAGCTCGGCCTCTTTCAGCGCCTGCTGGATGCTCTGCACGGTGGCGTCGATGTTCACCACCACGCCGCGCTTCAAGCCATTGCTCGGCGCAATGCCGAGCCCCGCCAGCTTGAGTTCGCCGCCGGGCAGCACCTCGGCCACCACCACCATCACCTTGGCGGTGCCGATATCGAGTCCTACGACCAAGTCTTTGTATTCTTTAGGCATTGAGATATGTCCTCGATTTCTCGATGAGCGCTACTTGATTCTTCTTGGGGCCTCGGGCGAGACCGTGGTGACGCCGCGCAGCCGCAATGCATACGCGTCGTTGTGGCGCAGATCGGCGCCTTCGACGTCGGCCACCGTGCGGTGGTACTGGCCCGCGACCTGGGTCACGGTCTTCAGAAAGCGCTGCAGTCGCGCCGTCACTTCCTCGCTCTGGCCGCGGCCGAGTTCGATCTGCGCGCCGCTGTCGAGCACCACCCGCCAGCTGCCCCGGCTCGACAGCGAAAGCTCGTCGATGCTGAAGTCGTAGGGCTGGAACTGCGGCGCGAGCACGCGGTACATGCCCAGCACCTGGCCGGCCTGTTCGATCGGGCCGTCCAGGCGCGGCAGGTTGTCGTCCACCTCGGCCACGTTGGCCTCGAACACGTCGCCGAAGCCGTTGATCAGCTTGGAGCCCGCCTCGTCGCCCCAGTTGGCCACCGGCACCTGCTCGGTGAGCGTCACGCGCAGCTTGTTCGGAAACTCGCGCCGCACCACCGCACTGCGCACCCACGGCACCGACTCGAAGGCGGTGCGCGCACGCGCCAGGTCGATGGTGAAGAAGTTGCCGTTGAGTTGCGGCGCCACGTTGGCGCGCAGCGTGACCGCGTTGTTGTGCGTGACCTCGCCGTCCACCTTGATGCCGCCGAGCGGGAAGAAGGGTTGGCGCAGCACCCACCACGCACCCGCGGCAAGCAGCATGAGCGCCACCGCCGCGAACGCGAGGTTCGCCACGATGTTCATGAGCTTGACGTCGAACGGCGCCTGGATGCTGTCGGCCATGGCTATTGCACTCCTCCTCTGGCATCCAGCGAAGCCGAGGCCAGCACGTGCAGGCACAGGTCTTCGTAGGCAATGCCCGCCGCGCGCGCCGACATCGGCACCAGCGAATGGCTGGTCATGCCGGGCGAGGTGTTCATCTCGAGCAGGAAGGGCTTGCGGTCGCTGGCGCGGATCATCACGTCGGCGCGGCCCCAGCCGCGGCAGCCGAGCGTGTGGTACGCGGCCAGCGTGATGCGCTGGATCTCGTGCTCCTCGGCCTCGGGCAGGCCGCTCGGGCACTGGTACTTCACGTCGTCGGTGAAGTACTTGTTCTGGTAGTCGTAGGCGCCTTCGGGTGCGGCGATGCGCACCACCGGCAGCGCACGCGCGTCGAGCCCCTGGCCGAGCACGGCGCAGGTCACTTCCTCGCCCTCGATGAATTCCTCGCAGAGCACGTCGGCGTCGTACTTCGCCGAGAGCGTGACGGCGTCCTGCATCTGCGAATAGCCCTCGACCTTGGTCACGCCGATGGACGAGCCCTCGCGCGGCGGCTTCACGATCAGCGGCAGGCCGAGCACGTCGGGTACCACCATGATCTGCTCGCGGCTTTGCTGGTCGAAGGCTAGGCGCACGTACTTGGGCGTCGGCAGGCCGTCGGCCTGCCAGATGCGCTTGGTCATGACCTTGTCCATCGCCACGCTCGAGGCCATCACGCCCGAGCCGGTGTAGGGAATGCCGAGCAGTTCGAGCGCGCCCTGCACCGTGCCGTCCTCGCCATGGCGGCCGTGCAGCGCGACGAAGCAGCGGGCGAAGCCTTCGCGCTGGAGGTCGGCCAGTTCGCGCTCGGACGGATCGAAGGCATGCGCATCGACGCCGCGCGAGCGCAGGGCTTCGAGCACGCCGGTGCCGGACATCAATGAAATCTCGCGTTCGGCCGAACTGCCGCCGAACAGCACGGCGACCTTGCCGAAGAGTTTTGGATCCTGAAGGCTCACGATGCCCTCCCCTTGCGCGAGGCGCGCTCCGATGTTGATGACGATGGCGCGGCGGCGGTTGCAGCAGCAGCGGTGCCGAGTTCGACCACCTTGCCCGGCACTGCGCCGATGGACCCCGCGCCCATGCAGAGCACCACGTCGCCGGCGTGCGCGTTGTCGAGAATGGCTTGCGGCATGGCGGTGATGTCGTCGACGAACACCGGCTCCACCTTGCCCGCGACGCGCAGTGCGCGTGCCAGCGTGCGGCCATCGGCCGCCACGATGGGCGCCTCGCCGGCGGCATAGACCTCGCCGAGCAGCACCGAGTCGGCGGTGCCGATGACCTTGACGAAATCCTCGAAGCAGTCGCGCGTGCGGGTGTAGCGGTGCGGCTGGAAGGCGAGCACCAGCCGGCGGCCCGGGAAGGCGCCGCGTGCCGCGGCAATCGTGGCCGCCATCTCGACCGGATGATGGCCGTAGTCGTCGATCACGGTGAAGTGGCCTGCTGCTGCATCGCCCGGCACGCTCACGTCGCCATAGCTCTGGAAGCGGCGGCCCACGCCCTTGAAGCCAGCCAGGCCGCGCTGCACCGCGTCATCGGGAATGCCGAGCTCGACCGCCACCGCGATCACCGACAGCGCATTGCGCACGTTGTGCTCGCCCGGCAGGTTCAGCACGATGGGCAGGTCCGGCAGCGTCACGCCGTTGCGGCGCTGCGCGGTGAAATGCATCTGGCCGCCGACGGCGCGCACGTCGATGGCGCGCACCTGGGCGTCCTCGCCGAAGCCGTAGCTCGTGACCGGGCAGGTCACGTCGGCCACGATGTCGCGCACCGCCGGGTCGTCGGTGCACAGGATGGCCACGCCGTAGAACGGCATGCGGTGCAGGAAGTCGACAAAAGCCTTCTTGAGCTTCGCGAAGTCGTGCCCGTAGGTCTCCATGTGGTCGGCATCGATGTTCGTGACCACCGCCATGATCGGCAGCAGGTTCAGGAACGAGGCGTCCGATTCGTCGGCCTCGACCACGATGTAGTCGCCGCTGCCGAGCTGCGCATTGGCGCCCGCGCTGTTGAGGCGCCCGCCGATCACGAAGGTCGGATCGAGCCCCGCTGCGTCGAGCACGCTCGCCACGAGGCTGGTGGTGGTGGTCTTGCCGTGCGTGCCCGCAATCGCGATGCCCTGCTTGAGGCGCATCAGCTCGGCCAGCATCAGTGCGCGCGGCACGACCGGAATGCGCTTCTCGCGCGCGGCCAGCACCTCGGGGTTGTCCGACTGCACCGCGGTGGAGGTGACGACTGCATCCGCACCGTCGATGTGCGCGGCGGCGTGGCCCACGAAGGTGCCGATGCCCAGGCCCGCGAGCCGGCGCAGCGTGGCGCTGTCGGACAGGTCGGAGCCGGTGATGCGGTAGCCCAGGTTCAGCAGCACCTCGGCGATGCCGCTCATGCCCGAGCCCCCGACGCCCACGAAATGGATGTGACGAATCGCGTGCTTCATTTGGCAAGCTCCTCGCAGGCGCGGACGACGGCTTCCACCGCTTCGGTCTTCTGCATGGTTTTGGCCTTGGCGGCCTTGTCGATCAGCGTTGTGCGCTCGGTTTTCTGTAGCAAGTCGGCCAGCAATGCAGGAGTGAGGTCGGTCTGTTGCACCAGCCAACCACCGCCCGCATCCACGAGGAAGCGTGCGTTGGTGGTCTGGTGGTCGTCGACCGCCGAGGGAAAAGGCACGAACAGCGCTGCTGCGCCGACGGCCGCGATTTCTGTGACGGTGCTGGCACCAGCGCGCGCGACGATGATGTCGGCGTCGGCATAGGCCTGCGCCGTGTCTTCGATGAAAGGCGTGAGCTCGCCGTCCACGCCGGCTGTGGCGTAGTTGGCGCGCAGTTCGTCGATCTGCTTGGCGCCGCTCTGGTGCAGCACCTGCGGGCGCACGGCCGGCTCGATGCGTGCCAGCGCCTGCGGCACCACGGTGTTGAGGCCGCGCGCGCCGAGGCTGCCGCCAACCACGAGCAGCTTGAGCGGCCCGGTACGGCCTGCGAAGCGCGAGGCCGGGTCGGGCTGCGAGGTGAACGCCGCGCGCAGCGGGTTGCCGACCCATTGCGCCTTCTTCAGCACATTCGGGAAGGCCGTGAACACACGGCCGGCCACGCCCGCCAGCACCTTGTTGGCGAGGCCGGCCACCGAGTTCTGCTCGTGCAGCACCAGCGGCTTGTTGAGCAGCACGCCCATCATCCCGCCCGGGAAGGTGATGTAGCCGCCCAGGCCCACCAGCACGTCGGGCTTCACGCGGCGCACCACGCGAAAGCTCTGCCAGAAGGCGCGCAGCAGCTTCAGCGGCAGCAGGAACAGCGTGAGCGGGCCCTTGCCGCGCACGCCACCGAACTGCACCGGCTCGAAGGCGAAGCCACGCGGCGGCACGAGTTTTTCTTCCATGCTGCCGGGCGCGCCCAGCCAATGGACACGCCAGCCGCGCTCGCGCAGCGCTTCGGCCACGGCGAGGCCCGGGAAGATGTGGCCACCGGTTCCACCGGCCATGACGAGAGCGGTGCGCGTCATACGCGACCTCCCCGCATCAGCACACGGTTCTCGTAGTCGATGCGCAGCACCACCGCCAGCGCAATCATGTTCATCAGGATGGCCGAGCCGCCGAAGCTCATCAGCGGCAAGGTCAGCCCCTTGGTCGGCAGCGCGCCAAGATTCACCCCCATGTTGATGAAGGCCTGGAAGCCGATCCACACGCCGACGCCCTGGGCGACGAGGCCCGAGAACACGCGGTCCAGCGCGATCGCCTGGCGGCCGATGTGCATGATGCGGCGCGTGAGCCAGAGGAACAGGCCGATGATCAGCAGCACGCCGATCAGGCCGAACTCCTCGCCGATCACGGCGAGCAGGAAGTCGGTGTGCGCTTCGGGCAGCCAGTGCAGCTTCTCGACGCTGCCACCGAGGCCGACGCCAAAAATCTCGCCGCGCCCGATAGCGATCAGCGAGTGCGAGAGCTGGTAGCCCTTGCCCAGCGCATGCTCCTCGCTCCACGGATCGAGGTAGGCAAAGATGCGCTCGCGGCGCCACGGGCTGCTCGCGACGATGGTGCCGAAGGCCACCACCACCAGCGCGGCGATCACGAAGAACATGCGCGCATTCACGCCGCCCAGGAACAGGATGCCCATCGCGATGACCGCGATCACCATGAACGCACCCATGTCGGGCTCGGCCATCACCAGCATGCCGACCACCACCACCGCGATGCCCATCGGCAGCACGGCGCGAAAGAACCGCTCCTTGATCTCCATCTTGCGCACCATGTAGCTGGCGGCGTAGAGCACCATCGCGAGCTTGGCGAGTTCCGAGGGCTGGAAGCGCATGAAGCCCATCGGCAGCCAGCGGCGCGCGCCGTTCACGTTGATGCCGATGTGCGGAATCAGCACCGCCACCAGCAAGAGCAGCGAGGCCACGAAGAGCCAGGGCGCGGCGCGCTCCCAGGTCTTCATCGGAATCTGGAAGGCCAGCAGCGCCGCGATGAACGCGAACACCACCGAGGCCGCATGCCGCGTGAGGAAGAACGAGGCGCTGTAGCCGGCGCGCGCAAAGCGCGGGTTGTCGGGCAGCGCGATGGAGGCCGAATACACCATCACCAGGCCCCAGGTCAAAAGCGCGACCGTGACCCAGACCAGCGCCTGGTCGAAGCCCAGCACGCGCATCGGCGTGGCCTTGGTCTGCGAGAAGCCGGCGCCGCCCAGCCGCACCGGCAGGTGCATGGGCAAGGCGTCGATGCCGCTGCAGGCGCGCCTGAACCAGCCACCGAAGCGGCTGGTGCGGGTGTCGGTGTTGGCGCCGGCAGCAGCGGAGTTCACAGCGTTTCCTTCGAAGAAGCGTCGTGGAACGGGCCGCGCGGGTTGTCCTCGAGCGCCTGCACGGCCTCGCGGAACACCGTTGCGCGGTGCTCGTAGTCGTTGAACATGTCGAAGCTCGCACAGGCCGGTGACAGCAGCACGGCATCGCCCGGGTTGGCGCGCGCGGCGGCCATGTGCACGGCCTCGGGCATCGAGGCCGCATGCATCAGCGAGACGCCGGTGGCGGCCAGCGCGGCTTCGATCAGCGGCGCATCGCGGCCGATGAGCACGACGGCGCGTGCGTACTGGGCCACGGGCGCGGCGAGCGGTTCGAAGTCCTGGCCCTTGCCTTCGCCGCCGAGGATCACGACCACGCGGCGGTCTTCGCCAAGGCCGTTCAACGCAGCCACCGTGGCGCCGACGTTGGTGCCCTTGCTGTCGTCGAAGTACTCGACGTCGTCGATCAGCGCGATGGGCTCCACGCGGTGCGGCTCGCCGCGGTATTCGCGCAGGCCGTAGAGCATGGGGCCGAGTGCGCAGTCGGCGGCGCTGGCCAGCGCGAGCGCGGCCAGTGCGTTCAGGGCGTTGTGGCGGCCGCGGATGCGCAGCACATCGGCGGGCAGCAGGCGCTGCAGGAAGATTTCTTCCTCGATCACTGCACCACGCTTGCGCTTCTGGGTTTCGTCGGCTTCCAGCGCGCGCACCAGCCAGGCCATGCCGTTGACGCGCTCGATGCCGTAGTCGCCGGGGCGCAGCGGCATCGCGCTGCCGAAGGTGATGTGCGTGCGGATCTGCGGGCGCTGCAGCCTGACCTTGACGGGCGGCGGCAGCATGGCCATCACGCCGGCGTCTTCGCGGTTCAGCACCATGAGGCCCCGCGCGCCGAAGATGCGCGCCTTGGCCGCCGCGTAGGCCGGTATGTCGCCGTGCCAGTCGAGGTGGTCCTGCGTGAGGTTGAGCACGGTCGCGGCGGTCGGCTCGAAGCCCTGCACGCCGTCGAGCTGGAAGCTGGAGAGTTCGAGCACCCAGACAGCGGGCAGCGTCTCGGCATCGATGTGCGCGGCCAGGGTGTCGAGCAGCGTTGGCCCGATGTTGCCGGCCACGGCCACGGTCTTGCCCGCGCGCTCGACCAGCTGGCCGGTGAGCGCGGTGACGGTGGTCTTGCCGTTGGTGCCGGTGATGGCGAGCACTGCGGGGGTGTAGCCCTTCGGTGCCGGGGGCTCCTCGATCGGCACCAGCGGGAACTGGGGCGTCGGCTCTTCCTCGACCGCGGCGGAGGCCGGGTTGGTGGCGGAGAGTTCGGCGAACTTGGCGACGAACTCGGCCGCTTCCTTGGCGGCCGACGGAACGTAGGGCTTGCCGGTCGCTGGCAGCCTGGAGCCCGTGGCGGGCGCGGGCGATGCTGGGGGGACTTCGGGCGTCTCTGCAGCCGGCGCGACTTCTTCTTCGGGAGGCGAAACCGGAACGCTCAGCGAGGGGTCGCCCGCCATGGCTTCCGCCATGGCGGGCGTCGCAGGTTCGGGTTCGGCCGATGCTTCGGGGGTCTCGGTCGCCGCCGGAACTTCGATTGCCTCGACGGCTTCAGGTGTTTCAGCGGGCACGACTGCTTCGACCTGTTCGGCCGGTGGCGGCACTTCGACGGCTTCGACCACCGCGACCGTTGCAGTTTCCTCAGGCTCGACGTCCAGAGCCAACTCAGCTTGAGCTTCTGGCTCCACGGTTTCCGTGACCACTTCGGCAGCCGGTGGAGGCTCTGCCTCCACCACCGGCACTTCGACAGTCCGCAGATCCAGCAGCGCGCGCGCAAAGAGATCCAACTCGCCCCCCACCGTCAGGCCCACGGCCCGTGCCGCATCGACGACCGGCGCAATGGTCGCGGGCGACAGGCCCGGCGAGCGGTACACCGCGCGGATCGGCGTGCCTTCGATCAGCGCGGCCGAGAACGGTCCGCCAATGAACGTCACCTCGGGCAATTCCGCCTGAAGCGTCGCAAGCGCCGCCGGTGCCTCGCGCGTGTCCGCCACGGTCACGACCGCGCCATGGCGCGCGCACCAGCGCGTCATCGCCAGCCCGGACGCACCGAGGCCGAGGATGAGAACGGGGAAGTCTTTCAGATGCCGCATGTGCTTTTTCTTCTCACCGCAGCTTCAACGTCGAAAGACCCACGAGGCACAGCAGCATCGTGATGATCCAGAAGCGCACCACGACCTGGGTCTCGCGCCAGCCGCTCTTCTCGAAGTGATGGTGCAGCGGCGCCATCTTGAGCACGCGGCGGCCTTCGCCGTAGCGCTTCTTCGTGTACTTGAAATACATGACCTGCGCCATCACCGAGATCGCCTCGACCACGAAGATGCCGCCCATGATGAAGAACACGATCTCTTGGCGCACGATGACCGCGATGGTGCCCAGCGCGCCGCCGAGCGCGAGCGCGCCCACGTCGCCCATAAAGACCTGCGCCGGATGGGTGTTGAACCAGAGGAAGGCCAGGCCCGCGCCGGCCATGGCCGAGCAGAACACCAGCAGCTCGCCCGAGCCCGGGATGTTGGGGAACAGCAGGTACTTGGAGTACACCGCGCTGCCCGTGACGTATGCGAACACGCCCAGCGCCGAGCCCACCATCACCACCGGCATGATCGCAAGGCCATCGAGGCCGTCGGTCAGGTTGACCGCGTTGCTCGCGCCGACGATCACCAGGTAAGTGAGGATCACGAAGCCGATGCCGCCGAGCGGGTAGCTCACTTCCTTGAAGAAGGGCACCAAGAGGTTGATCTTGGGCGGAAAGTCGAGGTCGAAGCCCGACTGCACCCAGGCGAAGAACAACTGCAGCACGCGCCAGTTCGAGCTTTCCGAGATGCTGAAGAGCAGGTAGAAGCCGGCCAGCAAACCGACCACCGACTGCCAGAAATACTTCTCGCGCGAGCGCATGCCTTCCGGGTCCTTGCGCACCACCTTGCGCCAGTCGTCGGCCCAGCCGATGGCGCCGAAGCCCATCGTGACCCACAGCACGATCCAGACGAAGCGGTTCGAGATATCGAACCACAGCAGCGTGGCGAAGGCGATGGCGAACAGCACCAGCACGCCGCCCATGGTGGGCGTGCCGCTCTTGGTCAGGTGCGTTTCCATGCCGTAGCCGCGCACGGGCTGGCCGATCTTGAGCGCGGTGAGGCGGCGGATCACGTAGGGGCCGGCCACCAGCCCGACCACGAGCGCGGTCAGCGCGGCCATCAGCGCGCGAAAAGTGAGGTACTGGAAAACGCGCAAAAACCCGAACTCGGGCGACAGCGTCTGCAGCCATTGGGCCAGGCTCATCAGCATGTCGTGTCGCGCGGCTCATGCGTCATGACCGGCCTCCTTTTGTTGTTGTAGGTTGCACCAGAGCGCCGATGGCCTGCACCACGCGCTCCATCTTCATGAAGCGCGATCCCTTGACGAGCACGCTGCCGACCAGCGGCAGGCGGGCGAGCACGGCGGCATTGAGTTCGTCGAACGCGTCGAAATGACGGCCGTTGATGTCGTCCTTGAAGGCCGCGACGGTGTGCGCGGTTTCGGGGCCGAGCGTGTAGACGGCCTCGATGCCGCGCTGCCGCGCCCAGTCGCCGACCTCGGCGTGGAACTGGGGCGCGCGGTCGCCCACCTCGCCCATCTCGCCGAGCACCAATAGGCGCGGACCGGGCAGGCCCGCGAGCACGTCGATGGCGGCAATCACCGAATCGGGGTTAGCGTTGTAGCTGTCGTCGACCAGCGTGATCGAATGCTTGTTCGCCAGCAGGAGTTCGCTGGCCTTGGAGCGGCCCTTGACCGGCTCGAAGGCCGACAGGCCCGCGGCGATGGTCTCGAGCGAAACACCGGCCGCCAGTGCGCAGGCGGTGGCGGCCAGCGCGTTGCCCACGTTGTGGCGGCCCGCGATGTGCAGGCTCGCGTCGAAGTTGCCGAGCGGCGTGCGCACGCGAACGGCCCAGGCACCCTGCTTCCATTCGGCGCTGTCGAGCGAGATGTCGGCGTCTTCGTTTTCCCCGAAGGTCATGCAGCGGCGGGAACCGCCGTCGCGCGCCATGTCGGTCCACAGCGAGGTGAAGGTGTCGCCGTAAGGGAAGACGGCCGTGCCGTTGTCGGGCAGCACCGCGAACACGGCGGCGTTCTCGATCGCCACCGCTTCGACGCTGGCCATGAATTCCTGGTGCTCGCGCTGTGCGTTGTTGACCAGCGCGATGGTCGGACGCGAGATGGCGGCCAGCCGCGCGATCTCGCCCGGATGGTTCATGCCCAGCTCGAGCACGGCGCGCTGGTGCCGCGCGTGCAGGCGCAGCAGCGTGAGCGGCACGCCGATCTCGTTGTTGAAGTTGCCGGCCGTGGCCAGCGCACGGTCGGCGCGGAAGGCGACGAGGATCGCCGCGATCATCTGCGTGACCGTGGTCTTGCCGTTGCTGCCGGTGACTGCGATCAGCGGCAGCTCGAACTGCGCGCGCCAGCCCGCGCCGAGCGCACCCAGCGCGGCCAGCGAATCGGGCACTTCGAGGCCGGCCAGCCCGGCGGCTTCGAGGCCGTGGTGGGCAATGGCCGCGACGGCGCCGTGCTCCCTGGCCTGGGCCAGGAAATCGTTGGCATCGAAGCGCTCGCCCTTGAGCGCGACGAACAGGTCGCCATCGGCCAGCGTGCGGGTGTCGGTGTGGACACGGGCGATGACCGTCGCCGGGTCGCCCACGAGGCGCGAACCGGGAATCCATTGCTGCGCCTGCGCGAGCGTCATGTTCAGCGGCGTCGTATCGGTCATGCCGCACCTCGCTTCGTCAGCGCATCCAGCGCATGGGTCCTGTCGGAAAACGGAATGCGCTGGCCCGCGATCTCCTGCCAGGCCTCGTGGCCCTTGCCGGCGATCAGCACCACGTCCTGCGGCGCGGCTTGCGCGATCGCATCGGCGATGGCGGCTGCGCGGTCGGCCTGCACCTGGGCGGCTTCGGGGCGCGAAAGGCCGCGCAGCACCTGGCTGATGATCGCGTCGGGCTTTTCGCTGCGCGGGTTGTCGCTGGTCACGACCACGCGGTCGGCCTGGCGCTCTGCCACGGCAGCCATCATCGGGCGCTTGATCGGGTCACGGTCGCCGCCGCAGCCGAACACGCACCAGAGCGCGCCGCCGCGCTGCTGCGCCAGCGGGCGCAGGCCGGCCAGCGCCTTGTCGAGGGCGTCGGGCGTGTGGGCGTAGTCGACCACGGCAAGCGGCGTATCGCCGCCCACGCTCACCCGCTCCATGCGGCCCGGCACGCTGGTGAGGTTGGCGCAGGCCGCCACGGCCTGTGTCAGCGAGAGGCCCAGGGCCCGCAGGGTGCCGAGCACGCCGAGCAGGTTGGCCACGTTGTACTGGCCGATCAGGCCGGTGGAAAGTCGCTCGACGCTCGCGGTGCCGTGCTCGGCTACCGAGAACTGCAGGCCCTGCGCGTCGTAGCCGATGTCGCGCGCCACGAGCCGCGCCGGCTTGCCGCCGGCCGAGACGGTCCAGACGTCGAGCGCGCCGATGCCGGCATCGACCAGATTCGCGCAGAGGCTGGCGCCGTGCATGTCGTCGATGTTGATCACCGCCGCGCGCAGGCCGAGCCAGCGGAACAGCTCGGCCTTGGCCTGCCAGTAGGCGTCCATGCTGCCGTGGTAGTCGAGGTGGTCCTGCGTGAAATTCGTGAACACGGCCACGGCAATGCGCGCGCCGTCGAGCCGGCGTTCGGCGATGCCGATCGAGGAGGCCTCGATGGCGCAGGCGCCGAAGCCGCGCTCGACCAGGGCGCGCAGCTCGCCCTGCATCATCACGGGGTCGGGCGTGGTGAGGCCGGTGTAGGTGAGGGTTGGCGGAACGCCGATGCCCAGCGTGCCCATCACGGCACAGGGCGACGGTGTGCCGCGCTCGGTCGTGCCGTCGGGCCGCATCGCGCGAACGCCGCCCGGCACGGCCAGCGACGACAGCGATTCGGCGAGCCACCACGCGGTGGAGGTCTTGCCGTTGGTGCCGGTCACGGCCAGCACGTCGAGCAGCGCCGAGGGGTTGTCGTAGAAAGCCGAGGCGATCGGGCCGGTGGCTGCCTTCAGGCCGGGATAGCTCGCAATGCGGTCGTCACCGTCCAGGCCGAAAGCGTCGACACCGTCGTATTCGACTAGGCAGGCCACGGCGCCCTGTGCGAGCGCCGCCGCCACGTGCTTGCGCCCGTCCGTCGCGGCGCCGGGCCACGCAATGAAGCCGTCGCCCGCGCCCACGGGCCGGCTGTCGGCGTGCAGCGCACCCCGCACGCGCTCCTTGAGCCAGAGTGCGGCCAGTTGGGGGGAAGTGAGTGTCAGCATGCTCAGAAGCTCTCGTCGACGCCCTGCGTCATCACAAGGGGTTTGACCGCCAGATCGGGTGCAACGTTCATCATGCGCAGGGTCTGCTGCACGACTTCGCTGAACACGGGCGCCGCGGCGACACCGCCGAAATACTGGCCGTCGGTGGGCTCGTCGATCATCACCGCGACGATGATGCGCGGCTTGTCGATGGGCGCCATGCCGGTGAACCAGGCGCGGTACTTGTTGCTCGCATAGCCCTTGCCGACCTGCTTGTGGGCCGTGCCCGACTTGCCGCCGACCGAGTAGCCGACCGTCTGGGCGCGCGTGCCGGTGCCGCCCGGGCCGGCCGCCATCTGCAGCATCTTGCGCACGGCCAGCGCGTTGGACGGCGAGAACACCCGCACACCCACCGCCGGCTCGGCGCTCTTCAAAATGGTGACCGGAATGATCGAGCCGTCGTGCGCGAACGAGGTGTACGAATGCGCCATCTGGAACAGCGACGCCGACAGGCCGTAGCCGTAGGCCATGGTGGCCTGCTCGACCGGCTTCCAGGTCTTCCACGGGTGCAGGCGCCCGGTGACCGCGCCGGGGAACTGGATCTGCGGCTTCTGGCCGTAGCCGAGCGCGGTGTAGGTGTCCCACATCTCGTGCGGGGTCATCTTCTGCGCGATCTTGAGCGCGCCGACGTTGCTGGACTTCTGGATCACGCCCTCGACCGTCAGCGTGCCGTAGTTGTGGGTGTCGCTGATGGTGAAGCCACCGATCTGGAAGCGGCCGGGGCCGGTTTCGATCAAGGTCGAGGGCTTCACGCGGCCAGCTTCGAGCGCCATACCGACGGTGATGGGTTTCATCGTCGAGCCGGGCTCGAAGGTGTCGGTGAGCGCGCGGTTGCGCAGCTGCTCGCCGGTGAGGTTCTGGCGCTTGTCGGGCACGTAGCTCGGGTAGTTGGCGAGCGCCAGCACCTCGCCGGTGATGGAGTCGAGCACCACCACGCTGCCGGCCTTGGCACGGCGGGCGGTGACCGCGTCGCGCAGCTTCTGGTAGGCGAAGAACTGCACCTTGCTGTCGACGCTGAGCTGGATGTCCCGGCCGTCGAGCGGCGGCACCGTTTCGCCCACGCCCTCGACCACGCGGCCGAGCCGGTCCTTGATGACGCGGCGGGAACCCGCCTTGCCGGCCAGCTCCTTGTTGAACGCGAGTTCGATGCCTTCCTGGCCGTTGTCTTCCACGTTGGTGAAGCCGACCACGTGCGCGGCCGCCTCGCCTTCGGGGTACTGGCGCTTGTATTCCTTGCGCTGGTAGATGCCCTTGAGGTTGAACGCGGCGATCTGCTTGGCGATGGGCTCGTCGACCTGGCGCTTGATCCAGACGAAGGTCTTGTCCTCGTCCTCGAGCTTCTTGTCGAAGTCCTTCTGCGACATCTCGAGCAGCTTGGCCACCTGCTTGAGCTTGGCCCGGACCTCGGGGTTGTCGCGCTCGATGTCTTCGGGAATGGCCCAGATGCTGGGCGCCACCACGCTGGAGGCGAGGATGAGCCCGTTGCGGTCGAGGATGCGGCCGCGGTTGGCCGGCAGCTCGAGCGTGCGCGCAAAGCGCACTTCGCCCTGCCGCTGGAAGAAGCTGTTGTTGAAGACCTGCACGTACGCAGCCCGCCCCGCCAGCATGACGAAGCCCAGGGCGATGCCGGCGACGATGAACTTGCTGCGCCAGACCGGCGTCTTGCTCGCGAGCAAGGGGCTGGTCGTGTAGCGCACGCTGCGATTGCCGCGGCTCATCGTGCGGCCCTCCCCGTTGCGGCGGGCTTCGTCGGTGGCGTCACCGGCGGCAGCGGCACCACGGCCGGAATCACCGTACCGTCCGGCCGCACGTACTGCGTGATGGCCGGGGTGGTGGTGCGCATCTGGAGCTGCTCCTTGGCGAGCTTCTCGACGCGCAGCGGCGTGGCCTGCGCGCGCTTTTCGACCTGCAGGCGATCGCGGTCGGTTTCGAGCTTGCGGGCTTCCTGCTGCACGCGGTCGAGCTCGGTGTAGAGCTGGCGCGAGAGGTACTGCGTGTGCACAAGGTACAACGCCGTCGCAATGACGGCCAGCAGCAGGAGCAGGTTGAGCCGGGCCACGTCAGTTGGCCTCGGTCCGTTCGGCCACGCGCAAGATGGCGCTGCGCGAGCGGGGGTTGCCGCTCACCTCGGCCTGCGAGGGCTTGATGCGCTCGAGCGCATTGAGCTTCATCACCTTGGGCGCAGCGAAAGGCGCTCGACGGTCGTAGACCTCCTTCGAGTGCTTGGCGATGAACTGCTTCACGATGCGGTCTTCCAGCGAGTGGAAGCTGATCACCGCGAGCCGGCCTCCGGGCTGCAACACGGACAGGCTCGCCTCTAGCGCCTGTTGCAGCTCTTCAAGCTCGGCGTTGATGAAAATCCGAAAAGCCTGAAATGTGCGCGTTGCAGGGTTCTGGCCCTGCTCGCGGGTTTTGACCGTGCCAGCCACGAGCTCGGCCAGTTCGGTGGTGGTTGAAATTGGGCCCCGTTCTTGTCGGCGAGCAACAATCGCCTTTGCAATCTGAACAGCAAACCGTTCTTCGCCATAGTCACGGATCACCTCTGCAATCTGCTGAAGTTCGGCCGTTGCCAGCCATTCGGCCACGCTCTCGCCGCGCGTGGTGTCCATGCGCATGTCGAGCGGGCCGTCGAATCGAAAACTGAAGCCGCGCACCGGGTTGTCGATTTGCGGCGAACTCACGCCCAGGTCCATCAGCACACCCGCCACGCTGGCGTCGGGCAACTCGCCCAGCGAACGGAATCCCTGGTGCCGGATAGAAAAACGCGCATCGGAGATGCGCGCTGCTTCGGCCACCGCTTCCGCATCCTTGTCGAATGCGATCAGCCTGCCTTCCGGTGCCAGCCGCGCGAGGATTGCGCGCGCATGTCCTCCCCGACCGAAAGTTGCATCGACATAGGTGCCGGCGGCCGCCGCGCTGCCGGAAAGAAGGGCTTCCACCGCTTCGTTCAGCAAGACGGTCGTATGGGTCCATGGGGTGTTCACGTGGGTCCTCAGAACGCGAAGTCCTGAAACACATCCGGCATCTCGCCCTGGGTGGCCTCGGCCTCCTTGGCCTCGTAGGTGGCCTTGTCCCAGAGTTCGAAGTGGTTGCCCATGCCCAGGAGCAGCGTGTCGCGCGCAATGCCGGTGGCCGCACGCAGCTCGGGCGACACCAGGATGCGGCCGGTGCCGTCCATCTCGACGTCCATCGCGTTGCCCAGGAAGACGCGCTTCCACCACTGCGCCGACATCGGCAGCGCAGCGATGCGGTCGCGGAATTTTTCCCATTCGGGCCGGGGGAACACCATCAGGCATCCGTGCGGATGCTTGGTGATCGTGAGCTGGCCGCCTGCCGTCGCGCTCAGGACGTCACGATGCCGGGTCGGCACGGAGAGCCGCCCCTTGGCATCCAGACTGAGCGATGAAGCGCCTTGAAACACGACCACAAACCCCTGTGATGGGAGTTGCCGCAGCACCCGAAAGGGGCGCTGCCCGCACTTTTTCCCACTTAACTGCACTTTTTTGCACTGTAGCAGGAAACACTTGGGACGCAACTGGCCGTTGGTGGTATTTTTTGTAATGGAATCAACGACTTAGCGTCGATTCAAAAACCTAGGAATCGACGAATTTCGTTGAAAATGAAGCACTTAGCTCACACAGTGGAAGTAATGCGTGAAACATTCCCCCGTTACAGGGGGAAGAGAAGCGGCTTCAGAGGATGAAGCGCGAAAGGTCTTCGTCGTGACTTAGTGCCGCAAGGCGCTCGTCGACGTAAGCGGCATCGATGCGGATGGTCTGTCCTTCGATGCGGGTCGCGCCGAAGCTTACCTCATCGAGCAGGCGCTCCATCACGGTCGACAAACGGCGGGCACCGATGTTCTCGGTGCGCTCGTTGACCTCGAAGGCAATGGTGGCCAGCCGCGTGACGCCTTCGGGCGTGAAATCGAGCGTCACGCCCTCTGTCGCGAGCAGCGCCTGGTACTGCTTCACGAGCGCGGCGCGGGTCTGCGTGAGGATGCTTTCGAAGTCGGCCACCGAGAGCGACTGCAGCTCGACGCGGATCGGAAAGCGCCCCTGCAGCTCGGGAATCAGGTCGCTCGGCTTGCTCAGGTGGAAGGCGCCGCTCGCGATGAACAGCATGTGGTCGGTGCGAACCACGCCGTACTTCGTGCTCACGGTCGTGG